>CAYFGJ010000045.1:0-8544 GCA_964342835.1 uncultured Ectothiorhodospiraceae bacterium | reverse complement strand
ATATTAAGTGAAAAAATAAACATAAATCCTACTGCTGTACGTGTTCCAGTAATAATTGGTCACTCTGAATCAATTACAATTGAAACAGTAAAAGAGATAAATGTTGAAGATATTATAAATGATTATAATAATTGTGAATCTATAACTTTGATGGATGATGTTAATAATATTGTCTTTCCAACTGCAAAAATTGAAGGCAATGGAACTGACAATGTCTATGTGGGAAGGATCAGAAAAAGCTTAACTAATAATAATGTTTTGAATATTTGGGTAGTTGCTGATAATGTTAGAAAGGGTGCTGCATTGAACAGTATACAGATTGCAGAAAAACTTATTGAGGAAGCGTAATGACAAAATTATTTAAACTGATTATATATATTATAATAGTAGTTTTAGTGTTAGAATATTTTAGATTTATAGCACCAGTTACGCCACAAGCACTACTTATAACTAAACAAATTTTTATATCATTAGCATCTAAAATGCCATCTATTCCACCGATGCGCATACCAAGTATAGAATTAAATACTCAAAATGTGCTAATTGTATTATTCTTATTGTTCTTAGTATCATATTTTAGTGAAAAATTCCGTTATTTTAGCAATTCAATCATACAACTCAATAGAAAAATAAAACACTTGAAAGCTGAGCTTGACTATTCAAAAAATGAAAACCAAACCGATCAAAATACACCAAAATTAGTTGAACAAGCTACATTAATTAGAGAGTTATTGGAAAAATTAACGAAAAAAACAAATCTTGAAAATCAAGCTACACCAATAAGAGTAAAAAAAATAAGAAGAGTTGATGTGGAAGATGAAAATTTGGATGTTATTAAAAAAACAACTAAAAAGAAAAAAGTTTCTAAGAAAAAAATTGCTAGAAAAAAAGTTTCTAAATCTGTTCTTACAAAAGAAGATGCACTAAGTACAGACGAAATAATGTCTGATGAAAATATTTCACAAATTGATTTAGCCAGAGCGTTAATAGAAGGCAAAGATATTGGTAAGGCAAAAGAACTTCTAATTAAGATCGTTGATTCAGGAACAGAAAAAGATAAACATGAAGCAAGATTATTATATTTAAATCTTGATGATAGATAATATAATTTTATACATATACTACAAAAAATGAGAATCGCTCTGTGTATAGAGTACAATGGAACGAGATATTTTGGTTGGCAAGCACAAACCACGAAATCAAAAAATACTATCCAATATCATATTGATCTAGCAATATCTAATATATCTAATGAAAAAATAACTTCGATCTGTGCGGGTAGAACTGATACTGGTGTTCATGCAATTAATCAAATTATTCATTTTGATACATTAAGTAAAAGAAAAGATAATAACTGGATTAATGGAATTAATGCATTATTACCAAATGATATAAAAGTTAAAAAGATTTTTCATGTTGATAATACTTTCCATGCTAGATTTTCAGCAATCTCAAGAAAATATAGATATATTATTTATAATGATATTTTAATGCCAACATTTTTTAATAATTTAGTCTATCACTATAAAGAAAAATTGAATATTCAAAATATAAGAAAATCATCAAAATTTCTTTTAGGTAAACATGATTTTAGTTCCTTTAGATCATCTGGTTGTCAATCTAATTCTCCAATTAGAACAATAAAAAAAATAGAAGTAAAAAAAATAAAAAAATTTTTAATTATTGATATAATTGCTGATAGTTTTTTATATCATATGGTAAGAAATATAGTTGGAACCTTGCTTGATATAGGTACTGATAAATATACTTCAACTCATATGAAAAATCTTATACTTATGAAAGATAGATCAAAAGCCAGTAAAATGATTTCAGCATCTGGTTTATATTTATTTAATGTAAATTACTCTAAAAAATATAACATTAACGTAAATAATAATGATTTTTATTTATGTTAATATATGTTTATGAATACAGTTAAAATAAAATTATGCGGAATTACAAATATTGATGATGCTAAATTAATTGTAGATTTAGATTTTGATTATATTGGTTTAATTTTTGTTGACGCTAGCCCAAGATGTCTCTCACTATCTACAGCTACACAAATATATAATATTTGTAAAGATAGAAAAAAAATTATTGGTGTTTTTCAAAATCAAAGAACTAATTTTCTAGAAAATATTATAAAAAATATTGAATTTGATTTTTTGCAGTTTCATGGTAATGAGAGTGCTACTTTATGTGAAAGTTTCAATATTCCTTATATTAAAACAATATCAATTAATCCAGATGGAAATCTATCTCAAGATATCCAAAATTATCAATCTTCGTTTGCACTGCTATTGGATACAAAAATTAATAACAAAACAGGTGGAACGGGAAAAGTTTTTGATTGGAAAATGTTACATGATAATGATGAATTTAAAGATTTCATAAAGACAAAACCTTATTTTATTAGTGGAGGCTTAAATTTATTGAATATTGCTGATCTTATAAAAAACTATAAACCATGGGGCATAGATATTAGTAGTGGTGTAGAATCAATGATAGGCAAAAAAGATATCACTTTGGTGAAAAAATTTCTAGAAAATGTCAAAATAGCAGAAAATTTTAATGAAAAAAATTAACTATAAAAAATTCCCAGATAAACAAGGTCGATTTGATATATATGGGGGTATGTATGTATCGGAAACATTAATTTATCCTTTGAAAAAACTGGAAGAATCATATCGTAAAATAGCTAAATCATCTAGTTTTAAGAAATTATATAATAAAGAATTATCAGATTATGTTGGCAGACCAACCCCTATTTATTATGCATCTTCTATTAGTAAGTTGTTAGGTACGTGCAAGATATATTTGAAAAGAGAAGACTTGAATCATACTGGCGCACATAAAATAAATAATGCATTAGGACAAGCCTTATTAGCGAAGAAAATGGGAAAAACAAGAATTATCGCTGAAACAGGTGCAGGACAACATGGCGTTGCTACCGCAACAGCTTGTGCAAGATTTAATTTAAAATGTGTTGTTTATATGGGTGCAGAAGATATAAAGCGACAAAGCGTAAATGTTTATAGAATGAAACTGTTAGGCGCTGAAGTAATTCCAGTTAATTCTGGATCGAAAACTCTCAAGGATGCTTTGAATGAAGCTCTTCGTGATTGGGTAACAAATGTTGATAACACACATTATATTATAGGTTCAGTTGCTGGCCCTCATCCTTATCCAATGATTGTAAGAGATTTTCAATCAATAATAGGGATTGAATCAAAAAAACAAATGAAGACAAATTATAATAAACTACCTGATATTTTGATTGCATGTGTTGGAGGAGGATCTAATGCAATAGGATTATTTTATCCATTTTTAAATGACAAAGTTGAAATTATCGGTGTAGAAGCAGGAGGATTTGGAATAGCAACTGGGAAACATGCTGCACCATTAAATGATGGCAATCCAGGTATATTACATGGTAACAAAACATATATTATGGAAAACAATGATGGACAAATATCTGAAACACATTCTATTTCTGCAGGTTTAGATTATCCAGGTGTAGGTCCTGAACATTCATGGTTAAAAGACACTAAAAGAGTTAAATACGTCAGTGTGACAGATAAAGAAGCTGTTGAAGCATTTCAAATTTTAACAGAAAAAGAAGGTATTATCCCAGCATTAGAATCTGCACATGCTTTGGCTTATGCTTTTAAATTAGCCAAAAAAAAGAAGAATAAAAATATACTAATTAATTTATCCGGAAGAGGCGATAAAGATATTGATACAATTTCTTCATTAAAGCGAATAAAAATATGACGAGAATTAAAGATATTTTTTGTAAAAACAAAAGAGAAGGGATTAAAACATTCATAGCATATACTGTAAGCGGTGATCCAAATATCAGTTCTTCTTTAAAAATTCTTAATACTTTAGTTGAATCTGGAGTAGATATTATAGAATTAGGGATTCCGTTTAGCGATCCTATTGCTGATGGTCCTATTATTCAGAAAGCTATAGAAAGAACCTTGCGAAATAAAATTTCATTGATTAAAACTTTAAATATTGTTAAAGCTTTCAGAAAAAATAATAAAACCACTCCAATTGTTTTAATGGGTTATATGAATCCTATTGAAAAAATAGGCTATATAAAATTTTCAAAAATGTCTAAAAAAGTTGGAGTCGATGGAGTGTTAATAGTAGATCTGCCTCCAGAAGAATCAAAAAATTTGAATACTAAATTAAGAGAAAATAATATAGATCAAATATTTTTAGCATCACCCACGACAGATAACGTAAGATTAAAGAGAATTGTAAAAAAATCGAGTGGTTATGTTTATTATGTTTCCCTAAAAGGAATTACTGGTTCTACTATAGATAATATTAAAATTGTAAAAAATAAGGTAAACACAATTAGAGGGTTTTCTAATTCAAATATACCCGTTGCTGTAGGTTTTGGTATAAAAAATGCTGAATCTGCTAAAAAAATCAGTTCCTTTTCTGATGCTATAATTATTGGAAGTTCTATAGTAGAATTAATAGAAAAATACCATAACAAAAAAAATATTATGATAAAAAAAATACAATCTTTTGTAAGTCATATTAAAAAAGCTATAAATAAAAAATGAGTTGGCTTGATAAAATATTACCATCTAGAATTAGAGCAGCTAAAAAAAAACAATCATCTGTTCCAGAAGGGTTATGGCATAAATGTGTAAATTGTGAAGCTGTTATATATAGAGCTGAATATGAAAAAAATATAAATATATGTCCTAAATGTAATCATCATGGAAGAATTTCTGCTAGAAAAAGAATTGATATATTTTTGGATCAAAAGAATCGTGAAGAACTATTTACAAATATTACACCTAAAGATGTATTGAAATTCAAAGATAAAGAAAAATATAAAGACAAACTATCATCAACTCAACAAAAAACTGGAGAAAAGGATGCTTTAGTAACATTTAAAGGTGAATTGAAAAAAATGCCAATAATAATATGTTGTTTTGAATATTCTTTTTTTGGTGGCTCAATGGGATCAGTCGTAGGTGAAAAGTTTAGTAGGGCAGCTAAACTATGTATCGAATTAAAAGTACCATTAATATGCTTTGCTGCAAGTGGTGGTGCTAGAATGCAAGAATCACTTTTTTCACTTTTCCAGATGGCAAAAACTAGTTCTGCACTTAATGAACTATCAAAAGAAAATTTACCATTTATCTCTGTATTAACAGATCCAACAATGGGAGGTGTCTCGGCAAGCCTTGCTATGCTAGGAGATGTTAATATTGCTGAACCGAATGCTTTAATTGGATTTGCTGGACCTAGAGTAATAGAACAAACTGTAGGAGAAAAATTACCAGCGGGTTTTCAGAAAAGTGAGTTCTTAAAGACTCATGGTTCCATTGATATTATTGCAAACCGTTTAGATCATCGTTCAATTATTTATAATATCTTAAGTACTTTTACAAATAATAAGTAACAATGACTAAAAATTTCAAATCTCTAGATGATTGGTTAGATTGGCAGCAAACCCTACATCCTCATAATATAGATTTTAAGATAGAAAGAATAAAATCTGTCTACAAAAAACTCAATATAAAAAAAATTGCAAAGAAAATAATTATTATAGCAGGAACAAATGGCAAAGGTTCTACAGCATCCATGCTTGAAAGTATTTTATATGAAAATAAATTAAATATTGGAGTTTTTACTTCACCTCATATACTTATCTATAACGAAAGAATTAAAATTAACAAAGTATATGTAAGTGATAATGAAATTATAGAAGCATTTGATCACATTAATACAATAAGAGGTAATATTACACTTACATATTTTGAGTTTGCCACATTAACAGCTTTTTATTTATTTAGTAAATCTAATTTAGATTATGCTATTTTAGAAGTTGGTTTGGGAGGTAGATTGGATGCTACCAATATTATTGATTCTGATATATCAATTTTAACATCAATCAGTATTGATCATACTGAATTTCTAGGATCAACAATAGAAAGTATTGCATTAGAAAAAGCTGGAGTGATGAGGCCTTTCAAATTTAGTATATATGCTCAAAAGAATCCACCTGATGTACTGGTAAAATATGCTACTGACAATAAAAGCTATTTTAAACATAATGGAAAAGATTTTAATATAAAAATTTCTAATAATAGTTGGAGTTGGAAAAATAATAAATTAAAAATATTATCTTTACCAAAATTGCCTCTAACAGGTACATTCCAATATGATCATGCTGGAGCAGTTTTATCATGCTTATCCTATATAGACCCCGATCTTTTAAAAAATTTAGATAATTTAATTAGAGGGTTTGAAAACATAGAGTTAATAGGTAGATATCAAATTATAAAAAAAAATCCAGAAATTATTCTTGATGTAGCTCACAATGCAGATGCTGCCAAAAAATTAAAAAATAACTTATCAAACAAGCAGTCAGGTATGACATATGCTGTTTTAGGTGTTCTCAATGATAAAGATGTTTATGAATTGGTTAAGCCTCTAAGAAGAATTGTTCATAAATGGTATTGTGGTACTATTGATAGTAATAGAGGAATGAATGCAGATGAAATCAAGCACAGATTAATTTCTTTAATTGACAAAAATAATTTAAATTCATTTAGTTCGATTATACAAGCTTATAAAGAAGCAGTTAAAAATCTAAAGAAAAATGATAGATTAATAATATATGGTTCTTTTTATACCGTGTCAGAGATTCTGAACTATTTAAAATCAACTACGAATCAAGTGATAAATTTATAATGACTAAAAGCTTTTTAATTAAATTATTTATATTATTTTTAATTCCATTATATTTATTTGGTAAACCATTATTAGAATATATTAATCAATCTGGACAAATTATATATTCATTAGTAATTCCTAAACAACCTTCAAAAAAAACAGATACAGATAACCTTGAAAGTGTAGGTAATATTGATATGTCTAAAATTCCTATATCAGAAAGATTGATATCTCAATCTTGGATTATAATATTTTCCTACAATAACATTGATGAAGAGAATCAAAAAATAAAAAAACAATTGAAGAACTTAGGGTTTAAAACTTCTGTGAGATATAATAAGAAGAAAAAGTTTATTACAATTGGTCCATATGTCGATAAATTAATGGCTCTACAGATTAAAGCAAAAATTAAAAGAACCCTAAACATACAAGGAAAACTTATAGAAGTAAAAAAATAAATGCCATTATTAGATTTATTTATAATATTATTCTTACTTTTTTGGTCATTATTAGGATTATTAAGAGGTTTTGCATCTGAATTAATTTCTTTTGTTTGTTGGGGGTTAGCAATATATTTTTCTATTTATTATTACCACATACCAGCTGACTATATTAATAATTATATTAAAGCATATACTATTTCAAAAATATTATCTTTCGTAATTATTTTCTCAGTAACATTTTTATTATCTGTATCATTGAGCTTTATTATTACTCAGATTATAAATGTATTTGGTATGTCAAGCTCTAATAAAGCGTTAGGTGTGTTTTTTGGTTTATTAAAGGGGAATTTGTTCATAATTTTGATTATTTATGTATTTGGATATACTGATATAACATCAACGTTATATTGGGAAGAATCAGAGTTCATACCATATTTTGAAAAATTTATAGAAAAATTTCTTAAATCACATAATTCATTCTTTGATACTTTACAAATATGAATATAATATAGGCTTATGTGTGGGATTGTTGCACTTTATGGCGTAAACCATGTGGTTCATGATTTATATGAATCACTAACAGTCTTACAACATAGAGGTCAGGATGCATCTGGTATTTTAACAAATCATGATGGTAAAATAGCACTACGTAAATCACTTGGTCTAGTTAGAGATGGTTTTGACTATAAACACATCAATAGACTTAAAGGGCATCTAGGCATTGGTCATGTACGTTATCCAACAGCTGGTCATGCAGAGAGTCCATCTGAAGCTCAACCTTTTTATGTTAATTCTCCTTATGGTATTGGATTAGCGCATAATGGAAATCTAATAAATTCAGGAGAACTTAAAGACAATTTATTTTCAGAAGACTTAAGACATATTAATACTAAGTCTGATTCGGAAATTCTATTGAATATACTTGCACATGAGTTACATTTACACAGCAAAGAAAAATTTACACCTGATGATTTATTCTATGCTATTGCAGGAGTACACAGAAGAGTAAAAGGTGCATATGCAGTTGTTTCTTTAATTGCAGATAGAGGTATTGCTGCATTTCGTGATCCAAGAGGAATAAGACCACTATGTTTTGGAACAAGAGAAATTGATGGCAAACAAGAAACCATGATTGCATCAGAATCGGTAGCTTTGAACTCAGCTGGATTTACTTTGGTAAGAGATATAAGGCCTGGTGAAGCAATATTTATAGATATAGAAGGTAATGTTCATACAAGACAATGTTGCGAACCTCAAGGTTATAATCCATGTATTTTTGAATATGTATATTTTGCAAGACCAGATACAATTTTAGATGGAATATCAGTTTATAGAGCAAGAATGAATATGGGGAAAAACTTGGCAAAAAAAATTATATCATCTTGGC
>CAYFGJ010000044.1:0-8806 GCA_964342835.1 uncultured Ectothiorhodospiraceae bacterium | reverse complement strand
TATGCGAATCGCTTAGAAAAAAAAATAAAAAAATTATTTTAGTTATCAATAAAATAGATATTACTTCAAAAAAATTTAATAGTTGTGATTTCTTTAAACTTGGAATTATTGATATAGTAGAAATATCTGCTAAGACTAACAAAGGATTAAATCTTTTATTAGATGTTATTTTTACAAAATTTATAAGATTTCATATTACAAATAATGAAGAATCCAGATATAAAATTTCATTTATAGGGAAACCCAATGTTGGCAAATCATCCTTAACTAATAAAATTCTGAAAAATGATTTAATGATAATTTCAGATATACCTGGAACTACAGTGGATAGTATAGAATTTCCTTTTGAATATAAAAAGAAGCAATTTTCAATATATGATACTGCAGGAATATTTAGAAAAGCCAAGACAATTACAAAAATACAAAAATATAGTATAAGCAATACTTTAGAAATAATAAAAAAAACTGATATATGCGTGTTAACCCTAAGTGCTAATGAAGGTATTACTAAACAGGATAAAATAATACTTGAACGAATAAAAAAATATAATAAACCTTATATTATTGTAATCAATAAAATTGATCTATTAAAAAAACCAGAAATTAATGCATTAAAAAAAGAATTAGAATATTTCTCGAAAATTACAAATAACGCATTCATAATATTAGTATCAGCTCTCAAGAATAAAAATATAAATAAACTTCTAGAATCAATATATATAATCACAGATAATTTACAGAAAAGATTTAAATCATCAAAACTTACAAAAATATTGTATGAATCTGTACAAGCCCATCCGCCACCAACCATAAATAATCGCCGTGTAAAAATTAAATTTGCCCAACAGTCAAAATCTAAAGATTTATTGATTTATATTTATGGCAATAAAGTAGATCAACTCCCTATATCTTATTTAAAATATTTACAAAATAGATATGAACAGGCTCTTGGATTACCTGGTACACCTGTAAAAATTAATACATCTAACGAAAAGAACCCATTTAATTAATGGGTTCTTTGAAAAATATTGTAAAATAATACTAGTCCGCAGTTTTAGGACTAATAACGTTTTTTACTTCACAGATATTGTTTGCTGGGAATCCACCAGTTTCTGCATGTTGTCTAATAAGATCTTCATTATCTGCATTGTAAATACAGAAAACTTTGTCTCCTGTAACATAACTGTGTACCCATTCTATACCTGTGCCCATGTCTTTAAGTATTCCACATGATTTTTGTGAAATTCCTTTAAGATCATCGCCAGATAAATCACCAGCACCAGGTATTTCTCTTTCTATAACATATTGCGGCATTATAACCCTCCATTTTTATATAGAATCTATATTCTGCAACTAATTCAATGATCCTTCAAGCAAAACTTTATAAGTATCAGTAATGTAAAAATAGTTCTGGGTTTACATAGGTCTGATTTAATGTAACTGACCAATGTAAATGCGGCCCTGTCGAAGCACCTGTTGAACCAATTTGACCTATAACATGACCTTTACTCACTGTATCACCTTGCTTTACATGAATTTTACTTAGATGTAAAAATATACTTTTTAAACCACTTCCATGATTAATGTAAACAAATTTACCATTATAGAAAAAATCACCCACTAAAATTACTTCACCATGACTTGGAGCTAATACATAATCAGTCTCTCTCCCTGCTATATCATATCCATTATGATAATTACCTTCTATACCATTATAAAATCTTCGTGTACCAAAAACACCAGTAACCACACCATCAGCAGGTTTTATAAATTTTATGTCAGGTTTATTATTTGTCCATAAATTCCTATATTTGCCAATAATATTTTTTTCTTTAGAAATTCTAATTATTTGTTCATCTGATGGGGATGTATATTTTTTTTTAATGCGAATAAATTGTTTATTAAAATCTTTTTCTAAAACCGTAAATTTAAATTTTTTATTAGATAGGGTATTTTTTACTAATATTTCATGTTTACCCACTGCAGTATGATAAGGTACACCATAAACCAAATAATGTTTATTTTCTTTTTTCAAAACTAGAAGGCTAATATTGTTTAATTTGTAACCCAATTCATATTCTTTTTTAGAAATTTCGAAAAATATAATATCACCCTTATATGTCTTGTATTTTTCGTTAGCGGGTTCTGCATAAATATGAAACTGATATGCAGATAAAAGGACAAATATAATTAACTTCAGATAGTAATTTTGCATTTAGACTAATTTATTAATATCTTTCCAACCTTTTTTATAATATTTAGTTGTTACTGTCGTTGTAATACCACCTCTTATTTTCCAATAGCCAATAAGAATAGTACATTTTGGTTTAATTAGCTGACATATATCATTCAAAATCCGATTAGTTACATCTTCATGAAATGCTCCTTCATCTCTATATGATGCCATATATAACTTTAATGATTTCAATTCAACACATAGTTTATCAGGAACATAATCTATAGAAAATTCAGCAAAATCAGGTTGCCCGGTTAATGGACATAAGCAAGTAAATTCATTAATTCTCATGTTGATCAAATAATCATCTTTCAACTGGGGGTTATCAAATGTATCAAGTATTTGTTTTTTTAGATTATTCAATGACATTACCTATAGTAGCATTATATCGAAGATAATATTATAATCTATATAGGGTCATTTTATGCGTCTGACAAAGATAAAATTAGCTGGTTTTAAAACATTTGTTGATCCAACAACGCTATCCTTCCCGAGCAATCTTACAGGAATAATAGGGCCTAATGGATGTGGCAAATCTAATATAATTGATGCAATAAAATGGGTTTTAGGAGAATCCTCTGCACGTAGTTTACGTGGAGAATCTATGGAAGATGTTATTTTCTCAGGCTCATCTTCACGTGACCCAATTAGCCATGCAAGCATTGAATTACATTTTGATAATTCTCTAAATACATTAGATTCAAAATTTGCTCAATATAACGAAATTGTAATTAAAAGAGAGGTATCTAGAGACGGCAGTTCTCAATATTATTTAAATAACACAAAATGCAGACGTAAAGATGTTAGGGAAGTTTTTTTAGGAACAGGTCTTGGTCCAAGAAGTTATGCGATTATTGAACAAGGGATGATACCAAAACTAGTTGAATCAAAACCAGAAGAATTAAGAACATATGTGGAAGAAGCCGCTGGTATAAGTAAATATAAAGAAAAGCGAAGAGAAACTGAATTGCGATTAAAACATACAAAAGATAATTTAAGTCGATTAAATGATGTTATGAAAGAAATTAAATCACAACTGAATAAACTTGAAAGACAAGCTACATCCGCAAACACCTATAAACAATTAAAGCAAGAAGAAAGAAAATTAAAATTAGAAATGATAGCTGGAAAATATAAAAAATACCAAGATGAGATTTTTGTTATAGAAAAAGAAATATCTAAAGATAATATCCAAAGCGAAAAATATAATTCAGAATTAACCAATAAAGATTCTCTGATTGAAAAAACAAGGCTAGAAAGAGAAGATGAACAAAAATCATTCAATGAAGTTCAAGGAGATTTCTATCAGATAGGCGGTGAAATAGCAAAATGTGAAAAAGATATAGAACACTCACAGAAAACCGAAACATCAAGACAGAAAACTCTAGCAGATTATGACAGATCTATTAATGATTTGATGAAAATTAATAAAGATAACAAAGATAAGATAGATACAATCCATTTAAAAATAACCGATGAAAATAAAAAACTAAAAGATATTTCTGACAAAATGAAGCAATTAACCAAAGATAAGACTGATGCAAATAATGCTCTTCAAAAATGGCAATCTACATATAATAATTTTTTATCATCACAATCAGAAACAAAAAATAAAGAAGAAATTGAAAGAACTAAAATAAAATCATATGAAAAATCATTAGAGTCACTGAATAAAAGACTAAAAATTCTGGAAACTCAAAAAACAACAAATGAAGATAAAACACATAAAAATGAAATATTAACTGATGCATTAGATTTACAAGAGAAAGTTACATCTTTATCTATTGATTTTGAAAGATCTAATATTGATAAATTCAAGAACAAGACATTAGATAGCATACCAAATAGTCTTAATTTAATAATCAGTAAATTTAAATCTCTAATAGAACAAATAAAATATTTGTTACGATCTCAACAAGAGGAAATGGGTGATATTAACAAGAAAATTAAAGAATATAATCATCTAATAAACTCATCTATATCTAATCTTAAACAAATTGAAATAGATATAAAATCGAATGATATAAAAAAAGATCAACTTGAAAAAGATAAGATAGATTTAAAAAAATCAATTGATGATATTACATCCAACTTGGAATCAAGCCAAAATAATCAGAATCAGTTAAATATATCATTATCATCATTAAATACCGAGAAAACTGCATTACTAGAAAATATTAAAAGATATAGTGATGAATTAACCATTTTAGAAGACAGAAAGAGACAATTGCTGTCTGACATTACTATGCCTGAAAATATATCTGATGATATGCATAAAAAATTACAAAAATTATTACAAGATAGACAGGAAAAGGAAAAAGAACTGTCTGTTAAAAGAGAAAATATTTCTGAATTTGATAAAATAATTCATGAATCTGAAACACAAAAACTATCAGTAGATAGTAAAATTCAAAATTTAAGAAATGAATTAGAATCTAAAAAAATAAAAATTACTGAAAAAATAACTTCACGTGATGCTCTTAAGGAAAATACTGAGTTAGATATAAAAGATATTGATTTAGCAATTAAAAATTTGAACTTAGAATTTAATATAGAAGAACTCGAAATTAATATTGATAAAATAAAGAAAAGAATTGATAATTTAGGTCCAATAAATCTAGCTGCTATCGATGAACTATCTGAACAACAAGAAAGGAAAAAATATTTGGATACCCAATATGATGATCTATCTAAATCAATAGAAACATTAGAAGGAGCTATAAAGAAAATCGATCATGAAACAAAATCTAAATTCAAGGAGATGTTTGATAACATTAATGAGAATCTCAACTATTTCTTTACTAATATATTTGGTGGTGGTAAAGCGTATTTAGAAATGAATGAGAAAGATTTACTTAATACTGGAGTAAATATAATGGCAAGACCGCCTGGTAAATTAGTAAAAAATATCAGTGCTTTATCTGGTGGCGAAAAAGCTGGTACTGGAATTGCTTTTGTATTTTCAATATTCAAAATTAATCCTGCTCCATTTTGTTTATTAGATGAAGTAGATGCGCCTTTGGATGAAGGAAATAATAATAGATTTTGTAAAGTTTTGAAAGAAATGTCCAATACAGTTCAATTTATTTTTATTACACATAATAAGTTAACTATGGAATCAGCAGATACACTTTCAGGAGTTACAATGAGAGAACCAGGTGTATCAAAACTAGTTTCTGTAAATGTTAATGAAGCAATAAATCTTACTGAAAACAAAGATAACATTAGACCATTACGACCTTCCAATTAAAATGACTTTGTCAAAATCTCAAGTTAAAGTTAAAATAAAAAAACTTATAAAAAAAATAAATTATCATAATAAGCAGTATCATACTTTTGATGATCCAAAAATAAGTGATAAAGAATACGATAATCTTTATAGCGAACTCAAGTTACTTGAATCTAAATTTCCTGAGTTAATTCTCAATAACTCCCCAACACAAATTGTTGGTGCTGGTATTTCTACTGGATTTGTAAAAACAAACCATAAAATACCGATGTTGTCTCTCAATAACGCTTCTAATCAAAATGATTTTATAGATTTTTATAACAAATTAAATGAGACTACTAACAATAATATTCAATTATATGCTGAACCTAAATTTGATGGGTTAGCTATTTCTATTGAATATGTAAATGGTAAATTAATATCAGCTGTAACCAGAGGTGATGGTAAAACAGGGGAAGATGTAACAGCAAATATCAAAACTATTAAAACTTTGCCATTAAATATTACTACCAAAAAAATTCCTCAAAATATGATACTGAGAGCTGAGGTTTACATGCTAAAAAAGGATTTTTTAAACCTTAATAAGAAATTAAAATCTGAAAAATCTGATACTTATGCAAATCCAAGAAATGTTGCAGCTGGCAGTATTAGACAATTAGATCCAAAGATTGCAGCTAAGAGAAATCTACAAATTTACTTTCATGGTATAGCTAGAATTGATAAGAACTATCAATATAAAAATCATTCTGAACTTATGAATCTGTTAAAAAATCTTAATTTTCCAATATGTGAGTTAAATTATTTAGCAACAGATATTAATGATGCAATTAAATACTATGAAAAGATTGAAAACAAACGTGAAAACCTTCCATATGAGATTGATGGAGTTGTTTTTAAAGTAAATGACATTAATTTACAAGAAAAAATTGGATATACATCTAAAGCTCCAAAATGGTCAATAGCTTATAAATTTCAATCAGCTTCAGCAATAACAAAATTACTGGACGTCACATTTCAGGTTGGAAGAACTGGAACAATAACTCCTGTTGCAGAATTAAAAAAAATAAATATAGGTGGAGTAAATGTATCTAGAGCAACCTTACACAATATGGATGAAATTACAAAAAAAGATATACAAATTGGTGATTACGTTTTAGTTAAAAGAGCGGGAGATGTTATACCAGATATTGATAAAGTAATAATAACAAAAAGAAAAAATTCAAGAAAAATAATTATGCCAATTCGTTGCCCTGCATGCAATTCACCCCTTAAAAAGATTACTAATCAAGCTTTATATAAATGTCACAATCAAAATAAATGTATACCTCAAATCAAACAATCTATAATACATTTTACATCTAGAAAAGCTATGAATATTGATGGGATGGGAGTTAATATTATTGATGAGTTACTGAAGCAAAAAAAAATAAAAAATTATGCTGATATTTATTCTCTTACCTACAATGATTTAACTTCTATTGAAAGAGTGGGAGACTTGTCTTCAAAAAATCTTTTAGGTTCTATTAAAAAATCTAAAAATGTCTCATTTGGTAAATTTATATATGCTCTTGGAATTAAAGAAGTTGGTGAAACAACAGCTGAAATGATCAGTAATAATTTTTTATCTATTGATGACTTTATGATAACCAATAGTAACGAGCTAGAGAAAATACAAGATATTGGTCCTATTGTTTCTATAAATATAATTAACTTTATATCTGATAAGAAACATATAGCTAATATAAAAAAATTACTAAATTCTGGAATTAATATACAATATAATTCACAGACAAAGCCAAGGTTAGACTCAAGTAAATCATATGTTATTACTGGAACATTTGAAAACTATAGTAGAAACAGTTTAAAGGAATTGTTAAATTCTAAAGGACTAGTAGTCACAGATAGTATTTCTAAAAAAACCCAAGGGTTGATTGTAGGGGAAAACCCAGGATCCAAGTATAAAAAGGCTATAAATAATAAAATTAAAATAATTCTTGAAAAAGATTTATCTAAGTTTCTCGAAGAATTTCATTGATGCTTACCTTACTTCTTGTTTTTTCATCAACTTTTTTAACTATTACCGCACAATATAAATTATATTTATTATTTTTCGAAGGTAATGATCCAGATACAACAACCGACCCTTCAGGTATACGACCAAAAGATATTTCTTCAGTTTCACGATCATAAATTTTTGTACTTTTACCAATATATACGCCCATTGATATCACAGAATTTTTTTCAACAATTACACCTTCTACTATTTCAGAACGTGCCCCAATGAAACAATTATCCTCAATTATAGTTGGATTTGCTTGCATTGGCTCTAATACTCCTCCAATTCCAACGCCACCAGACAAATGAACATTTTTTCCTATTTGCGCACAAGAACCAACAGTCGCCCAAGTATCAACCATTGTTCCACTATCAACATATGCTCCAATATTTATAAATGAAGGCATTAATACAACATTATCAGCAACAAAAGTTCCTTCTCGTGCAATAGCTTGTGGCACTATTCTAATATTTTTCTCTTTTAAATAATTTTCATCTAGCGATTGAAATCTTGAACCTAATTTATCATAGAATTTTGTATAACCAGTTTCTATTAATTGGTTCTTTTTTATTTTAAATGAAAGTAAGATTGCTTTTTTAATCCACTGATTAACTTCCCATGTGTCATTAATTTTTTCTGCAACCCTAATTTTACCAGTATTTAATTGTTCAAAGACATCATTGATTATTGTTTCAATTTCTTTGTGATTAGAAATACCTTCATCGAATGCTTTTTCTATAATTTGAATTTGTTTATCCATAAATTTTATAGCGTTTGAGGTATTTTTTTAGGAAGTTTATTATCTTTATCCATTATACTATCTTTGGTATCTAAGAATACAAGGATATCATAATATTGTCTAATATTTCGAACATATTTCAATGCTTCCCAACCACGAGCATATCCATATTTTGTAGATTTATAATATTTAGCTTTACTTAATTGATTAAAGAAAGGTTTTGCATTTACCCATGCATATGGATTTTTATTTGAATTTTTAGCTAATTCAAATACATCCATTACATGTCCAAAACCAATATTGTAAGATGCCAATGTAAACCAAATTTTATCACTTTCATTGATATTTTTAGGAAGCCTATTGTATATTTCATTTATATATTTAGCACCACCAAATATACTTTGATGTGGATCAAGACGATTACTCACACCTAAATGTTTTGCTGTATTTTGAGTTAACATCATCAATCCTTTTACTCCTGTATAAGACACGGCATCTTCCCTCCATCTTGATTCTTGATAGCAGACACTTGCAATTAATCTCCAA
>CAYFGJ010000043.1:0-8899 GCA_964342835.1 uncultured Ectothiorhodospiraceae bacterium | reverse complement strand
TGTCTATCTAACAGATTTAAATAATTTCCAATCTGTAAATGCAGCAATGGAATCTTTTTTCAAAAAACCATATCCAGCAAGAGCCGCAGTAGAAGTAAGTAAATTGCCTAAAGATGTAAAAATTGAAATGGATGCAATTTTATATGTTGGTAATTAATTTATGTCAACAATACATCTATCTGAAAAAGATGACGTCAAATACCTTGATGGTGTTGGACCAAAAACACTTAAAGCATTAATTAGTCTTGGGATAAAAAAAATATCTGATTTAATTCTTTTTCTACCATCATTTCTAATTAATAAAACTATGCTTTCTAATTTAGATGATGTTAAATCTGGAGAAAGTGTGCTTTTTATTGGTGTTATAAAAAAGGTCTTTCGTACAAAAGGATATCGCCCAAACCTCATTGCACAGGTAGATATTGGTGGATCAATTATTCAAATTAGATTTATTCATAAAATAATTATTTTTTCACATTTAAACACTGGTGATAGAATTAGATTCTCTGGTATTTTATATAAGAAAAATAGTCTGAGTGAAATTATTCATCCAGAAATAGAGAAAATTAAAGAAGGTGATAATTTAGAATTAGTAACACCTTACTACAAAACAAAAAAAATAATATCTCAAAACAAAATAAGAAAACTCATCAAACAGTCATTTGATGTATTAAAAAATAATGGAAATTTATATGATATTTTTGATGATAATTTTTTGAAGAAATTTGACATGCCTGAATATTCTAATGCTGTTAAGTATTGTCATTTTCCTTGTAATAACTATGATTCAGCAAATAAAAATTTTTTAATTTCAAAACAACGATTTATTCTGGAAGAATTATTTGCTTATAAATTTATGTTAAATAAAAATCTTAAAAACACTCAAAAAAATTTTAATTTAAAGATTAAAATAGACGAACAAGAAGAATATGAATTAATTAATAATCTCCCCTTTAAATTAACAAAATCACAGTCAAAATGTCTACAAGAAATAAAAACTAATTTTAGATCAGATCAATATTTAAAAAGGTTGTTACAAGGTGATGTAGGTTCTGGTAAAACTATAGTTGCTGCATTTGCATGCTATTATGTAGTGAAATCAGGGTTTCAGGCTGCAGTTTTAGTTCCAACTGAAATTTTATGTGAGCAGCATTATAAAACTTTTAAGTCTTTTTTTTCATCTTTAAATATAAACATATCTATATTAAAGAGTAATCAAACTAAACATGAGAAAGATGAAATAATGAATGCTATAGCATCTGGCCAAACACATATTGTCATTGGGACACACGCTCTCTTATATAATTATAATCAATTTAAATCCTTAGGGTTGGTGGTTATTGATGAGCAGCATAAATTTGGGGTTAAACAGAGAGAGATAATCATAAAAGATGAATCTAATAATAAACTACAAATTCATCAATTATTTCTATCTGCTACTCCTATACCCCGTTCACTTTCCCTAGTTTTATATCAAGGTTTGGATTATTCAATAATGGACGAAATGCCTCGTAATAGAAAACCTATTTCAACATATATATCCAATGAATCAAACAATGAAAATATATATTCTCATATTTCTGAGATCCTAAAAAATGGAGGACAAGTTTATTGGGTTTGCCCTTGTATAAATTATACAGAAAATATAGAGACACAATATGTTTTGGATGTATATGAAAAATTATCAAAAATCTTCAATAATTTTAGAGTAGGATGTTTGCATGGACAGCAATCCAATGATGAAAACAGAAAATCTATTAATGATTTTACAAGTCATAATACTGACATACTTGTTTGTACAACTATGATTGAAGTAGGAGTTGACTCACCTAATGCTGTTGGGATAGTTATTGAAAATTCAGAGAGATTTGGTCTTTCACAATTACATCAATTAAGAGGAAGAGTAGGGAGAGGTGATAAAAAAAGTTATTGTTTTTTAGTGCATTCAGATAAGATTAGTGCAATTGGCCTTCAGAGATTAAATGCTTTAAAAAACTCACAAAACGGTTTTGTCATAGCTGAAGAAGATTTGAAATTACGAGGCTCAGGAGAATATCTAGGGCAAAAACAATCTGGGAACAACAAGGATTTTATTTTAGCAACAGCTCAAGATGCAATTTATTATCATAATCATATAATAGCATCAGAAAAAGATTTAAAATTCATAGACAAAAACAATATAAATATACTTATGGAAAGATGGAATAAGACTGATAATAAAACAATAGAGCTCTAAAAAATGACATATAAATATCTAAATAAATGGTTAGAAGAAAGACCTCTTAAAAATCTTACATTTCAGCAAAAATTAATGGCTATAGATAATTGCTCTCTAACAAGAAGACTTAGTTCTATTAACAAAAAAGTAAAAATAACACATATAGATTCATGCATTAAAAAACAAAATACAAAAATTAGAACATATTTGCCAGGGTTATGTTTTGTAAGAGTTGTACAATTGGATTCAGAGAAAATTACCGGAGCACCTATAGAAGCATTCAGTATGATCTCATTAAAAGATTTAACTGGAAATGAAAGATTAATACCATATCTAAAAGGGAGGTCTCTTGGAACTTTCATATTGAAACGTTATAAATATAAAAAAATTTATACAAGTTACGATGTAAAAGGTAAATTACCAAAAATCATACGCAATATAATTTACAAATATAAGAAAAAATATATTCTTGTTCAAGAATGGTTATCTTTCCCAGATTTTTATTCTAAATTAACATTATTCGAGTGCAGAAGAAATTTCCGCTAATGATTTAATTTTAATTATATTAAATTTAGTTTCTGGGCAACATTTTTCAGAAATATAAATAAAATTAGTAATACCAGCTAGGCTGGCAGATTTTATATTATCATAAGTATCTTCCACTAATACAGTTTTATCATATGAGATATTTAATTTTTTCTTCAACATATACCAAAAAGGTAATTCTTCTTTAACATAATTTAATTCGTGTGAACATATCATATCATCAAAATATTTTTCTAATGGGAATTTAGACATTTTAAGATCTAATGTCTTTTTATATGCATTTGTGATTAAAAAAATTTTCTTATTTTCTTTCTTCAATATTTTAAGAAATTCTATAGCTCCATTATTTAGACTTATTTTGTCCATATTCGTTTGTTTCTTTTTTTCTCTTAATACATCTATTCCGATCATATTTGACCAATAGTCTAAATTATACCAATCTCTATTCTTTATTTTATAATGGAATATTTGATGAAGAATTCTTTTTGATTGCTCAAGGCTTAAATTATTTTTTTTTGCGTAGATTAGCGGCATATGTTCTTTCCAAAAGAAATGATCATATTTTATGTCTAATATGACACCATCCATATCTACTAAATAATTTTTAACTTGTTTTAATTGCATAATCATTATTGTATATTTTATTATAATTAATAACTTTATATTTTATGCCAAAAATTATAGATAAAAAAACAATTATTCAGACTAGACTATTTAAGATAGAAAGCTTAGATATTGATTTTGGTAATAACAACTTGCATAATTTTGAAATTATTTCTGGTTCAGGTGTAGGGGCAGTCATGATTATACCTTTTATAGAAAATGACATTTTGTTTGTAAAGGAATATGCTGCAGCTATAAATGATTATTCTGTTACCTTGCCTAAAGGGCGTATTGATAATGGAGAAGATATTTTGGAAGCAGCTAATAGAGAGCTTCAGGAAGAAGTAGGATTTAAATCTAATGAACTTAAACATATATACACTCTAGATATGGCTCCAGGCTACATAAACCATAAAACCCATGTTGTTTTAGCTAAAAATTTAGAAGTTTCTAAGTTAATTGGAGATGAACCTGAAGAGTTAGAAATAATCAAATGTAAAAAAGATAATTTATTTAATTTTGTAAATGAGCAGAAAAATCTAGATTCTAGAGCTATATCTTGTATTTATTTATTAGAAAAAATCATTACTTAGAATTTTTTTGTGATTCATTATAAGCTTTTTTATTAATCTTTTTTAGAAGTTTGTATTTTCCTAGGAAACATTTATTCCATGTTGTAAGCGTGATCTCATAATCTTTAAGAAAATTATTTTGCTTCTTATTATTCATACAATACAATGTTAATTTTATGTTATTATAATACTCAATTCTATAGATATGTTTCGGAAAATATTAGAAAAAATTTCACCATACGGTTTTTATACATTTGCATCTTATGTCATACCATGGGCACTAATAATTTCCTTTTTTTTAATATCATATGCTTTTTATAATGGGCTATTTATTGCGCCATCTGACTATCAACAAGGTGACGCTTACAGAATTATTTATGTTCACGTGCCGAGTGCCTGGCTTTCTCTTTTTTCATACAGCGTTTTATTTTTTTGTTCGTTAATATCAATTATATGGAGAATAAAAGTGTTTGAGATACTTGTGATTTCAGCTGCAAAAATTGGCGCTTTTTTTACATTATTAACTCTTATTACTGGTTCTATTTGGGGCAAACCCATGTGGGGGACCTGGTGGGTATGGGATGCGAGATTAACATCTGAATTAATATTATTTTTTATTTACTTGTCTATTATTTTTCTAAATTATTCATTTGATGATTATAGAAAAGGAGCGAGAGCAGCAAGCATATTAGCAATTATTGGTTTTATTAATATTCCGATTATTCATTTTTCTGTTGAATGGTGGAATACTTTACATCAAGGACCATCTGTTATTAAATTTGGATCACCATCTATATCAACTGAAATGTTGATACCATTACTTTATTCAACAGCTGGTTTTACTTTTTATTTTATTGGGGCAATTTTACTTTCTGCTAGAAATATGATTTTAATCAGAGAAAAAAACAAATCATGGATTAAACAAGTTTAGTCTAAGCTAATTTTCAGTGCTCTAGAGCATGCAAATGGTGCTATTAACAAAAAAATTAAGAATAAAATAAGCAATAAGTACAGTTCTGATGTATATTGCATTTTCAAATATGAATTATTAACAGCTGATGTACCAAAAATTAGCACTGGAACATATAGTGGCAACACAACAATTGATAATAGAATTTTATTATTCTTTAGTCCTACAGTTAAGGCAGCTGCTATAGCTCCAATTAATGTCAATGTTGGAGTACCTAATAACAAACTCACAAATAATATTAAAGCTGTATCAGTATCTAGACCTAATATTAATGTTATTATTGGGGCTATTAAAACAATTGGGAAATTTGATAATACCCAATGAGAAAATATTTTAGCTAAAATATTAATTTCTAAAAAATTAAAATTAATCATAATTAATTCTAAAGAACCATCATCAAAATCTTCTCTAAAAATATTTTCTATATTTAAAATGCATATTAGTAGACATGCAATCCAAGTAAATAAAGGAATTAATTCATTGAAAACAGCTTTCCCCATATATCCAACAGCTATAGAGAAAAATAACATTATCAATATTAGATATATAATCGGAATAAAAGGTTCGTATCCAGACCTCTTTAGAAGTGTAAATTCTTTTTTAATTGAAAATAAAAATTTATTCATTTTGTAAAATAGAAATATTTTTTATATTTAGGTCTTGGTTTTGTAATTTTACATGATTAGTCATGATTATTACGCCTTTATTGGATACGTGTTGTTTCATTACAGAATTTAAAATATTAGATGAAGTTGTATCTAATGATGTATACGGTTCATCAATTACCCAAATTATAAAAGGAACTATCATTAATTTTGCCAACCCGACCATCTTTTTTTGGCCTTGCGATAAATATTTAATTGGAATATTTTTAGATTCTATTATTTTGAATTTATGGAGCGCATCATCAATTTTATCTTGGTTATATAAACCATAAAATTCTTGGCAATATCGTAAATTTTCATTAATAGTAAGATCTTTTTTTAGACCTAATTTATGCCCCACGAATATAATTTGATTATTTGTTTCATCTTCAAATGTATTTTTTATTTTCCCAGTACTAGGTTCACTTAATCCAACAACAGTTCTGACAAATGATGTTTTGCCGCTACCATTTGGTCCAAATATATTAATAATTTGTGAATGAGTTATATCTATAGATATATTTGGAAATATTTTTTTATCATTTCTTGTAAATGTTACATTCTCTATTTTTATGTAACTATTTCTCATATTATTTTTGTATTAAATTTTTTCTGGAAACGATAATTCCATCTTCATCAGAGTAAATATAATAACCATTTACAAAAGTTACTCCAGCAAAAGATATGTCTATATCATATTCCCCCAAATTATTTTTGATGCTTTTTTTTGGTGAAGTATTTAATGCTTTTATACTAATTGGTAGCGTATTAATAATCTTAGAGTCTCTAATACACCCATTTATTAATATACCATTCCAATTGTTTTCACATGCTTGTTTTGCAAGATTATCTCCCATTAATGCACAATCCAATGATGCTCCTCCATCAATTACCATGACATAGCCCTTTCCATTGCTCTCTAGAAGTTTTTTTACATATGAATTATCATTATTTACTTTTATTGTTTTTATTATTCCTGAAAAATTTGTATTTAATCCATAAGATTTAAATATTGGATTAACAATTTCTATATCATCATTTTGATCACACAAATCAGCTATAGTAAATTCATTCATTTTTTATAACTCCACGTATCTTAATTAATATTACCAAAGCAGGTATTGCAATCAAAGAGCAGAAAATGAAGTATATCTGCCAATCCATGATTTCAACTAAAAATCCTGATGTTCCTGATAATACAGTTCTTGGTATGGACATAAGAGCTGTCATTAAGGCAAATTGAGTAGCTGTAAATTCCTTGTTAGTCATATTTGCAATAAATGCTAAATACGCTGTATAACCCATTCCTGCAGCTAAATTTTCTAACGAGATTACAATCATTAATGCTTCAATGTAATTTCCTATAACTGATAGGACTGAAAAACCTAATGTAGCAATTGCTTGGAAAACTCCAAACAAAAAAAGAGATTGATATAAACCTATTCTAAGTGAAATAAGACCACCTAAAAAAGCACCAATCAATGTTGCAACTAACCCAAATATTTTAACTACGGTACCTATTTCTGTTTTAGTAAAACCAATATCTAGATAAAAGTTTGTACTTAAAGAATGAGCCATTGTATCACCCACCTTGTACAATAAAATAAAGAGCAAAATCAAAATTGGTATGATATATTTTTCTTTTTCATTACTATATCTTTGAAAAAATTCACTAAATGGCTTAATAACAGCATCTTTAAAATTTTTTGGTTCACCTTGACTTACGGGTTCATCAGCAATAATTGTAGTTATAACACCGATAATCATAATTGCAGCCATAAAAGCATATACAAATTGATAAGAGAAAATGTCAGCTAATATAAGACCACCTGCACCAGCTGCTAATGCCCCGATTCTATATCCTAGGACATATGCTGATGCTCCAATAGTTTGTTCTTCATCTGTCAAAGATTCTCTTCTGTATGCATCAATAATTATATCTTGTGAAGCTGAGAAGAAAGTAACAATAAGAGCCAATAACGCTACATTGAGAGCATTCATACCGGGATTGCTTAATCCTAATAATACGATAGAAATTATTAATAATATTTGACTTAGTATTAGCCAGCCTCTTCTTCTTCCAAGTTTGCTAATTACAAATCTATCAAATACAGGAGCCCAGATAAATTTAAAAGAATATGGTAAACCAACCAATGCAAATAATCCAATCGTAGATTTAGATATACCTTCGTCTGTAAGCCATGCTTGAAGCAAAGTTATCGTCAGAAGAAGAGGAACTCCTGAAACAAAACCCATTAATAATGTAATTACCATCTTTTTTTCTAAATATGGGTGAATTGATTTCATTAAATTATTTTTTAAATTATAAGACATAATCAATTATTAAAGGTGCATGATCAGAAAATCTCTTCTTAGTATATATTGCTACTTTATTAACTTTATTTTCAATATTTGGTGTAATCATTTGATAATCTATTCTCCAACCAACATTTTTTTCCCATGCTCTTCCTCTATTAGACCACCAAGTATATTGATCTGGAAGTTTATTTAATACTCTAAATGCATCTACAAAACCAATTTTATCGGTTATTTTGTCCATCCAATCTCTCTCTTTTGGTAGAAAACCAGAATTTTTTTGATTAGATTTCCAATTTTTTATATCAATATTTTTATGAGCAATATTCCAATCACCACAAATTATAGACATTTTCTTAGATTTTTTTATCTTTAATAAATATGATTCAAATTTTGACATAAATTTATATTTCATTTTTTGTCTTTCTTCGCTAGATGATCCAGATGGAAAGTATACCGATGTAACAATATATTTTTTATAAATTAATGATATAAACCTACCTTCATTTTCAAATATTTTTGAACCAAAAATTTTATTAATTGCAATGGGTTCTTTTTTTGCATATATACATACCCCACTATATCCTTTTTTTTCAGCTGTTGACAAATAACGTTTATAACCTTTTAAATTAAATAATTCCGAATCTATTTGCAGTTCATTAGCCCTAACTTCTTGCAAGCATATATAGTCAGCTTTTTGATTTTTTAACCAATCATATAAGCCTTTTTTTTGACTTGCTCTAATTCCACATACATTTAACGTCAAAACTCTCATAAACTTATTTGTACTATGTTAATATAGATATAAAATATTTATTAATGTCAAATATTAAAAACAATTTTATAGAATTCACATTAGACCATGAAATTCTTAAATTTGGTAATTTTATTTTGAATTCAGGTAGAAGCAGCCCTTATTTTTTTATTACAGGTATATTTTCTTATTATGGTTATGACTTTATTACTTCAATATCTGCAGCAATTACGTCTATCGCGGTAGTTGGTCCTGGTCTTGGTAACATAATAGGTC
>CAYFGJ010000042.1:0-8974 GCA_964342835.1 uncultured Ectothiorhodospiraceae bacterium | reverse complement strand
ATAGAGCACGAGCCTTCTAAGCTTGGGGTCGGGGGTTCGAATCCTCCCGTGCGCGCTTATGTTTTTAATTGATTTAGTGTTATATTGAATATAATTACGCTAATATTCGGAATAAACATACTTATTATTTATATATAAATGCCATATAAAACAATAATTAATACTGCAGATTTAAAAAATAATTTAGATAGTACAGATTTTGCTATTTTTGACTGTAGATGTGATATAAAGGATCCTAAATATGGTTTTGATTCTTACAATGAAGGACATATTAAAAATGCTACATTTATTGATATGGATCGTGATTTAGCTAGTGAGAGAAGCGTATCTTCCGGTAGACACCCACTTCCAGACCCTGATATCTTATGTCAAAAACTCTCGCAATGGGGATTTTCAAATAATAAACAAGCTGTTGTATATGATGATGCCGGCGGTGTTTTTGCTGGAAGAATGTGGTGGATTTTAAGATGGTTAGGACATGAAAATGTTGCTGTATTAAATGGAGGAATAAATCATTGGATAAAGAATGGAAATAAGTTAGTTAAGGATATAACAAAAATCGAAAGAAACAGTTTTACCTACACAATAAATAATTCGATGCAGGTAAATATTGATGATGTAGAAGACGCACAATATAAGATGTCTAAAATTATATTAGATGCTAGATCAAAAGAACGGTATCAAGGCATCAAAGATCCCGTAGATCCAATTTGTGGCCATGTTCCTGGGGCTATATCTCATCCATGTATGTCTAATTTATCACCTGATGGCTTATTTAGAAGCGAATCTGAATTGAAGCATATATATAATAAGATTATTGGTGACACTGATGGTGAAGATATAATATCTATGTGCGGTTCAGGAGTTACAGCATGTCATAATATATTGGCACTGAAGATTGCTGGTATTGATGGGGTAAAATTATATGTTGGTTCTTGGAGTGAATGGATTACAGATAGAAATAGGCCTGTAGCTAAAATAGAAAAATAGAATTAACTATAATTATCTTCGATATATGCATGTAATATATTAATAAATTGAGTTTCTATATTGTCGCCACTCAATGTTTTATATTTTTTACCTTTTATATATATTGGTATAGAAGGGTCTTCATTATTACCAGGCAAACTAATACCTATATCTGCCTGTTTTGATTCACCAGGACCATTAACTATACAGCCCATAACTGCGATTTTCATATTTTCTACACCAGGATATTTAATTTTCCATTGATGCATATTTTGATTGATATGGGACTTTATAGATTTAGATAGATTAATAAAGTAATCATTGCTTGTACGACCGCATCCAGGACATGATACAACCTGTGGTTTAAAGTTTTTCATGCCAAGGCTCGATAATATTTGTTGACAGACAATCACTTCCTCTTCTCTTTTGGTGTTTTGAGTAGGAGTTAATGAGACTCTTATCGTATCACCAATACCTTTGTGCAAGAGTATAGCCAATGCTGAAGTTGATGAAATAATGGCATCTTTCCCCATACCAGCTTCAGTCAATCCAAGGTGAAGAGGGTATTCACATTTTGTAGAGATATCAGTATAAACATCAATTAATTCTGATACATCACTAGTTTTACATGAGATTATTATTTTATTGCTTGGCATCCCTAAATTTACGGCAAGATCTGCAGAATCAATTACTGATGAAATTAATGCTTTTTTTATTAAATATGAATAACTTATATCTTTATTATTATTCTGTTTATCAGAAATAAGAGAATTGAGAACATTCTTATTTATGCTTCCCCAATTTCCACCAATTCTTATTGGTTTATTGTTTTTTATAGCAATTTTTATGATTTGTTCAAAGTTTTTATCGAATTTATCTTTGCCACCGATATTACCTGGATTGATTCTATATTTATCCAGCACATAGGCCATATCAGGAAATTTTTTTAACAATATATGACCATTAAAATGGAAATCACCAATGATTGGAACGTTATAATTACTTTTCAATAGTTGTGAAATAATAGATGGAACTGCTTTTGCAGAAGCTTCATCATTAACCGTTATTCTTACTAAATCAGAGCCAGCGTCAGCTAATTCTTTAATTTGAGATACAGTATTTTTAATATCAGCTGTATTGGTATTAGTCATAGATTGTATTCTAATAGGATAATCCGAACCAATAGTTATGTTTCCTACGTTTACTGAAATAGTTTTTCGACGTTTACTCATAATCCTGTATTATATTGTATATTTTTAGACAATCGTTAAAATAATGAAAGTGTTTACAAAATATGAATAAAGACAAGACAAAAGATAACAACAATAAATCACCTGATATTGGTTCTGATAAAGATGAGGAATCATCTACAGATAGTGGAAATACCAAAGCTTCAACAGAACAGAAAGATTTGCAAAAAAAATATGATGAAACATATGATGCTTTGTTAAGGGCCAAAGCTGAGATAGAAAACATCAAGAAAAGAAACCAAAAAGAAGTAGAATCGATATATAAATATTCAAATGAATCATTAATTTTGGAGATATTACCAATATATGACAGTTTAGAATTAAGCCTAAAAACATCTGATAATTCTAAGTCTTATGAAAAAATCAAAGAAGGTAATGAATTGTTATTATCTATGTTTAAGAAATTCTTTAAGTCTAATAATCTTATAGAAATCAACCCTTTAAATGATAAATTTAATCCAGATTATCATCAAGCTATAAGCACTAAAGCAGATAAAAAGAAAAAAGATAATGACATAATAGAGGTAATACAAAAAGGTTATATGTTGAATACTAGAGTTATAAAGCCAGCTTTAGTTATTGTTGTCAAAAATACTTAATTTTCTTGAAATATCAAAAAATGACCATACCTTACTTACCAGTAAGATAAAGAAAACAGACTTTGTCATAGGAAAACGAAGGAGAGTATGAATGTCTAAAATTATTGGAATTGATCTTGGAACCACTAATTCTTGTGTTTCTATAATGGATGGCAATAAACCAAAGGTAATCGAAAATAGCGAAGGGGATAGAACAACACCATCGTACGTAGCATATAACCAAGATAATGAAATATTAGTTGGACAATCTGCAAAAAGACAGGCTGTAACCAATCCTACTAATACACTTTATGCAATTAAGAGATTAATAGGTCGAAAATTTGATGAAGATGAAGTCCAAAAAGATATAAAAATAGTGCCTTATGGTATTGTAAAACATGATAATGGTGATGCTTGGGTTGAAGCAAACGATAAAAAAGTTCCACCGCAAGCTATATCTGCTGAAGTGTTACGTAAAATGAAACAAACGGCTGAAGATTATCAGGGTTCTGAAGTAAAAGAAGCAGTAATTACCGTGCCAGCATATTTTAATGACTCTCAAAGACAAGCTACAAAAGAAGCTGGACGAATTGCAGGACTTGATGTCAAAAGAATCATAAATGAACCGACTGCTGCTGCATTAGCTTATGGATTAGACAAATCATCAGCTGAAAAAAAAGTAGCTGTTTATGATTTAGGCGGAGGAACCTTTGATGTTTCAATTATAGAAATGACTAAAATTGATGGTGAACAGCAATTTGAAGTTTTATCTACTAGTGGAGATACTTTTCTCGGAGGAGAAGATTTTGATTTAAGGCTGATTGATTATCTTGCTGATGAATTTAAAAAAGATCAAGCAATAGATTTAAAAAAAGATCCTTTGGCAGTCCAAAGATTAAAAGAAGCAGCTGAAAAAGCTAAAATTGAGCTTTCATCAAGCTCTCAAACTGATATTAATTTACCTTATGTTACAGCTGATGCTAGTGGACCAAAACATTTAAATATGAAACTAACCAGAGCTAAATTAGAATCACTCGTAGAAGATTTAATACAAAAAACAATTGAACCTTGTAAGATAGCACTTAAAGATGCTGAATTATCAGTTTCAGATATTCACGAAGTAATATTGGTGGGTGGTCAAACAAGAATGCCCAAAGTTCAAGAAATAGTAAAAGATTTTTTTAATAAAGAGCCAAAGAAAGAAGTTAATCCAGATGAAGCAGTAGCTATGGGTGCCGCAATACAAGCAGGTGTATTAGGTGGCGATGTTAAAGATGTATTATTGTTAGATGTTACACCTTTAACTCTTGGAATAGAAACAATGGGTGGAGTGAGAACGCCATTAATAGAAAAAAATACAACTATACCTACAAAAAAATCTCAGATTTTTTCTACAGCAGAAGATAATCAGCCTGCAGTTACGGTACATGTTTTGCAAGGAGAAAGAGAAGTTGCTTCTGGAAACAAATCACTTGGTAAATTTGATTTAGCTGACATACCTCCTGCACCAAGAGGAACCCCGCAAATAGAGGTAACTTTTGATATAGATGCAAATGGTATTTTAAATGTATCGGCTAAAGATAATGCCACAGGAAAAGAACAATCAATAATTATCAAAGCATCTAGTGGATTATCTGAGGATGAAATTCAAAAAATGATTAAGGATGCAGAAACACACGCAGAGGAAGATAAAAAAATTAAGGATCTAGTTGATACAAAAAACCAAGCTGAAGCAATGATACACGGATCAGAAAAAGCAATAAAAGATCTAGGTGATAAAGCTGATAAAAGTGAAGTTGAAAAAGTTAAAACTGCTATATCTGATCTAAAAGATGAAATTAAAAAAGAAGATATCGTTAAGATAAAAGAAAAAACTACAAAACTTACTGAAGCAGCTGGTAAAATTGCAGAACAAGCGTATAAAGAACAAGCTGCCACTCAACAGGCCAACGAAACTGCAAAAGAAGATAATAAAAATAACGATGCTGTCGATGCAGATTTTAAAGAAGTTGATGATGAGCCAAAAGAAACAAAAGCTGACAAAAAATAATTAATTATGTCAAAAGCTGATTATTACTCAACTCTCGGTGTTAATAGAGATGCATCAGCTGATGCAATTAAAAGAGCTTATAAAAAATTAGCTATGAAACATCATCCGGATAGGAATCAAGGAGATAAGGATGCAGAAGCAAAGTTTAAGGAATTGTCAGAAGCTTACGAAGTTCTAAGTGACCCTGAAAAAAGAAATACATATGACCAATTTGGACACGAAGGAATTAATTCCAGATTTGGACAAGCAGGTGGCTTTAGCGGGGGTTCTTTTAATGATATTTTTGGTGATGTATTTGGTGATATTTTTGGGAATTCATCACGTTCCACAAATCAATCAAGAAGAGGGAGCGATCTGGAATATCAAATTGAATTATCATTAGAAGAAGCAATTGCAGGCAAGGAAATTAAATTAAAAATACCAACAACTATTAATTGTAAAGATTGTAAAGGAACAGGAGCTGATAAAGGAACTGCATTCTCTATTTGTAATCAATGTAATGGTAATGGACATATACGTGTTAGCCAGGGATTTTTTTCTATGCAACAAACATGTCCAGCTTGTCGTGGTAGAGGAAAAAAGATTACCAAACCATGCAATACTTGCTCAGGAGCAGGAAGAATTAAGAAAACAAAAAACCTATCAGTTAAAATACCAAAAGGTGTAGATACAGGAGATCAGATTAGATTGTCTGGTGAAGGTGAAGCAGGACCAAATAACGGCGTTTCAGGTGATTTGTATGTAAGTATTAAAGTATCTCCTCATAAATTTTTTCAACGTGATGGAGATGATCTCTTGTGCGAAGTTCCAATTAATTTTACATCAGCTACGTTGGGAGATAAAATAATAGTTCCGACGCTTAATGGTAAAGTTGAACTAAAAATACCAACTGGGACGCAAACTGGGAAAGCGTTTAGAATTAAACATAAAGGAGTTCAATCTATTAGATCAAATAATATTGGGGATTTATACTGCAGAGTAATTGTTGAGACACCAATAAATTTAACTAATGAACAAAAAGAAATTTTGAAAAAACTTGATCAATCCTTTGGGAAAAACAAATCAACACACAAACCAAAAGAGAAAAGTTGGGTAGATAATATAAAAGAATTTTTTGAATAATAATGAAAGAATATAACATTGCTATAAATGGTTTTTTTGGTAGAATGGGACAATCTATCTACAAAGAATCACAAAATTTTTCTAATTGCAAAATAACAGTTGGTTGTGATTTAGATGAGAAAATAAAATCAAATCCAAAAACATCATTAACATTAACATCAAATATAAAAAATGAATCTAATTTATTTGATTCTATTATTGATTTTTCATTACCACAATCGACGATAGAGTTGATTGCTAAATGTATAGAAATAAAAAAACCAATCACAATTGGCACGACAGGGTTTAACGAACAACAACTTGATCAAATTAATCATGCTAGTCAAAGTATACCTATATTGTTAGCACCTAATATGAGTTATGGTGTAAATGCAACATTTTCTGCAATTGAACATCTAGCTAAAGTTTTAAAAAATTATAAAGTTATTATTAATGAAACTCATCATAAAAATAAAGTTGATAAACCATCTGGCACAGCAATTAAAATAGCATCAATTATTACTGATAATAGTTCCAGTATAAAAAATAAAAGTGAAATTAAAATTAATTCATCAAGAATTGATTCCGAAGTAGGTACACATGAAATTATCTTTGAAAATGATAACAACAAGATTAATGTTATTCATACAGCTTTTGATAGATCAATATTTGCAAGAGGAGCTCTTGAGACTGCGATATGGATAGCTGATCAGAAACCAGGATTATATAATTATCAACATTTTTTAAATTCTAAATCATGAAATCATATGCAGTTTTATTTCCTGGCCAAGGATCACAACATAAAGATATGTTGCAAGCATATCTTGATAACAAAATATTCATAGATACATTAAACGAATCATCTAAAATATTGGAATATGATGTTATAAAAATTGTCGAAGATGAGTCAAAACTAAATAATACCGTTTATACTCAACCTATTATGTTAGCAACATCTATTGCAATGTGGAGAGTATGGTGTAAAAAAATAAAACTCAACCCATCATTTGCTGCTGGACACAGTTTAGGTGAGTATAGTGCATTAGTTGCGAGTGGAGTTTTATCGTTATCAGATGGGCTAAAACTCGTATCAGAGAGAGCAAAGATGATGGTTGATGCAATGGGAAATATTAAAGGTAGTATGGCGGCTATAATCGGACTTAATGGTGACCAAGTCATTGATATTTGCAGTTCATTATCATCTGGAAACAATGTTATAGAAGCAGTTAATTTTAACTCTGATTCTCAGATTGTAGTGGCAGGAAATAACGATCTCATCGAAAAATCATCAGATGAATTCAAAAAAGCAGGAGCAAAAATAGTAAAAGTTTTACCAGTTAGTGTTGCAGCGCATACATCTATTATGAAAACGTGTTCAGAAAAACTAAATAAACTATTGTTAAATATAGATTTTAACGACCAATTATTTCCAGTTATTCATAATGAGGATGCTCAGTCAAAAACCTCGAAAGATGATATAATAAGTACATTAACTAAACAAATTCATAGTGCAGTTATGTGGTCACAATCCGTAAAAAATATAACAAAATCAAATATAGAAATATTTATTGAAATTGGTCCAGGCAATGTACTAACGGGATTGAATAAAAGAATCAGTAAAGAATTATCTACGATTTCTATTTCAGATTCGAGTGTTATAGATCAAGCGGTGAGGTTAATAGACAATAATGCCTGATAAAAAAATTATATTAATAACTGGTGCAAATCGAGGAATTGGCGCTGAAATATTATCATCTTTAATTTCTGATAAGACAATAGTTATTGGAACATCTAGGTCTGAAAGTGGTGTTAAAATAATTAATGAAAATATAAAAAAACTAAATGGTATGGGCATGGGTTTTGTTCTTGATGTAAATGAAATAGAATCCATTGAGGCTTTAAATACTTCTATTAAAGCAAAATTTGGTGTGGTTTCTATACTTGTTAATAATGCAGGTATAACTAAAGACAATCTGTTAATAAGAATGTCAGATGATGAATGGAAAGATGTTGTAGATACAAATCTTAATTCAGTATTCAGAGTTACAAAGGAATTCTTAAAAGAAATGATGAAACTTAAATATGGAAGAATAATCAATATTAGTTCAGTTGTAGGAGTTATGGGTAATGCGGGGCAAACTAACTATGCATCTACTAAAGCAGCTTTATTAGGTTTTACAAAATCACTAGCTAAAGAAGTAGCCTCAAGAAATATCACAGTCAATGCAGTATCTCCAGGTTTTATAGAAACAGATATGACCAAAGATATACCAGATAAGATGAAACAAAAACTGGTTGACGCTATACCATTATCAAGAATAGGAAACACAAAAGAGCTCGCGGCAGCAGTTAAATTTTTAGCTTCTGATGACGCATCATATATAACCGGAGAAAATATTAATGTAAATGGTGGGCTATATATGTAAAATAGTCTAAAATATCTTACAATAATAAATTAGGTAATCAAGATCAAATTAGATAAGTTAAGGAGTAAAAATAAATGAGCAGTGTAGAAGAAAAAGTAAAAAATATCATAGTAAAACAACTTGGTGTAAAAGACGTAGAAGTCAAGTCTGATTCTAAATTTATAGATGATTTGGGAGCGGATTCGCTTGATACTGTTGAGCTTGTTATGGCGTTAGAGGAAGAATTTGATACTGAGATACCTGATGAAGAAGCTGAAAAGATTACAACAGTGCAACAGGCTATCGATTATATTAATAATAATCTCAAATAAATTCTAATGGAAAAAAGACGAGTTGTTGTCACGGGGATGGGTTGTCTTACACCAATAGGCAACAATGTAAATGAATTTTGGAATTCTGTTATTGAGGGTGTTTCTGGCGTAAGCAATATCACAACTTTTGATGTAAGTGACATGCCAGTAAAATTTTCTGCATCAGTAAAAGATTTTGATGCTGAAACATATTTGGATAACAAAGAACAACGTAAAATGGATTTATTTATGCAGTATGGAATGGCTGCAGGAATTCAAGCAATAACTGATTCAAAACTAGATACACAAA
>CAYFGJ010000041.1:0-9138 GCA_964342835.1 uncultured Ectothiorhodospiraceae bacterium | reverse complement strand
TGAAGGATTTTCAATATATAAAAAAATAATTAATAATAAAACAATAAATAATATTAAAAATAAATAAATTAAAGTTTCACCATCTTGTTTATATATTTTAATATTCTTGTTTTTCAAAACCATGTAATGTAAAACAAAATTTATTGCAGATAACAACATAAAAATTATGCAAATTGTTTCAATCAAATAATTATCAAAATATCCAATGCTTTGGCTATGAGTAGAGAATCCGCCGATAGCAATCGTAGAAAAACTGTGTGCAATTGAGTCAAAAGCATTCATGCCAGCAAAATAATAAGAAATTGCGCACAATATAGTTAAACCTATATATACGCTCCATAAATTTTTAGCTGTCTCAGCAATTCTTGGAGAAATCTTATTATCTTTAATTGGACCAGTAGTTTCAGCTTTGTATAATTGCATTCCTCCAACACCTAACATAGGTAATATTGCTAAAGCTAGAATGACTATACCCATACCACCTAACCACTGTAATTCTTGTCTATAAATTAATATGGAATATGAAAGATTATCCAAATTAGGAATAATTGTTGCGCCAGTTGTTGTCCACCCAGACGTTGATTCAAACAACGCATCAGAAAAACTAAGTGAAAGCTGAGGATCTAACATAAATGGTATTGATCCAAAAATACTTAACACAACCCAAAACAAAACAACTATAAGAAACCCTTCTCTTATATTTATTTCATTCTTAACATTTTTATTTGGTAGATAAAAAAATAACCCAATAACCAAAATGATGGCAGATGATAAAATAAATGTAATATAATTATTATCTTGATAAATTAATGATATAAGTATTGGAAAAATTAATGTAATGCTAAACATAATTAACATTATTCCAAGTATTCTTTTTATTAATGAATAATTCATATTTTAGAAAAAGCCTACTTCTACCTGAAACATTTTTTCAACTTTAGAAATATCCTTTTTATCTAATAAAAACATAATTATATGATCATCAGATTCTATTTTAATATCAGTGTTAGCAAGAATGACTTTATTTTTACGAACAACTGCTCCTATATTTACTGTATCAGGTAAATTTAATTCAGAAATCTTTTTGCCAACTATTTTAGAAGTTTTAGAATCACCATGAACAATTAACTCAAGTGCTTCTGCATCACCAAAACCCAGTGAAAAAACACTTACAATGTCACTTGTTCTAACCGATGCTAGCAAAGAACTAATTGTCACATCTTCTGGAGATATTACGACATCTATTTCTTTTGAAACTAAATTTCTATAAGAGGATCTATTTATAATAGCTATAGTTTTTTTTGCACCCATTTCTTTAGCAAGTTTGGATGAAAGTATATTCATTTGATCATCATTAGTTACGGCACAAAAATAATCAACAGATTCTATGCCTTCATTTTTAAGTAATTCTTCATCAGCTATATCATTATTCAAGACAACGGTAGAAGATAATTTTTGTGCAACATTTTTAGAAATTAATTTATCTTTTTCTATAAGTTTAACTGTGTAATTAGATTCTAATCTGTTTGCAAGAGCACTTCCTATATTACCTCCACCTGCAATCATTACGTTGTGTGGATTTTCAGATGTCATTCTCAATTCACTCATAAAACGCATATTTTTTTCAGTGGCCATAAAAAATACATCATCTTCAGGAAGTATTACTGTATCACCATTTGGAAAAATTGGTTTTTTGTTACGGTATATTGCAATAACCTTCACATCTACATTGGGCAGATCTTTTTTGAATTCTGATAATTTGCGACCAGATAGTGGTCCTTCTTTTAAAACAGTAGCTGCTACAACTTGTACTAATCCTCCTGCAAACTGGAAAGCTTGAAATGCACCTGGATGATCAATGATATTCTTAACATAATCAGTTAAAAGCAAACTTGGACTTATAACTTCATTTATAGAAAAAAAATCATTTTTAAAACCATAATCATTATTTAGATAATCATTAGCTCGTAATCTGGCTACTCTTCGTGGGATGTTAAAAATTTTTTTTGAAATATGACACGCGCTAAGGTTTACCTCATCAAGTCCGGTTACTGCAATAACCATATCACAATTATCAGCATCTGCTGCTTTTTGAATAGATGGAAACGTAGCATTACCATGAATTGTTTTTATATCAATTTTTTCTTTTAGATTTTCAAGAACTTGTTTGTCATTATCTATTAATGTTATATCGTTTCCATCATCGGAAAGCATTTTAGCTACTGAAGAACCAACAGAACCGCCACCAAAGACAATAATTTTTTTCATTATGAGTAAGTTTTCAAGATCCTATTCTACACGAAATTTTTACAATAGAAATGATAATTATCATCATATATTAAGAATTTTTTTTAGTGATTTTGAAAACTTTTCATTAGAATTATATAAATCACATGCTCTTATCATATTTCTGCTTGGCAATTGTAATCTATCTATTATTAATATTCCATCTTGTACTGCTATAGACAATCCATCCTTATTAAATGCTACAACTTCACCTGGATTATACTTATGATCGCATTTTGAAAAATTTGCTGAATATATTTTAACATTAGAATCAATAATTTTTGCTTCAGCTATTGGCCAGTCTATAAATGCCCTTATCTTATTAATAATTTCTTGACCTTTGCTATTCCAATTAATTAATGATTCGCTTTTAAGAATTTTTTTAGCATATAGGCTTTCATCATTATTTTGTTTTACTAGATTAGAATTAGTTATAATCATTTCTATTACATCGTTTAATTTAGACGCAGCTAGTTTAGATAGATTTTCTTCTAACGACAATGTATTATCAGTTTGCTTTATTTTATATTCATAAGATGAAATGATATCACCTGTATCTAAACCTTCATTAATCTTAAAAAATGTTATACCTGTCTTATCATCACCATTAAGCAAAGCTCTTTGTATAGGTGCTGCTCCTCTCCACCTAGGTAAAAGAGAACAGTGAATATTTAATATACCGTGTTTTGGTATGTTTATTATTTCTATAGGTAATATTTTCCCGTACGAATATACAATAAATAAATCAGAATTTAAGTTCTTTAATATATCAACAAAATTGTCATCTCTGAGATTTTTAGGTTTTAGACATTGTACGTTAATTTTCTCTGAATAATTTTCAACTGGGGTCTTTTGTATTTTTCCTCTTTTACCTATTTTACTATCTTGTGTAATTATAGCCTGCAAATCATATTTTTGTTTCAAAATTTCATCTATCAAAAAAAAAGTATAAGCTGGGCTGCCAAAAAATATTAATTTCAAATTATTTCCTCGAAACTATATTGAGTAAGGTATGTTTTTTCTTTCAAATTTTTTTCCTTCTGCTTGCAGTTTTTGGATTTTTTTTGCTATGCGTTCTCTTTTTAATGATGATATGTAATCTACAAATAATTTACCATCTAAATGATCAATTTCATGCTGCACACATACTGATAACAGCCCTTCGACATCACGATTATAAGTGTCTCCATTAGTTAATTGTGCCTTGAATGTTATATTGTTATATCTCTCAACTTTTTCATAAAAACCTGGAACAGACAGACAGCCTTCTTCAAATTCAATTTTATTTTGTTTATTAATAATTTCAGGATTTATTAAAATTAAAGGCTCATTTCTCTCTTTGCTTATATCTATAACAATAATTCGTTGAATAATATTTACTTGAATAGCTGCTAATCCTATACCATTTTCTTCATACATCGTTTCAAACATATCATCAACTATTTGTTTCAAATTACTATCAAAGGCCTCAACTTTAGGACATTTTTGTCTAAGTCTGTTATCAGGAAAATGTAATATTTTAAGTTTAGCCATCTTTTATTTTAAAAAAGTATTTGTCAAATGCTTACATTTAATAGTATAAAGTAAAACAATAGGATTTTATAAGAGTTCATATAAGAAATGAAAAATTTATTAATAGTAGAATCACCAACAAAGGTTAAAAGTATTGAGAAATTTCTTGGTGGAGACTATAAAGTCTTAGCATCTGTAGGGCATGTAAGAGATTTGGTTGCTTCTGGGAAAAAAGGTATAAATATAGAAAATGGCTATGAACCTGTGTGGAAAGTCTCAAGTGACAAAAAAGAAGTTCTAGCGGATATTAAAAAATATTCGGAAAAAGCTGAATCGGTATATTTTGCAACTGATCCAGATAGAGAAGGCGAAGCAATATCAAAGCACATTTTTGATATATTGAATAAGTCTAAATTACTCAAAGATAAAAAAATTTATAGAATTGCGTTTAATGAAATAACAAAAAATGCAGTTCTAGAAGCAATAAAAAACCCTAGAGAAATATCAGATAATTTATGGAATGCATATCTTGCAAGAAGAACCTTAGATTATTTAATGGGTTATGATATTTCTGAATTTTTATGGAAAAAAGTAAGTAGAGATGCTCGTGCAGGTAGAGTGCAAAGTCCTGCCTTACGTTTAATAGTTGAAAGAGAGAAAGAAATATCAGATTTTCAGCCAATTGAATTTTGGGTAACTAATGCAACATTATGTAAAGAAACTAATTGTATTGATGCAGAATTAATATCTATAAATGGAGAAAAAATCAAAAAAGATAACATAACCACTGTAAAGTCAGAAAAAGAAGCAAAGAACATAAAAAATGATATTGAAAAAATAGAAAATATAAAAATAGATTCCATCAAATCTAGTGAAAGAAAAAATAAGCCTAGGGCTCCTTTTACTACAGCAGCATTACAACAAACTGCATATACTGCACTTGGGTTTCCTGTGAGAAAAACGTCAAGTATAGCTCAGAAATTATACCAAGGCATAAATATTGATGAAGAAGGGACTACTGGTTTAATTACTTATATGAGAACTGATTCAACAAATCTTTCAACTGACCATTTGAATGAAATAAAAAATTACTTAAATGAAAAGCATCCAAAATTTATCCCTAGTGAATTCAGAACGTATGCTAATAAAGTTAAAAACGCACAAGAGGCACATGAAGCGATAAGGCCAACATCAATATATAATACACCTGAAAAAATAAAAAAATATTTAGATCAAGATGAATTTAAATTATATGACTTAATTTGGAGAAGAACTGTAGCTTCTCAAATGACTGATGCAATTCACAATCAAATAACATTAGAAATGAATACAAAAGATAAATATTCTTTTAGATACACTGGCTCATTCATTAAAGAAAGTGGTTTTAAAGAAGTTTACAATCCTTTAGCTGACGATGATAAAGAAAAAACTAGCAAAGAATTTTTGGAAGGGCTAAAGGAAGGAACAAATCTCTCATTAAAAAAAGTTGTTGTTGATCAAAAATTTACTCAACCACCTCCTAGATACAATCAAGCAAGTTTGATCGCTGCTCTAGAAGAACTTGGAATTGGCAGACCATCTACTTATGTAACAATTATCTCAAAAATAATGGAAAGTAATTATATAGATCCAGATAAAAATAATTTTCAACCGACAGCTTTAGCTAAAGTAGTCTGTGAAACTTTAACGGAACACTTTAGCAATGATTTGGTAGATTTTGAATTTACAGCTAGATTAGAAGATGATCTTGATAAAATTTCAAGAGGTGAACAAGATTTTAAAATTTGTATAAAAGATACATATGAGCCGTTTAGAACTAATTTACTAAATAAACAAGAAACTGTAGATATATCTGAACAGAGAGAATTAAAAGATTTAGGAATTCATCCAGAAACGAAAAGACCTGTTACTGTTAGGCTAACCAAATACGGACCTACTATCCAAATGGGAACAAAAGAAGATGAAGAAAAACCTAAATGGGCAGCACTAACACCTGAGTTAAAAAAAAATATAGATAAAATAACTATTGAAGATGCAATCGAGTTATTTAATTTACCTAAAAAAATAGGACTATTTGAAAATGAAGATATATTGATAAATATTGGTCCATACGGTCCATATATTAAATGTGGTAATACCAATGTATCAGTTAGAGATAAAGATATATTTGAAATATCTGAAAATGAAGCTCAAGTACTTATTAAAGATAAGAAAGAGTTAGATGCTAATAAACAGATTAAAATTTTTGAAGAATCTAATATAAAAATACTAAATGGTATATACGGTCCATATATTACTAATGGAAAAGTAAATGTTAAAGTACCTAAAGATATAGAGCCAGCATCACTTGAAGAATCAGTATGTATAGAAATGTTAGATAATGCGCCTAAAAGAAAAAGAAGAAGATTTAGATCTAGTAGAAAATGATTACAGGTAATGCTGCTGATTCAATTACTTTCTTAGAAAAAGGAAAAATAATATTATATCCAACTGAAGCAGTTTATGGGTTAGGTTGTGATCCTTTTAATGAAAATGCCGTTAATAAAATATATAAAATAAAAAAAAGACCAATGGATAAAAAAATGATTATTATTGGTTCTAAACTGGAACATTTTGATCATTTGATTGATTTAGAAAAATTAAATAATAAAGTCTTAAAATCCTGGCCAGGTCATAAGACTTGGTTAATTCCAGCAAAAGATAATTGTCCAGAATGGTTAAAAGATTCTAATACAGGTTTAATTGCAATAAGATGTTCTAATCATGCAACAGTCAAAGAAATATGTAATAACTATAAAAATCCAATAATTTCTACTAGTGCTAATATCAGTGGCTCTAAAATACTACAAACTAGTACTGAGATAGCTAATTTACTTGGAGATAATATTGATTTTATAGTTGATGGTAGTATAGGAAACGAAAAAAAACCAAGTATTATAGAAATAATGGATACCGGAAAAATTATTAGAACATAGATATGGATAAAAAAATAAAAATAATAGAAAAAAGATTTGCTCAAGTTCAGAAAAATCTAATAAAAAATTTTTGTATGCATGATTCTATTACATCAAAAAAAATTACAAATTGGCGATATAAAGACGGCGGAGGTGGTAAAAGCTGCTTACTAACTAGTAAAAATATCTATGAAAAGGCAATGATAAATTTTTCATCTATCAAAGGAAAAAACTTACCAAATTCAGCACATAAAGAAAAAAATAAAATAAATAATATATCTTTTCATGCAATTGGAGTATCTGTTGTAGTACATCCACAAAATCCGTTTGTCCCATGTTCGCATTTTAATATTAGGTTCTTTGTAACCCGTGATAAAAAAGCAAAAAAGAATTGGTGGTTTGGTGGAGGTTATGACCTTACCCCATGTTTTGTGTACAAAGAAGACATAAATTTATGGGAAAAGAATTCTAGACTTTTATGTCAAAAACATAATAAAAATTTTAAATTATTAAAGAAGACTTGTGATGATTACTTTTATCTCAAACATAGAGGAGAAAAAAGGGGCATAGGTGGTATTTTCTTTGATAGTCTACAGACAAAAAAATTTGATGATGACCTAGTTTTTGTTACTGATGTGGCATTATCATATATGGATTCATACATTGAAATTATTACTAGAAGAAAAAATAAAATTTTTAATAAAAATCATAAATTATTTCAATTATTTCGTAGAGGAAGATATGTAGAATTCAATTTAGTTTATGATCGTGGAACAAAATTTGGATTACAATCAGAAGGAAGAGCAGATTCTATTCTAATGTCGTTGCCTCCAGTTGTTTCTTGGGAACCTCTCAAATCTACTATACTCAAAAAATATAATAAAGACTTATTGAAATATTTAAAAAAATAAAATTATTCAAAAATTCTTTTCAATAACTCTATATTATCTTTAGATTCTGTATCTGATAAATTGATAATTGCAGTAGTGAGTCTAGATATACAACAAATTTTATCAGCTTCATTTCTAATTTCTATGCTCCATACATGTATACATTTACCCAAACTAATTGGTTTTGTAATTCCAGTAACATACCCAGATGATACTGGTCTTAAATGATTTGCATTTATTTCTAAACCAACAGCTTTTTGTCGTCTCATATCGATGCATAAATTTGAAGCTATACTTCCTAAAGATTCAGCTAACACACATGATGCTCCACCATGTAAAACACCTCTAGATTGCATAGTTTTTTCATCAACAGGCATTTTTGCAGAAATATAGTCATCTCCTATTTTCTGAAATTCTATGCCTAAGTGTTTATTTAAATTATTATTTCTTAATTTTATTACATGATCTAAAGAGAAATTTTCATACCATATTGCCATTTGTACACCTATATTTATAATTCATGATAGATTAATATATCATCTTCTCTTAAAATGAAAAGGATTGAGTTCAAAAATGAAAAAAAGATTCCCGAAAATTAGAATGCGAAGATTAAGAACAGATAAGTTCACACGTAATCTTGTAAGAGAACAATCATTGTCTTGTCATGATTTGATCCAACCCTTATTTGTAATGGATGGAAAAGATAAAGAGCAAAGAATAAAATCAATGCCTTCAATGTCAAAAATGACAATTGACAAAATAGTTAAAGAAGTAAAAATTTTAAAAAATTTAGGTATACAAGCTATAGCTCTATTCCCAAATATTGATAACAAAAAAAAATCAAATGATGGTAAGGAAGCATACAATCCAAATGGTTTAATACAAAATTGTATTAGCGAAATAAAAGATAAAATTGAAGATATTGGTGTGATTAGCGATGTAGCATTGGACCCTTATACATCTCATGGTCAAGATGGGATTAGAAATAAAAAAGGAATGATATTAAATGATGAAACAATAGAAGTATTAGTGAAACAAGCTATCAGTCATGCAAAAGCCGGTGCTGATATTGTTGCGCCTTCAGATATGATGGATGGTAGAGTTAGAAATATTCGAGAAGAATTGGAAAATGAAGGTTTTAAAAATACAAAAATTTTATCTTATGCGGCAAAGTATTCATCTAACTTTTATGGTCCATTTAGAGATGCAGTTGGTTCAAATAAAAATTTAGGCAAATCAAACAAAGATACTTATCAAATGGATTATGCAAATAAAAAGGAATCATTTAGAGAAATTGAACTTGATATCAATGAAGGTGCTGACATTATAATGATTAAACCAGCAATGCCTTATTTAGATATAATATCAGATATTAATAGCAAATTTAACGTTCCCATTTTTGTCTATCAAGTAAGTGGAGAATACTCAATGATTAAGGCGGCTAGTGAAAAAAAATGGCTGAAAGGCTTTTTTTTTCGTCGTGTGCGTGCGTCACC
>CAYFGJ010000040.1:0-9147 GCA_964342835.1 uncultured Ectothiorhodospiraceae bacterium | reverse complement strand
AGCTAACCTTCCAAGTATTGCTTTTTCAGCATCAATGATAAACCATTCTTTCGTATTCATAATTATTCTAAATATCAAGTATTTGAGATTCTACTCATATCAGACTCTCTATACAAGATATTTTCACAAAAAATCATGAAAGCATTATAGAAATTATGTAAAATAATCTAAATGAACAAAATAGATTATATTGTCAATGAGATAGAATATGCTCTTGATACACTCGTCAATGATAAGTCAAATAAAGAACCTAATAAGTTAGAAGCAAGTGAAGTTAACCTAAAAGATACTGATAGATTACAATCTATAAAAGTTATGAGAGTAAATCATATGGGAGAAATATGTGCTCAAGCTTTATATAGAGGACAAGCAATATTAACAAAAGATCCTAAGATTAGAAGTGAACTCTATAGGATGTGTGAAGAAGAAAAAAATCATTTAAAACTATGTGCGAAAAGATTAAATGAATTGGAAGGTGAAAAAAGTATTTTTAATCCAATTTGGTATTTATCTTCATTTTGTTTAGGTATTGTTGCGGGTCTAAATGAAAATAAATGGAAAATGGGATTTGTTGAAGAAACAGAAAAACAAGTAGATGAGCATCTGAAAGAATACATAGATTTATTGCCAAGTTCTGATAAAAGAAGTAAAAAAATTCTACAAATTATAAAAGAAGATGAAAAAAAACATAAAAAAGCAGCTAAAAACTTAGGTTCAAAAGAATTATCAGATAATACAAAAAAATTTATGTCAACTGTATCAAAAGCTATCAAAAAAATTAGTTCTTATATATAGATATTTTAGTTCTCATTAATCTTTTTATTTGTCCCAGTATTATATGTATTCAAATGAGCATTTAATAAATAATTTTTAAAATGCAAAAAACTAGTTTCAAATTTAGAGATCTGATCATTGCCAAAGATATTTTTTATATCAGATTCTTTCATGAGTAATGAATAATATTGAGTATTTTTAGATATAATTTGGGACATAATACTGTACTTATTAAAATTATCTTTAAAGAAATTATTCGGAAACATTGTATCAATTTCTTTAATTTCATTGAAAGAAACACCCCTTTCTAAATAATCAATATTTATCAAATGAGGATTCAGCTTTTCAATATCATTTTTAGAATCTGGATTTATTATTGCGGGGAGAGTTAAAAAAATATTTTCATCAGTGCATGAAGAAATATGCATTTCAAATCTAATTATTATAAAATTTTCTAAACCATCTTCAATATATGTGTGAAATGTTATATGGCTTTCTTTAAGATGTATAACAGCACTCTTTTGATTTTTTAAATTTGCTTGTATTAATAATGATCCACTATCACCAAATGGCTCAAAATTATTAACAGATTTGCTTATAATTTCTGTATTGATTATTTTTGCGGATGACGTAGCAATGTTAATTAATTTTTTAATATCATATGTTTTTAATATATGTTTTAAGAGATCTTTTATTTCAGTTTTTTTGTTATAAAAAAAACCTTCAAATGTATTTATAACAATAGTTCTACTAATATTACTAATTTTTTTAAACATTACTAATCTGTGGATGCCAAATTAATTGAAGTATATTTCCATCTGGATCACAACAATAAAAGCTTCTAGAGCCGTCTCTATGGTCTTTTATATCCTTGTATATAGGAATATTATGAGATTTAATTTTAGAATACCATATATCTACATCTTGTTTATTCGAAAGCAATATACCAAAATGATCCAATTTAGAGTTATTAGTGACTCTATCCACTGCATCACAAAAGTGTAATGCCAAATTATCAAATCCATTTGTTAAATATGCATTTTCAGAATCAGGCTTCCAATCAATATCCATTCCAACAATATCAGTGTAAAATTTCAAACATTGCTCAAAATTTTTCACTCTAAGCGCTATATGTCTTATTCCTAACGTCTTATTCATTTTAATAGTTCCTGTAAATCACGTGAAATATTATTAGACTTGATAAGCATTTCACCTATTAAAAATGTATTTACTCCTGATTTTTTGAGTATATCTATATCAGTAGAGCTAAATATACCGCTTTCACTAACAATAAGCATATCTTTATTATTTATAATTTTTATTAAATCAATGGTGGTTTGAATAGATGTCTCAAATGTCTTAAGATTCCTATTATTAATTCCAACCATATTACAATTTTTTTCAAGAGCAATTTGTAATTCATCTTTATTATGAACTTCAACTAAAACATCTAAATTTAAATCTATACACATATCATATAACCTTGAAAACAATTTTTTATCCAAAGCAGCAATAATTAATAATATACAATCTGCCCCAATTAATTTAGATTCGATTATTTGTGAATCATCAAGAATAAAATCCTTCCTTAAAATAGGCAGATTAGTTGCATTTCTTACATTTATCAGATCGTCTATACTACCTTTAAAGAATTTTTGATCAGTTAAAACAGAAATACATGTTGCTCCTGATTTTTCATATTCTATTGCAGTTTTTACTATATTTAGATTTTTATCTAAAAAACCTTTGCTTGGTGATGCTCTTTTAATTTCTGCTATTATTGAAACTCTTTGATCTAAAATATTTTTTTTTAATTTATTTAAAAAACCACGACTTTCAATCTTCTTATCTAAAACATCATTTAATTCCATACTTTGATTCTTTTTCAATTCAAGAATTTCATTTCTTTTATTTTTTATAATTTCATCAAGCATAATTAAAAATTATTTGTTTTATTTATATATTTATTAAATATATTAATGGATTTTTTTGATTCAATTGCTGATTGGCATTTTTTTATTGCTTCATGTAAATTTTCAGTAATTCCAGAAATATAAACCAATGCTGCTGCATTGATTAAACATATATTGAGCATTGGAGATTTATTATTATTTAAAATATTTAACATAATATCCAGACTATCACCTGGACTGTCAACCAATATATCATTTATGGTCCCAAGTTTAAGATTATAATCTTCTGGCTTTAAAATATATTTTTTAATTTGTTTATTTTTAATTTCTATTATTTTTGTAGAATCAAAAATACTTATTTCATCTAAACCATCATTTGAATGAACAATCAGTGCTCTTTTTGTCCCAAGTTTTATTAGTGTTTCGGCAATTAAATTCATTTTATTTTCAGAATATACACCTATTAATTGAATCTTAGCTTCTGCAGGATTAGTTAAAGGCCCTAGAAGATTAAATATCGTTTTATTAGGAGCTATTATTTTTCTTGCTTCAGCGACAAATTTCATAGATTGATGATGAAGTGGAGCAAACATAAATCCAAAATTACATTCTGATAGACATTCTTCAACTTGTGTGGGCAAAAGATTAATGTTGGCTCCTGCCTCAGTAAGTAAATCTGCACTACCAGAGTTACTTGTTATGGCTTTATTTCCATGTTTTGCAACATATACTCCGCAAGAAGCAGCTATAAACGATGAAACGGTTGATATATTAAAAGTCCCTATACCATCACCTCCAGTACCACAGTTATCAACAACTTCATGATTTGTTGCAACTTTTTTAGATATTTCTCTCATACTCGTGGCAAAACCAGCTAATTCATCAGAAGATATACCTTTTTTATTCAATCCTATTAAAATATCTTTTAAAAAATCTGTATCATATTCACCTTTGAAAGTAACTGACAAAAAATCTCTAGCTTCATCAAAAGATAAATTCATTCCGTTTTTTATTTTATTTAAAATTTCCAAAATTAAATATCCAAAAAATTTTTAAAAATTTGATGTCCAACATCTGTCAGTATAGATTCTGGATGAAATTGTACTCCATATGTTGGATAATTCTTATGCTTAACTCCCATTATTTCATTGTTTGAACCTTCTTCATCAGTCCAAGCAATAACATCGAGACAGTCTGGTAAGCTTTTTTCTTCTATGACGAGTGAATGATATCTTGTCGCTTCAAATGGATTAGTTATATTTGAAAAAATATTCTGATTATTATGCTTTATTTGTGATGTTTTTCCATGCATTATTTTCTGTGCAGAAACAATTCTTCCGTTAAATGCTTGTCCAATGCTTTGATGTCCTAAACATATCCCAAGTATAGGTAATTCAGTGTAAAACCTTTTAATTACATCAACAGAAATACCTGCTTCGTTTGGTGTGCAAGGTCCAGGAGATATTAATATTTTTTCAGGTTTAATTTTTTCAATTTCTGAGATATCAATCATATCATTTCTATGTACAGTAAGATTTTCACCCAGTTCACCAAAGTATTGGACAACGTTATATGTAAATGAATCATAATTATCAATCATTAAAATCATTTTATGCTCTTCAAATTTTTATATGCTTGCAATATAGCCATGCCTTTATTTATTGTTTCTTCCCATTCTTTTTCAGCTATAGAATCATGAACAATACCTGCTCCACATTGTATATTTAATACATTATCTTTAATCACTGATGTTCTAATTGCAATAGCAGTATCTAAATTACCATTCCAGCCTAAATAACCTATTGCTCCAGCATATATTCCACGTTTAGATTTCTCTAGTTCGTAAATAATTTCAATAGCTCTTATTTTGGGTGCACCTGTTACTGTACCTGCAGGAAATGTAGATTTCAATACATCAAACATAGTATGGTCTTTTTTAATTTTACCCTTAACATTTGATACCATATGCATAACATGAGAATATTTTTCAATAATCATTTTTTCAGTTAATTTAACCGTACCAATTTCAGATACTTTACCAATATCATTTCTTCCTAAATCTATAAGCATTAGATGTTCAGCATTTTCTTTTGGATCTGATTTTAATTCTTGTTCTAACTCTAAATCCAATGATGAATTAGTGCCCCTTGGTCTTGTACCTGCAATTGGTCTTACAGTTATTTCACCGTCTTCCAGTCGAACTAAAATCTCAGGTGATGAGCCAATTATATGACAATCTAACATATTTAAATAATACATATAGGGTGAAGGATTTATTTTTCTTAATACTCTATAAAAATTTAATGGATTATCATCAAAGAGCATGGACATTCTTTGAGATAATACAACTTGCATAACATCTCCACATCTTATGTAATCTTTTATTTTATTAACTGCTTTCAAAAAATCATTTTCTTTAAAATGATAAGAAATTGCATCTTTTATAGTTGATTTTGTATTTAGCTGTATATTTGTTGATTCAAATTTATCTAAACTATTACATATTTTATCTATTTTATTTTTTGTGTTGTGATAACTTTCTATAGAATTTTCTGAATAGACAATTATATATACACAATTATTGTTTTTATCAAAAACTAGTACTTCTTTAGAGATAATTAATGCAATATCATGTGAATCTATTTGGTCTGTTTGATTAGATGGTTTTATCTTTTTTTCGATATATTTAATAGAATCAAAACCAAAAAAACCTACCAATCCACCTACAAAAGGTGGTTGTAAATCTAGTTTAGGTATTTTGTACTGATTATAATAATTTTCAATCCATGAGAAAGGATCTTCATTGTCAATTGTTTGAATAATTTTATTATCTTTGAAAATTTGTATAGTATTATCTTTTACAGTTAAATAATCTTTTGATGGTAATCCTATTATTGTATATCTACTCCATTTTTTATTTTCTTCTAAAGATTCAAATAAATAAGAATTTGGTTTATCAGCAATTTCAGAATAAATATCTATAGGATTAAGATTAGAAATTTCGATTTTCTTCGTAATTGGTATTAATGTATATCCCTGACTTACATATCTTGAAAATTCTGCTTGTAACATTTACTTGATATTCAACTTCCAATACTACTTAAGATATCTCTCATTTTTTTGATAGTATCTACATAGTTTTTTGAGTTAAAGATTGCTGATCCAGCAACAAATGTATCAGCACCAGCTTTAGCAATCTCTTCTAAATTATTCAAATTTATACCACCATCTACTTCTAATCGTATTTGTTTTTCAGATTTATCTATCAAATCTCTTACAAGTTTTATTTTTTTTAATGTGCTTGGTATAAATTTTTGCCCTGGAAATCCAGGATTAACAGACATTAATAAAATCATATCAATTTTATCTAAACAGTGTGCAAGATGAGTTATTGGTGTAGCTGGATTTAACACAATACCAGCTTTACAGTTATTATCTTTTATAAGATTAATAGTACGATCTATGTGTTCAGATGCTTCTGGATGAAATGTTATATAATCAGCTCCAGCACGTGCAAAATCCGGTATAATTCCATCTACAGGTTTAATCATTAAATGAACATCAATAATATTTTTTATTTTATAATTTCTCAATGCTTCACATATCATTGGACCAAAAGTTAAATTAGGTACATAGTGATTATCCATAACATCAAAATGTATAAAGTCTGCACCAGCATCAATGACATTCTGGACATCCTCTCCTAATCGAGAAAAATCTGCAGATAATATTGATGGTGCTATTTTATAATCAGTCATTTTTGTGCACAAATTTGAGAATGATAAAAATTAGTATATGTCATCGGAGTATTTAATGAAATTAATATTTTCATGATATTATATATAAAAAATAGGAAGTATAATATGAACATAATTAGGATTTTATTTTTATTTATAATAACAATGGTATCTTTAGATGTATATTCTGAAGAATATGAAATTAAAATGTTAAGCTCTTCAAATGGTCAAATGATGGTATTTGAGCCTCCAGTATTGCATATCAAATCGGGCGATACAGTTAAATGGATCTCCAAAGAACCGGGTCACAATTCTGCCTCAATTGATGAAATGATGCCTAAAAATGCTAATACTTGGAATGGTGCTGTAAATGAAGAAATTTCAATTAAATTTGATGTTGAAGGAATTTATGGTTATAAATGTACACCGCATTATATATTAGGGATGGTTGGATTGATTATTGTAGGAAATAAAGATAGTAACTTTCAGGAAGCAAAAAATTTAGGGATAGAAATTGAAAAAAAATTTGCTACTAATAAAAATAGGTTTACTGAATATTTTTCAAAAGTAAAATAATATTTTATGGAAGAAGAAAAAAACTTTTTTGATGAGTATGAAATTAGTTTTCAAGGAAAAGTTAGGAACCTCTATGAGATTAATGATAAACTTTTATTAATCATAGCAACAGATAGAATATCAGCTTTTGATTTTGTTTTTAATGATGAAATACAAGGCAAAGGAATTATACTCAATAAATTAACAAAATTTTGGTTTAATAAAACTAATCAGATTATAAATAATCATTTAGAATCTGATCAAAAAATCAAAGAACTAAAGATTCCAAAAACACATATTGATCGTTGTATGGTGGTTAAAAAAACTAAAGTAATACCTATTGAAGCAATAGTAAGAGGTTATTTGGCTGGTTCAGCTTGGAAAGAATATAAAGAAACAAATAAGATTCATGGTACAACAGCTGAAAAGAATCTATCTAAGTATGATAAATTTGAACAACCCATATTTACTCCTTCTACCAAATCTGCAGTTGGAGATAAAGATATAAATATATCTTTCGAAAAAATGGAAAACAACATAGGTAAATCACTAGCTAATACCATAAAAGAAACAAGTTTGAAACTATATAATTTTGCACACGAATTTGCAAAAAATAAAGGAATAATAATTGCAGATACAAAATTTGAATATGGAATAGATGATGAAGATAATTTAATACTAATAGATGAAATTTTTACTACTGATAGTTCTAGATTTTGGATTTATAATAATGATACAGAACAAATAAATCATGAATCTTTTGATAAACAATTTTTCAGAGATTATCTAATTTCAATTGGATGGCAAAATGAACAAATTGAAATACCATTAGAGATAAAAAATAAGTTGATGGATAAATATAATTTAGCTTTAAGATTACTTACATCATAATAATCAATGATTAAAATTTTTATAACTGGTAATAATACAGAAGTTGGTAAAACATTTATTGCTGATAATTTAATACGTTTAGCAATAGAGCAAAATAAATCTGTAACACCATTCAAGTCTGTTGAAACAGGTTGTAAAAAAATTAAAAATCAATTAATTCCAAATGATTCAAAAAAATTTTTTGAAAGTATAAAGAAAAAAATAAATCTAGATATTATAAACCCATATAGATATTATCAGCCAATATCACCATATAAAGCTATAAAATTAGCTGGCAAAAAAGTTCTTATTAAAGATATTCTTTCTAAGATAAAAAAATTACCAAAATCTGACATATTAGTTATGGAAGGTGCTGGTGGTGCTTTCTCTCCTCTTACTAGTGATGGTTTAAATATTGATTTAATAGATAAAACAAAAGCTAAAACTGTACTTGTTGTTAAAGATGAGTTGGGTGCAATTAATAACACTTTAGTTAATGTTGAATCATTTAAATCTAGAAAAATAAAAATAAATGCCATAGTACTAAATAAAATTAAAAGTAATACTCACAAAGATATTAATAATTTAAAAGAAATTAAAATGTACACTAATATTCCAGTGTTTCAAATATTTTCATCAAATGAAAATAAAAATAAAGAAGTATTTGTTAAGTTATTAAAATTACTTACAAAGTCTTAAAATTACAATGACCCAATAGAGGCGAGCGAACATTTTTCTGCTCTTTCAGATAATATGTTTTGCGCTTTATTAATATTTTGATCCTTACCTAACCATGATTGTAAAGCGCTTTGTTGAATAGCTCTTGCATAAGAAAACGTTACTCTCCAAGGTAACGATTTATTCGATTTATTCATAATATTTAAATGCATAGTTGATTCTTCATCACTTTGTCCACCTGATAAGAAAGCAATTCCAGCTAATTCTTTTGGGACGCATAACTTCAAACACTCGATTGTCCTTTTAGCAACATCATCATGGTTAGCTCTATTTGTATTCTCTGTTCCAGATATAACCATACTGGGTTTTAAAATTGTACCTTCTAAAAACACATCCATTAAAGATAATTGTTCAAATAACACTTTGAGTGTATTTTCTGTAACATTGTGACATTTTTCGATAGAATGATTACCGTTAATTAAAACTTCTGGCTCTACAATCGGAACTAAATTATTTTCCTGACACAATGAAGCATATCTAGCAAGTGCGTGCGCATTTCCCATTATGCAAGCATTCGATGGTATATTATCATTAATAGTTATTACCGCTCTCCATTTACA
>CAYFGJ010000039.1:0-9181 GCA_964342835.1 uncultured Ectothiorhodospiraceae bacterium | reverse complement strand
TATAAAAATATTAGCTTAATAAGTGGAAATTTTTCTGATTATATTAATAAAACAAAAATTGTTATAGGTCAACTTGGAACAAGTTTAATCGAATCTGTAATTTGTGAAACTTCATATTATTTATATGAACCAATTGAAAATGGATTATATGATTATAATTTAATAAATTCGATGATTAGTGATAAATCATATGCAAAAAATATTAATGATTTAAAAAATAATATATTATCAAATAATTCTGTAGAATTAGTTAAAGATAAAATAGTTGACGGTAAATCAATTAATTCAGTTATTAATTAAAAATAAATGAAATATCAAAAAAATATATATGCAATCATATTATGCGGTGGAAAGGGTTTAAGGTTGAGACCCATAACAAAAGATATTCCAAAACCACTGATAAAAATAGGCGAAAAACCCATATTATTTTATATAATAAAACATTTGTTAAAGTATAAAATTAAAAATTTCATAATAGCAACAGGTTACAAATCTAAAAAAATTGAAGATTTTATGATAAATACCTTCCCGTCACTTAATTATAAAATTGTTAATTCTGGTAATGTAGCAATTTTAGATAGAATTAAAGATTGTCTTCAGTACATTGAAGGAGATTTTATTTTAAATTACGGAGACACATTATCTAATATTAATATTGAGAAGTTAATTGAATTTCATAATAAAAAATCTAGTCATGTAACGATTACATCATTTCCAATAACAATACCATTTGGTGTAATGCAATTAAACCAGAATGGAATTGTTAAAGATTTTCAAGAAAAACCAACTTTGCAGGAAGTGATGAATATAGGTTATTATTATTTTACAACTGCATCTCATGATAAAATCAAGAAAAGCAATGATCTAGTAAAATTAATAAAATCACTTATCAAATCTAATCAATTAAAATGTTATCAACATAAAGGATTGCATATAACAATAAATACAGTATCTGAGCTAGAATATGCTCAAAAAAATATCAGATCTATATTTAAATAAATTAAGACATAAGATGAATAAATTATTTGTAAAAAAAATAATCAAAGAAACATTAGGCCATATATATTATAATTCATACAAAAGGTATAAACGTCAATTTGGTAACAGGTCTTTAATATATCATGCATTTGGAAGCAAACTATCGCATGATACATACGGAATAAGTATAAATATAAATGATTTTAAAAATCATCTTATTTTTTTAAAAAATAACTATGATTTTTGTTATATAACTGATGTAAATAACTCAAATGAGCTAAAAATATCGATTACTATAGATGATGGTTATGAAGATACTTTATTGGCAGCAGAATATTTAAATTTATATAAAATACCTTTTACTCTATTTATAACAACAGATTTTATTGGTAAAAAATATTATTTATCTAAAAACAACATACAAGAGCTTTGTAAGTTGGATAATTGTATAATTGGTAGTCATGGCAAAACTCATGCAAAGCTTGGAATGATTTCAAAAGACAATATGTATAAAGAGCTACATGATAGTAAATTGGTTCTGGAAGATATTTGTGGTGTCCAAATTTATGGGTTAGCCTATCCACATGGTTCATATAATCATGAAACAATTAAAATAGCTAAAAAATTAGATTATCTATGGGCGGCTTCAAGTATTAAAGGCAGCAATAATAAATATTCAAATGAATATCTTTTAAATAGATCTGAAGTCATTAGAACAGATAAGATAAAGGATATTACAAAAAAAATAAATGGATTTTATGATTATTATTAATAAAATATTTAGGAGAATTAATGACTAAAATTATATCAAAAAAATATTTAAACAGAAAATTCTGGAAAAATAAAACAATTTTATTGACTGGTATCAATGGTTTTATTGGCGGAAATTTAGCTAAAATATTAATAGAATATGATGCTAAAGTAATTGGATTAACAAATACAAATAAAAAGAATAAATTTTTAGAATATGAAAAAATATATTCAAAATTAAAAATATATAATGTTGATATAAAAAATTATTCAAAAATTGATAATATTTTAAAAAAACATACTATTGATATATGTTTTCATTTAGCTGCACAGGTTGATGTAAATGTTGCTAACAATAATCCATTTCAGACTTTTGAAACAAATATTAGAGGTACTTATAATTTATTAGAAATATTGAGACATCATAAGAGTATTAAATCAATAATAGTTGCTTCATCAGATAAGGCTTATGGTGATTATAATATCAAAGATTTACCATATACAGAAAATCATGATTTAAGGCCTTCTTTTCCATACGATGTGTCTAAAGCTTCTGCAGATATGATAGCCAAATCATATTCAACAAATATTTTTAATCTTCCAATAATTATTACAAGATTTGCCAATATTTATGGCCCAGGACAATTGAATTTTACTGCTTTAATTCCCGATGTTATTTTAAATATATTAGGATATAGAAATTTTATTCCAAGAAGTAATGGGTTACATACACGCGATTTTTTATACGTTGATGATGTTTCATATTTATATATGTGTTTAGCATATAATTTATTTAAAGATAAGAGACTATCAGGAGAGGTATTTAATGCTGGAACTGATAAAGCATACAAGATTAAAGATATAATATTTAAAATATGTAAAATTTCTAACAATAGTGCATTGATAAATAAAATAAAAAAAGATTTTCTGAATAAGAAACCATCTGGTGAAATACTTCATCAATCTATGTCATATAAAAAATTAAATAATTATTTTGACTGGAAACCTACATTTAGTATGGATGATGGAATCTTTACTACAATCAAATGGTATAAAGCATTTCTCAAGAAATATAATTATAAGAATTTTTTATGAAAAATAAAATGAAAATTATGATATTAGGTGCGGATGGTTATCTTGGATGGCCAATGGCAATAGATTTATGTTTTAAACAGTACAATTTAATTCTTATTGATAATTATATAAAACGTAAATTGCAAAAGAAATACAAAAGATTACCATTAGATAATATCTCTAAAATAGAAAGTAAATTAAAAATACTAAAGAAAATTAATAAAAATATTGATTTTTATAATATAGATTGCACTAATTTTGATGCTTTATCTAAAATATTTAAAAAAACTAAACCAGATGCTGTAATACATTTTGCAGAATTACCTTCAGCTCCTTATTCTATGTTTGGTTCTAATGAGTCTTGGAAAACTTTACAAAACAATCTTCAAAGTACATTTAATTTGGCTTGGTGCGTTAAAACATATAATCCAAATTGTCATATCATAAAACTTGGAACAATGGGCGAATATGGTACACCAAATATTGATATTGAAGAAGGATGGATTAATATAAATCATAAAAAAAGAAATCAAAAATTTTTATATCCAAGACAAGGAAGTAGTTTATATCATACATCTAAAATTATGGATACTGACTTATTATGGTTTTATGTAAGACTTTATAATTTACGTGTAACAGATCTAATGCAGGGACCTGTTTATGGTATAAATACACACAACGAATTAGATACATCCTTATATCCTATGTTTACCTATGATGATATGTTTGGAACAATAATAAATCGATTTATAGTTCAAGCAGTTGCTGGAATTCCTTTAACTATATATGGATCAGGACATCAAATTAGAGGCTACATTAATATAAAAGATACTATTAAATGTATTAATTTAGCTATTAAGAATCAGCCAAGAAGAGGAGACTTGAAAATATTTAATCAGTTTACCGAACAATTCAATGTTAAAGATTTAGCTAATAAAATATCAAAATCACTTAAACATCTTGATATAAAAACAAAAATACAAAAAATGAATAATCCAAGAATTGAAAAAGAAAAGCACTATTACAATGCTAAAAACTCTGGTATGAAAAAATTGGGATTAAAACCAACACTATTAACAGATAAAATTATAATAGAGATTGCTAAATATGTAATAAGCAATAAGGATAAGATTAATAAATCTATTATACTTCCTAGAAGTAATTGGAAATGAAAATATTAATAACAGGCGGATTAGGGTTTGTTGGAAGTAATTTAGTAGAATATCTATTAAAGTATAATACTATAAAGAAAATTATAATAATTGATAACTTCTCATCTTCGTCAATTCAATATATAGAAAAATTTACAAAATATAAATTCTTTAAATCATACAATCATTACAAAAAGTCTATATCTAAAGTAGAAATTATTAAGGCAAATATAAATAATTTTAATATAGCTAAAAAAATTACAAAAAACATTGATTGTATAATTCATTTAGCAGCAGAATCTGGTATAGATAAATCTATTACAGATCCATTAAATGCTTTTAATGTTAATGTTGTTGGTACATTTAATTACCTTGAAGCAGCTAGAATAAATAAAGTTAAACAATTTATTTTAGCCTCTAGTGGAGCAGTATTTGGTAATCAAAAACCACCATTTAAAGAAATATACGAAAGAAATCCAATATCACCATATGGGTCAAGCAAATTAACAGCTGAAACTTTTTGTCAAACATATGGTATGACGTTTAAAATAAAAACAACAATTCTTAGATTTAGTAATGCTTATGGAAAATATTCTAAACATAAAAATAGTGTGATAGCTAAATTTATTAATAATATTATAAATAATAAACAAGTTGTAATAAACGGCAATGGTAAGATAACTAGAGATTATATATATGTTGAAGATATTTGTTCAGCTATTTATAAATGTCTACAAAATAAGAAAAAATCTACTATTTACCATGTATCAACAAATAAAGAAACCTCATTAAATGATTTAATAAAAAAAATAGAGTATACATTTAATATAATATCAAAATCCCCTTTACAGATTAAAAAAAAATATGGGAAAACCCGTTTGGGTGATATGAAAAGTAATTCTCAGTCAAATAATAAAATTAAAAAAGAAATGAACTGGAGTCCTAAAACTAACCTTAATCAAGGTTTAGTAAAGACTTTAGAATGGTTTATATTAAATTAATAAAATTCATTGAATAATAAGAATAAAATAATCACATTAGTATCAAATAATTACTGGACATTATATAAATTTAGATATGATGTAATAGAAATGTTTGTAAAACAAGGATATAAAGTTAATCTTATTGCTCATAAGGATAAGTATCATCTAAATTTTGATTCAGAAAAAATAAATAAATATTTCATACCAATAGAACCAAGAAGCACAAATATATTAATTGAGCTAAAAACTTTTATATCTTTATATAATATTTATAAAAATCTTAAAACTGATATTATTATACATTTTACTATTAAACCTAATATTTATGGTTCTATCCTGGCACGTTATTTTAAGATAAAATCTATTTCATTTATAACAGGTGTTGGCTATATCTTTACTTCTAAAAAATATTTCTTAAGAAAAATTATTGCTTTATTATATAGATATTCACTCAAAAATAACTATGAAGTATGGTTTACAAATAATAGCGATAAAAAGCTTTTTTTGAAAAATAAGATAATAAATAAATCTCAAAAAATTGATATAATCCCAGGAGCAGGCATCAATTTTTGTAATACTTCAAATAAAAAAATTAAAAAGGATAAAAGTAATAAAATTAAATTTTTAATGATATCAAGAGTAATCAAGGATAAAGGTGTTCTAGAATTTATTAAGACTGCGGAACATTTTAAATCACAAGCAAAGTTGGAGTTTACTCTTATTGGATCATACAATAAAGATATAACTGGAAGTATTGATTATAATATTTTACAAGAAGCAATAAATAATAAAATTATAACTTATTACAATTATCAGGATAATATTTTAGAATATATAGAACAATCAACATGTATTGTTCACCCATCTTATCGTGAAGGAATATCAACAATACTTCTTGAATCTGCTTCATTAAAAAAACCTATTATAACAACTAATGTACCTGGATGTATTGATGTTATTCCTGATAATAACTATGGAATAATATGTAAACCAAAAGATTATAAGTCATTAATATTAGCAATTGAAAAATTTTTAACTTTAACTACAGATCAAATAGATTCTATGGTTGATAATACATATAAATATGTAAAATCAAACTTTAATAGAAAAGATATACTAAAAAAATATGAATATATTATTACCAATTGTTAGCTCATTTATACTTACATTGATTATTAGTTATATTTTAATTAAGAAACCAATAGCTATTTCTCAACCAACATCACGTGGATTACATGATAATGACATATCAACATCTGGCGGCATTGCAATATTTTTTGGTTATATTTCTGCTGCTATATTAATAATTAATGAAATCAATATTTATAATATTTCGTTACTCTCAATACCATTTTTTATAGTATTACTTGGATTTTTAGATGATAGATATTCTATAACAAAAACAATTAGATTTTTATTTCAAATATTATTAAGTACATTAATTGTTGTTATAAATACTATAGTACTTTTAAATAGTACAGACTTATCAAACTTATGGATTTATATATTATTTTCAATAATATTTTTTGTCTATTTCATAAATATATATAATTTTATGGATGGAATTGATTTAATTGCAACAATACAAGGATTATTTATACTTGTTGGAATACTTTCATATCATGTATTAATGTCAAATTATTGGAATATTTGGATATTAATTCTAATTCCAGCTCTAATTGCTTTTATAATATTTAATTATTCTCCAGCAAAATTATTTTTAGGAAGTTCAGGTAGTTATTTAATTGCATTACTAGTTGGCCAAGAAATGTATATTATGAGTACTTCATATTTGCTTGTTGGAATCTCATCAAATCTGAATGACATTTGGGTAACACATCTAATTTTCATATTAATACTAGCAACAATATTTTTAGCAGATTCAACATATACAATTATTGTGAGATTTATAAAAAAACTTATGGATAATACCAGTACATTCTTTGAATGTGTCCAATATATAACAACACCCCATAGAACTCATAATTATCAAAAACTAGCATTACTATATGGAAGTCATAAAAAAGTAAATCTATATCTTTTTCTCTATAATATTTTGTGGTGTTTACCACTAGCAGTAATTTGTATACAGATGCAAGAATATAAATATTTATGTTTGTTATTTAGTTACATACCATATTTATTTTGGTGTTATATAAATAGAGCTGGAATAGAAGATAAATAAAATGAATAAGGAAATATTATGCTTTCTAAGATATAACCTCATACAAGGAAATATATTTAATACATTAAAGTTTTATAGCATAAAATTCTTAAAAAAAATTAAAAAAATAAGTAGAATTAAAAATTATCCATTGCGCTATAAATATTTATTAAAAGAAGATCTGATAAATATAAAAGATGATAATAAAGTTACTCAAATAATACATGATACATTTGTTAATGTTGATATAAAACTAGCATCTAGATCTTTTAATATTAAAACTGTTTCTGATATACATAAAAAATTTAACGATCCAGAAGATTTTGAATCATTACATCGTTTTATATGGTTAAGAACATTAGATATTGACAAGTTAAATATGAATAAAATAAATCAAATAGAAAAGATAATTATATATTGGTGTCAGGTTAATAATCAGTTAAACTGTAATTCGTCATTAATATGGCATCCATATACAATATCTGAAAGAATTATAAATATTTTATATTATTACTCTAAAATTAAAAAAAATATTCCTTTAAATGTTCGTAACAACATACATGGTTCAACTAATCTTCTTATAAAAAACCTAGAATTTTATGAAATAGGATATGGCAATCATCTTTTAAATAATATTAGATCGATATTAACGTATTCATTATATTTTGATAACAAACAATTGCAGAATATATTTACAATCATGTTTGAAGAATATCTAGATAATTTTTTAATAGATGGTTTTTCTAAAGATTATTCCTCTCATTATCAATTATTGTTATGTTATTGGTTATTTGATTTGAAACAATTTCTAAAAATATATGAGAATAATTCTATACTGGAAATAATTGATAATTATTATGATTTAATTAAATCTAGAGCATTGTTCTTTTATAATGAAAAAAATAATTATTTTACTTTCTTCGGTGATATTTCACCTGATTATTCAGCTGAATTTTTATTAGAAAATATTACCTCTCAATAGTTTTATGTGGGAAAAAACAAACTTCAATAAATGGTCGTTGATTATGAGATCTTCTGATAAATTTTCATATCTTCCTAATCACGAACATCATGATTTATTACATTTTGTATTATTTTATAACGAGTTACCAGTTTTAGTAGATTCAGGAAGGGCAAGTTATAACCCTATTGATATGCATGCAAAATCATATTTGCCAGAATATCATAACAGCATCAGAATTGATGGATTAGGATATATACCTGATAATAAACACTTATATCCAAATAATTATAATTATCAAGACAGCAATATAGTTACAAAAATTGAAAATAAAACATTAGAAATTTTGATCAGAACACAAGGTTTTAATAGAATTGATAATAAAATCAACTTCACAAGAAGAATTCTCGTGAATCAAAATAAGATTGAAATAATTGATTCATCTCAATCATTAAGGCCACATGTAATAGACAATTATTTTCATTTTCATCCTCAAGTTAAAATAAATAAAGATAAAAATAATTATAGTTTTAAAATTAATAATAAATATTTCATATTTTCACCAGTAAATAGAAATAAAGATAAAGATATTTCATACTTTTCAAATGAATATGGTCGTATTGAAGAAAAGTTTGTGATTCATAATACTGATACTATCAGCAAAGATAATGAAATTAGACATAATTTGGAAATAAGTTAATGTGTGGTATTTGCGGTTATATAAGTTTAAAAGATAATCATAATTTAGATAATCATGCGATAAATAATATGGTTAATACTATGCATCATCGTGGTCCCGATGAAGATGGATATTATAAAAATGATTATATTAATTTTGGAATGAGAAGATTAATTATTATAGATAAAGAAAATGGGTCACAACCTATTATCTCAAAAAATAATGAAACAGTAATAATTATGAATGGAGAAATATTTAACTACAAAGAGCTTAGAAATATGTTAATTACTAATCATAATGCAAAATTTAAAACAAAATCAGATACAGAAGTATTATTGGAAATGTATAAAAATTATGGGACACAAGCAATTAAATATTTAGATGGTATGTTTTCATTTGCAATATATGATAATAAAAAAGATTTAACATGGATTGCTAGAG
>CAYFGJ010000038.1:0-9251 GCA_964342835.1 uncultured Ectothiorhodospiraceae bacterium | reverse complement strand
ATAATAATAAGTTTATTGTTTTAGGTATTCATGTAGGGCCTGATCCAACTAATATTCAAGATTTTTTGAAAACGAACCCTATTACTTTTCCTATATTTATTGATATGGATTTAGAATTAGATTGGGGTGTTCCTGGATTACCTACTACATTTTTGATTGATCCACATGGAAAAATGATTTACAGAGCTGTTGGCAAAAGAAATTTTGCATCATTTGAAATGGAAGATTTTTTTTTAAAATTAATAAAAGATTATTCTAATTAGATTAAAAACTATTTAATCAAAAATACCTCAACTTTGTTTGGGGATATTTTACTACCATAAAATCTTTTTATTGAATTATTTTTCGAGAGTATATTTATATTGTAGGTATCTTTTATTTTTTTGTAAAAAAAATAAATAAAATCTTTGTTAGTTGCAACTTCATTATATGATGATTTTATTTTATTATCCCTAGTAATAATAGTTCCTCTTTTTCCATCTTTGCAAAAATCTTTGTTTATCTTACCCTTAATAACAACCGTACCTGATATCATCTGATATACACATTTATTTCCTACATTTCCGTTAATAATTATAGTACCTCGTCTCATTCGTTCAATTGAGTTATTACCAATAGAACCTTTAACGTAAATAAAACCATCTTTCATTCCTTCATTTAATCCAACTGGCATAGAACAAAAATAATTACCAGCATTTCCCATGATAAAAACTTCTCCTCCAACTATACCAGAGCAGGCATTGTCACTCGTATTACCATATAATTTAAGAGTTCCTGATATCATTTTTTTTCCTAATGAATATCCAATATCTCCATAAATAGTAAGTTTCATATTTTTCATTTTATAACCCACATTATCAATCATATTTGATGAAGACTTAAAAATTATATTTTTTAAATCTTTACCCTTGATTGTAAATATATCAGAAAGTTTTATTTGATGTTTTCCGTATTGAATAGGTAATGATTTTAAATTATTTATATTTTTTATATCAAAAGATGTTAACGATCTCATATCTAATCTGTTTTTTATTTTCTCTTTAAGTGTAATTACTACTGGGTTCATTTCATTATCTTTCTTAAATGAAAATGGTACTGACCTAGTTTACCGCCATAATTACCAGCAGAAATACCTACAATATTCTTCTTTATTTTGGATTTTGCAATAGCATTTATAGATATTTTAATTGCATTATTTATATCATTCTCAGTCAATCCATTAATTACAATTTCTAAAACACAATTTGTTTTTGATGTTAGATTACTTTTGGTAATATTGCGCAATGTAGGACAAAATGCATCATTTGTAGAGGCAATTAAAGACTTATATTTAGATCCTACTTTTGAACCTGATCTAACAACACCGCCAGGAAAAGGAGTAATAATATTTTCACAATTCTTAATAGCATTAATAGCAATTTCACACGCTGTTAGACATGATTTTTTATCAGTACTCATTACAAGAAAATTACCCCCACCTATTGCGGCAACTCGAGATGTCATTTCTTGACATAAGAACTCGCCATCCATTACAGGAATACGCCAGTATCTTTCACCATCAATTTTCTTTGCAATCTGATTACCATCACCAAAATATCTTAAATTTTTCCCTAATGGAATTTTGTCATCACTATCAATACCGGAGAATACTGCTGTTGATGGACATGTTAAAATACATTGTCCAACTCTAATTTCCAATTGTTTTTCTAATTCAGATCTAGACATTGAGAATAATAATATTGAATAACCAGATCTACCATCAGGAGTTTCATTTTTATTTAGTTTCTTTTCAATTCCTGATTCTATACCACAAGCAATTACTGAAGTTGCAAAACCTGTGAAAGAATCACATGCATGTTTTGCCCATTTATCATTTTCTGCAGTTACAATTATTCGACTAGCTTTCATATTAAAAGCTTCTGCAAATGTATTTTCTATTTTCAATCCTTTATAAATCATTATTAATCAAATTTGCACTTATTTGTTTCTATCTCATTTCCAACAATATCGTACATTTCATCATTACTGATAATATAATTATCTAATTTCATAGTATGATATTTATCAAAAAAATTCTCTAAATGTTTTTTAATTGACTTATCATATTGAGGTTTTACTACTTGAGTTTTACCCCATACAAATTTTTTAATTTTCTTGTTTTCAACAACAATTTCTCCTCCTTTTATTACCATGGTTGGATGCGAGAACATTTCTTCAGGATCTTTGAGCAAGGCATCATAAATAGTTATATCTGCATCTTTACCGTCTGATAGACTTCCTTTATTCTCCAATCCTAGTATCTTTGCTGGTGCAGATCTTGTCATAATAGATATTTCTTCTAAAGTATATTCTCTTTTTAAGCTTTTTAGAATTGTATGCTTTGAAATATCAGCTTGTAATTGATCTAGAATATTATTTCTAAATGTTCTATCCATCAATAATTTTATAAGATGAGGATAGGATGTAAAAGGACCTCCATTTGGGTGATCTGTTGTTAAAAATATTTTTGATGGATCTTTTACTAATAGAAAAATTTCTAAACCTATTGCCCATTGTAAAGCATTTACAAAACTCCTATCTTGATATTTGAAAGGAACGACACCACATCCAGCATCACATTCTATATCCATACACATCCATTTGTTTGGATGAGAATGTTGGTGATTTCTATGTTGACTCATACTATCACCAGACATTGTAACAGTCTGACCAAACATTATCTGTCCTACATCACATGTTACGTTTTCGCTTTTATTTAATAAATCTGCTATTTCTACAGATGCTGAAGAAAACTTTCTATCTCCATTATTTCCATAACTGTGGAATTGTATATGAGTTATATGGATAGGTAACCCACTGGCTGCTTTGATAGTTTTTATCGTAGAATGATAGTTACCTGGTATCCCAAGATTACTACAATGTATATGTAATGGATGAGGAACACCTAGATCATGGATTGATCTAGCTAACTTTGTCACAATTTCCCTTGGTGTAATTTCATAATGTTTTGATTTTTCATCAACATCTAAACTACGCTGATTGAATTTGAATGCATTTATACCACCAGGATTAACTACTTTTATTCCTATCGATTGACTACTATCTAAAATAAAACCAACATAATCATTTATCATAGACTGACTTGCTTTTTTATTGAGCAACCTTAATAAAAAATCATCATTCCCTAACAATGCATAGCCACCTTTATCAACAAATGGAATGTCAGCCATTTCTGAATGAGCTTCACGTGCATTAATAGGTAATAGTGCTGGTTCAAAACAACTTGTATAACCCATTTCTATATATTTTATACCTGTCTTAATTGTAGATGGAGCAAATATTGCAGTATTATCAGAAGCATAATCACTCATATTATGAAATTCTTGTAACATCAGTCTAGCAATGTTCACTTTTCCACCACCAATATGAGTATGAATATCAATTGCACCAGGCATTATAATTTTGTCTTTACAATTTATAGTTTTATTACACTTTTGATCCTTACTAAGAGAATTATAAATTTTACCATCAACTATATAAATATTTTTAACCTTATTAAAAATTTTATTATAAGGGTCATAAACTTTTCCATTTTGTAATTTTATTATCATATTTATTCCGTTAATTGATCAAAAATAGATTTTACTGTGGGCAGATTGATATCTCTGATATGTTTTAATGCAAGTGATACAACATTATCAGTCCTGAACATTATATCTTGATAATCTAATCCTGGTATTCCTACTGGTATAAATATATCAGGTGTTGTAGAAAATGTTGATTGAGGATGACCTAAAATAATATTTTTTATTTTAGGATTTATTTCAATTTTTTCTCTATAAAAATTATTTACATATATAACTAAATCTGTTTCTGATTCAGAAATTAATCTTGATACGTTGTATGAAAACCTGTCATGATTAAAAAAATTATTTGAACATTTAATACGTGCAGGATAGCCTGTCAGCCATGTTGCTACTTGATTGGAAGTAGTATCTCCTAATGAACCAGCAATTGGCAAACATGCAGCTCTACTCTGTTTGTTTAGGTGTAACACATAATTGGATATAGACTGCAAAATTGTTTGATAATTATCAGATTTTTTGAAATCTGAACCTGTCCACATAAATACACTATATTTTGATTTTTCTATATTTGATAATAATTCTTCAAATATATTCTTTTTTATTTTTAAACTACTACTATAAGTTTTATCATTTAATGAATTTATAAGTAATGAAATTAATTCTATATTAAAATTTATATGAATTATTCTCTTATCATGTTTGAAATTATTTAATATAGATTTGGAGTAATTGCCAATTAAATATATTTTTCTTTTCTTTACATTTTGAGCAAAACTATTTTTTGGTAATAAAAACTTCTCTATTATTCTTGGATGTTGATCAATTATTTGGTTGCCAAATATCATAATCACATCTGATCTATTTTTTACTTCACCTAGTGTTGTGGACATGTAACCTGATCTTTGAACTAGATTCATTGTATTAAAGAATAATTGACTATTTATATGATCAAAACAGGCATTATGAGTAGCGGAGAAAGATAACATTGATCTTATACTTCCCATATCTGTACCTAAATTTAAAACTGATATCTCATTTGCTAGTTTAATTATATTTTTAGCTTTTTTTATAACTTCAGAAAAATCAGATTTTTTATTTTTAATTTTTGGCCAAATTATACTTTTTTTATTTAGGTTATATTGTTCAATTTTTTGTATACATTTTTGGTTTGATATATTAGTAACTCGAAAATTATTATTTTTATTTGTAACCTTAATATCATCGCAATGAAGTGAACAAAATGGACATATAAAATCATTCTCTTTTTCTATTGGCATGTATTTATTCTACATTATAACTATGTCAGTTTGTACTCAAAAGGTATAAAATGGACATTTACACATGACTATTTATGACTAAATTTAAGAAACATAGGTCGATAATTGTTTCAAGTCCAGCTAGAATTCATCTAGGTTTTTTTGGCATAGAGAATAATTATGGTTACTCATTTGGTAGTATGGGATTAGCAATAAATAAGCACAAGACATCCGTAAAAATTTTAAATGCACACAAATTTAAAACCAATCTACCGAAAAAATTTGAAAATAAGATAAAAAATATTATCAAATCAACGAACATTTCCAGCAGATTTGAAATTTCTTTATTAAATCAACTTAATAGCCATATTGGATTAGGTTCAGGGACTCAAACTTCTTTATGTATAGGAAAGGCAATTTCGAATTATTTTAATCTTAATCTTACCACTTATGAATTAGTAAATTTTTTTCAAAGAGGGTTAAGATCTGGCACAGGAATAGGTATTTTTGAAAAAGGAGGTTTTGTTTTAGATAGTTGTAAGAAAGTCGGTGAATACCCTAAAATTATTATTAGAAAAAAATTTCCAGCTGACTGGAGGTTAATTCTAGTTTCAGATACCGATTCAAAAGGTAGTTATTTCGGTATTAGAGAAAAAAAATTTTTTTTAAATGACAAAAGCTTGAAAAAACATGTTTCTGATCTTTCACATATCACACTTAGAGGTATTATCCCTTCAATTATGTATGAAGATTATAATTATTTTGTAGAAAATATTGCGGAATTTCAAAAAATTACATCTCTTTACTATAAAAAGGTACAACAAGGAACTTTTGCTAGTAAGAAAATATCAATTATCATGCAGTATTTAAAAAAAATGGGAATTGTAGGTACAGGCCAAAGCTCATGGGGTCCTAGTTCTTATATTTTTGCTGAATCTACAAATCATGCAAAAGAGATTATAAATATTTTGAATAATAAATTTAGTATGTATAATAGTCTTAAATATGAAATTGTAAAACCTAATAACTCGGGTTATAGTTTAAAACATAATAATTAAAATAATGGAAAAACCTTTTATATTACACGTTATAACACCTGAAAAAAATGTCAGTCCATTTGATTTGAATATGGCTTATGATGCAGGATGGACAAATACAGTTCCTTATACTCATGTAGAAATGAATGAAGTTAAAGATTTGGTTCAGGATGCTATATTCTCTAGATCAAGCTCATCTCTTAAAAAAACAGGTATTTTCTTTGGTGGAAGAGATCCACATATGGCAATGGATATGATTGATGAAGCTAAAAAATCTATGGTACCGCCTTTTGAAGTTTCAGTTTTTGCTGACCCAAGCGGTTCTTTTACAACTGCAGCAGGAATGGTTGCTTTAACCGAAAAAGCGTTGAAAGATAAATTTAATCTTCCCTTAAAAGATATGAAAATTATTATATTGGGTGGGACTGGTCCGGTAGGTGTAGCATCAGCAGTTATTACAGCTAAAGCAGGAGCTGATGTATACATAGTTGGAAGAAAATTAGATAAATGTCAAAAATTAGCAGAAATCTGTAATGACAAATATGGATCAAAAAATGTGAAGGCTGGAGCTGATGATAACAAATTAGATTTGTTGTCAGATGCGGATATTGTATTTAATACAGGAGCAGCAGGAATTCAGTTAATGGATAGTTCTCATATTGAGATATCAAAAAATTTGAAAGTTTGTGCAGATACAAATGCTGTACCACCAGCTGGAATTGCTGGAGTAGGAGCGTTGGATAATATAGTTCCAATTAAGAATTCACCATCAGGATGTTTTGGTATTGGCGCGCTTGCTATTGGGAATGTGAAATATAAATCTCAACATGAATGTTTGAAAATGATGTGTGAATCAGAAAAACCAGTTTATTTACATTTTGAGCATGCATTTGAATTTGCACAAAAAAGCATCTAAATATCTTATCATTATAAATAGTGATACAGATTATTTGAAAAAAAAATCTGAACAACTAGGTTATAAAGTTTTTTCTATCAATAATTTAGAAAATAATAGCTTAATAAAAAAAAATATTAATACTGATATACAAATATTTAGAAAATATCTTAAATACAAAGAAAAAATTAAATTGATATATGGATCAGGATTAGAAGGTCAAAAAACAATTTATGATTTTCTAAATAATAATTTTGAAATAAAAGGAAATAATCTAAAAATAATAGAGTCTACTAATAATATTTTAAAATTAAGAAAACACTTACATGCATGCGGACTAAAAATACCAAAGACTACATTAGTCATACCTGGAAATAAATCTAATTATTTATCAAAACCATTTTCTAGTTATGGCGGATTAAATATTAAATATGCTACTAATAAGGAAGGAAATGTTTACTATCAAAAATATATCTCTGGTCCAACTTATTCAATTTCATTTTTTATTCATAAAAATGAATTTATTTTTTTGGGTTTCAATAAATTGATTCAATTGATTAATTATGAAGAACATCCATTTATCCATGCAGGTGCTATAAAAATAGATAATTTGAGACTATCAAATAAAATTAAAAAATCAGTGAAACAATTATCTCAAAAATTGAAATTAAATGGTTATAATAGTTTTGATTTTAAATTATTTAATAATGATATATATATATTAGATATTAATCCTAGAATTACTTCTACATTTAAAATTTATAATAATATGTATTCCAATAAACTATTGAATATGCAAATCAATCCTGATCAAACAGAAAATTTAAAAATAAATTCTTCCAAAAAAAAATATTTTGGTTTCATATATATGTTTTCAAAAAAAAATCAAAGAGTATGTAAATCTTTTTTGGAGTATAGATGGATTTCAGATTTTCCACAAAGAAATAACATAATAAAACAGAACGAACCTATATTTACTATAAATGCATCATCTAATTCATTTAAAAATTTGATAATTAATCTTAAGAATAAAATAAATATAACAATGAAGCATCATAACTGTTATGATGTAAGTATTTAGTTATGAGTAATGTTGTCAGTGTTAATAAACTAGTTAAACCGCTTGTAGAAAAGCTACTAGAAAATGCAGATCATTTAAATCTTGGTGTTAAAACATCGGATGGTGGAGCAACTATTGTTGATGCAGGAATATCTAGTACAGGGTGTTTAGAATCAGGTAGACAAATTACAGAAATATGTATGGGCGGATTAGGTTATGTCAGTCTTTCCATGAATAATTTATTTTCTGAATGGCCACTGACAATACATGTACATAGCTCTAATCCAGTATTAAGTTGTCTAGCTAGTCAGTATGCAGGATGGAATCTCTCTTTTGTTAAGAATGATGATACTTTTAATGCCTTGGGATCTGGCCCATGTAGGGCTCTTGCATGCAAAGAAGATCTTTTTAAAGATTTAAATTATAAAGATAAATTTTTTTCTACTGTTGTAATTATGGAGGTTGATAAACAACCCCCACAAGAAATTATTGATAAGATAGTTAATGATTGTAATATTTCAGAAAAAAATTTAACCATTATATTAACACCTACCAAATCATTATCAGGCTCAGTACAAGTTGTTGGAAGAGTCCTTGAAGTAGGAATGCATAAAGTTCACGAATTAGGTTTTCCACTTGAGAAAATTGTAGATGGTTTTGGATCAGCTCCATTACCGCCACCAGCACCAGATTTTTTAATTGGAATGGGTAGAACTAATGATGCAATATTATATGGTGGGATAATACATTTATATGTTGATGTACCTGATGATGAAGCATATGAATTAGCAAAAAGACTTCCAAGTTCTACATCTAGTGATTATGGTAAAACATTTTCAGAAATTTTTAAAACCTATAAGTATGATTTTTATAAAATAGACAAAATGCTCTTTAGTCCAGCTCGAGTTATTATTTCTTCAATCAAAACAGGAAAATCATTTAGTTCTGGTAAAATTAATATAGATTTAATTAACGAATCATTTAATAAATGAGAAAAGTTTTAATTTTAATAGACAAAAAAGGTTGGCATTTTACACAATTAAAGAAATCATTTATAAAGAATAATTTCCTTGTCGATTCATATAATTTGAATAATATATCAATCAATATAAATAGTAATGATATTCTATTAAACTCAAAAAATAAAAAACTAGATAAATACACAGATATCTTTGTACGTTATATTCCAGGTGGATCATTAGAAGAAGTAATTACTAATTTAAATATTTTAAAAATTTTTTCATTAAATAAAGCGAATATAATTAATACAGCAGAGCAAATTGAATCTACAGTTGACAAATCAATGACATCATTAATACTAAAAAATAATAATATTCGAACACCGAATAGTTATATTATTAGAAATTATAAAGATGCAATTAAATTTGTGCGCAACCATAAAAAAGAAACACCTTT
>CAYFGJ010000037.1:0-9415 GCA_964342835.1 uncultured Ectothiorhodospiraceae bacterium | reverse complement strand
CCGCCAGCGTTCAATCTGAGCCAGTATCAAACTCTTCACTTATTAAATTTTGAGTCTTATCGACAAAATTTTTTTAATAGCTTTAATTGCTATATTTATTTATTTAGTGAGTAAAATACAGGCACTACGCACAAATCATTCCAAATTTTTACAGATCATCTTTGATACGCTCGCTATGAGCGCATGGCATCAGATTATACCCATGTTTAATGATTTATCATAGTATTTTTTATGAAATGATTATTTTGAAAAATTTCTTCTTTCCAATACTCAAAATAAATTCATGGCCATGTGGACACAAATGATCAATTGAAGTAACAGCTTTATTATTGATTTTTATAGCATTTTGCTGAATAAGTCTCCTAGCTTCTGACGTACTATTTAAAATATTTGTAGTTTTAGTCAAGCAACTTATTATATCTATAGTCTTATTAGAATTTAATTGAATGAATTTCATATCATCAGTTAATTCTTTTTTTTGAAATCTTTTTAGGAAATTACTTTCTGCTTTGATACTAGCAGTGTCACTATGAAAACGACCTACTAACTCTTTAGCTAATTTTAATTTAGCATCTCTAGGGTTCAATTCATTTCTATTTGCGTTTTTTTTCATTCTTATGATTTCTGACTCACTAATAAAACTCAACAATAAATAATATTTCCACATAAGATCATCGCTAATAGACATGATTTTCCCAAACATGTCATTTGGTTCATCGTCTATTGCAATATAATTATTATATGATTTTGACATTTTTTTTGTCCCATCCAATCCTTCTAGAATTGGCATAGTAATATAGACTTGCTTTTCCATACCATGACTTTCTTGTATCTTTCTTCCCATAAGTAAATTAAATTTTTGATCAGTTCCTCCTAATTCAACATCGGCTTTTAGTTTTACAGAATCGTATCCTTGTATTAATGGATAGAGAAATTCATGAATACTGATTGGTTTTTTCATTTTATATCGATCTTCAAAAGCATCTTTCTCTAACATTCTTGCAACTGTTTGATTACTTGCTAGTTCAATAAGATCACTGCCACTCATTTTATCAAGCCATTTGGAATTAAATTCGATTTTAGTTTTTTCTTTGGATAATATTTTAAATATTTTCTTTTTAAATATATTGGCATTTTTAGTAATGGTTTTTTTATCTAATTTAGGACGAGTTTTATCTCTCCCAGATGGATCCCCGATACGAGCTGTGTAGTCTCCAATTAAGAATATAACTTGGTGTCCTAAATCCTGAAATTCTTTTAACTTATTGATTAAGACGGTATGTCCAATATGTAAATCAGGAGCTGTTGGATCTATGCCTAATTTGACAACCAACTTTTTTTTGACTTTTATCTTCTCTTTAAGTTCTTTTAGGTGTGTTATTTCTGAAACTCCACGTCCTATTATTTTTAATTGTTCATCTAAGTTTTTCATATTCTTTAAATTAACTATATAATAAATAAAAACAGTTTTATATCGAAATGTCTAAATACTATATAGGAACTATGTGTGGAACTAGTCTTGATTCAATTGATGTATCAATCGCATCATTCAAATCAACAAAAATCGAAATAATTGATTGTCAATCATATCCATTAAATAATAAATTAAAAAAAGAAATTAATATAAATAAAATTAATGTCCAATCATCAGAAAAATTAAATAAATTGAATATATCTTTATCTAATTTAATTAGTAAATATATCAATAAAATAATTCATAAAAATAAATTAAATAAAAAACATATTGAAGCAATAGGATATCCAGGAATCACTTTGAAACACGAACCACACAAAAAAAGATCATTATACCTAGGCAATGCTGAAATGATTTCAAAAAACACTGGTATTCCAGTAGTAGCAGATTTTCGCCAATCAGATATTAACTGTGGGGGACAAGGTGCTCCTTTGTCAGCTCTTTTTCATGCTTTTCTTTATAATTATCAACAGATGATATTTCTTAATCTTGGAGGTTTTGCAAATATTACTTTTAAAAAAGGTAATAAATTTTATGGGTATGATATCGGACCAGCAAACTATCTGCTTGATATGTGGTGTCAGAAAAAATTGAAAAAAAAATATGATTCTTTTGGAAAACTTGCAGAAAAAGGGGTAGTTAATTCAAACCTTTTAATATCTATGTTAAAAGATAAATATTTTAAAAAATTGCCACCAAAAAGTACTGGTTTTGAGCATTTTAATTGGCAATGGTTAATGCTTCATTTATCTAAATTTAGAAATCTTAATTCGCTAAATATATTGGCAACACTAACATGTTTTACTTCAACAATTATTGCGAAAGAAATAAATAAATATAATATACAAACAGAATTTATTTTTTTTGCAGGTGGTGGCTCTAAAAACAAAACAGTAGTTGATAAAATAATAAATCTAACTGGCAAAAAAAGGTTAAAAAAACTAAAAAATAATATTAACGAAAAAAATCTTGAATCTATCTCCTTTGCTTGGCTTGCAATGATGAGAATGAATAAACAAAAAATATTCAATCAATCTATAACGGGTGCAAAAAAACCAAGACTGTTAGGTTCTATCTATCATTGATCTTTATATATTTTCGACTGCTACTGCCTTGATATATCTGAGTTGGTCTAAAAATTTTATTATCGCTGATTTGCTCGGCCCAGTGTGCAACCCAACCAGAAACCCTAGATATAGCAAATACTGTTGTAAATAAATCAACTGGTATACCCATCTCTCTGTATAAAATTCCTGAATAAAAATCTACGTTAGCATAAACTCCTTTCTTGGATAATGTTTCATTGCATGCACTTTCTAATTCAATGGCAGTATCAAATAAATCAGAAACATCATCACCTTTTTCATCAAATAATTCTTTAGTCATGGTTGTTAATATATTAGCGCGAGGATCTTTCACTGAATATTCTCTATGTCCCATTCCCCAAACTACTTTTTTCTCATTGAGTGTTTTTTCTAACCAGCTGCGTACATTTTCTTTCTTCCCAATTTTTTCTAACATTGATACAACCTTTTGATTAGCCCCACCATGTAAAGGGCCAGCTAATGATCCTATAGCAGATGATATGACTTGAAAAGGTTTAGAAAGAGTTGAGGCAGTAACCATAGCTGTAAATGTTGATGCATTAATTGTATGTTCAGCATGTAATATAAAAGTAGCATCCATTATACGTCTAACTAAATCAGATGATTCGTTTTCATCGTCTAACATATTCAAAAAATTATCAGCAAAATTAAGTTTGTTTTGTGAGGGTATAGTTTTTTTATTAAATCTAATTCTATGCCAAGCTGGAACTACGGATCCTAAACTTCCGATTAATTTTGCAGCTATGTCTAAAAAATAATCTAATTTATATTCTTTTGCTTTAGCTTTTTCTGAGTCAAATTTAATCGGATAAAATGTACCTAGTGATGCTGCAGTCATTTGTAGTACTTGCATAGAATCAGTATCTTTGGGTAATGAGTTCAAAAACTTGATTAAATTTTCTGGTAAATTTTGATTTTTATTGATATCAGATTTAAATGTTTCTAATTGAGATTTTTTGGGTAATTCTCCTGCCATTAATAAATAAGCAACTTCTTCAAAGCTGCTAGTTTTAGCAAGTTCCTCTATGGAATAACCTCTATAACTTAATATACCATTCTTGCCATCTATATCTGATATTGAAGACTGGGTAGCTATAACACCATCAAGTCCCGGACGATAATCAACCATTATTTACCTTATTTATTTAAGTTGAAAAAGAAGACCCGCAGCCACATGTAGTTTTTGCATTTGGGTTTTTGATAATAAATTGTGCTCCTTCTAATCCTTCTTGATAATCTATTTTAGCGCCTCTTAAATATTGTACACTCATTGGATCAACAATAAGTTTAACGCCGCATTTGGATATTTCAGAATCACCATCTTGTATTTTTTCATCGAATGTAAATCCATACTGAAAACCAGAACAGCCGCCGCCAGTTATAAAAACTCTCAGATTTAATTTAGGATTTTTTTCTTCTTCTATTAGTTCCTTTACCTTTACCGCAGCACTTTCGGTAAAGACTAGAACATCCTTTTGAGATACATTGCTTGTTTCTGTTTGCATCATTCTCTACCTCTGCAAGTTATGCCCACAGTATAGTCGAACTCATCTAGAAAAACAATTTAACTTAGCTTGACTTAGAGTTATTTGAATCAGCTGATTTTATATAAGATGGTGCAGTTTTCGCATCTTTATTTGTATTAGATGTAGATTGTTTTTCAAGAAGACCAGCTGTCTTACCTTTGTTCCTGATTAAACTACCATTAACTGTTGCACCACCATGCATATCTAAAATATCATAATATACATTACCAGTGACTAAAGCAGTTGCATCTATTTCAATTTTTGATGTTGCTCTAACATTCCCATTTACTTCGCCTTGCAACAATATTATAGGAGCAACTATATCTCCTTCTACAATACCTTTACTGTCAATAACAATTTTCCCGTCACCTTCTTCAGATGCATTGATATTTCCTTTAACAGTTCCAGAGATTTGTAAATTTTTAGAAAATGTTATATTCCCTACAAATTCAGAATTTGTTCCAATAGCTGTGTCAGCGCTTGTGCTTTTAACACCAACTTCACTCTTAACCGTGCTGTTACCAAATATTTTCATAATTCCCATTTCCCTCTCCACTATGATAAGTGAAATTTAAGTCTAACTCGATATTACATATGATTTCAAGGATAAAGTATGATAATACCTAAAAAACTCATGTTAATGCAGTACTTTCATCAAATTGAAACATTATATTCATGTTTTGCACTGCTTGACCGGACGCTCCTTTAATTAAATTATCTAATACCGACAAAATTACTAAATTTTGATCTTTCTTATTTGAAGATGTTTGATGAATAGATATATGACAATTATTTGTCTCTTCAACATCTGAGATCTTTGGAAATGAATTTGACTCTAATATTTTTATAAATTTACAATCTTGATAAAATTCTTTATATTGTTTTGTTATTTTATCAACTTCATTGTAATTTAATTTCATATATAGTGTAGAAAATATACCTCTTTTCATGGAACTTAAATGAGGAACAAAAAGAATGTCTAATTGTTTATTATAATCATTTATAACTTGCAGCATTTCAGGATAATGTCTATGACATTCAACTGCATAAGCTTGAAAGTTATCATAACCTTCTGCAAATAATTTACTTTGATTTAAATTTCTACCTGCTCCACTGATACCTGATTTTGAATCTAAAATAATTTTTTGTTCAGAAAGAGATTTACAAATAGGTAGTATTGCTAGCAACGCAGAAGTTGGAAAACATCCAGGATTTGCTACAATTTGCGCATTTTTGATTTTGTCTTTTTGTCCAGGTAATTCTGGTAAACCATAAATGGCAGATTTCAAATATTCTGGTGATGCATGTTTCATTTGATACCATTTTTCCCAAATTTCTTTATTATTAATTCTAAAATCTGCTGAGATATCAATTATTTTTATTTCGTTTTCTAATAATTCTTTGGCCATCTTCATTGCAATGCCATTTGGTGTGGCAAAAAAAACTAAATCACAATCAATTAAATTTTCTACCTTGGGCTCCAAAAATACTTGATCTATTTTTTTATCTAATTTAAATACATCGTTAACATTTTGTCCGACAAATGAGTTGGATGTTAATGCTTTAATATTAACTTTAGGGTGTTTGATAAGTATTTTTGTTAATTCTTCTCCGGTATAGCCCGAAGCTCCCACTATTCCGATTGATTTCATTTGATGCCCACGTTTTATAAATAAAAAAGATACTTAAATTCTTTAGTCACATTATACAATTAAAGGTAGAATAATAACATGTTATGGTATAAATCTTTACATATCATTTTTATGGTGACTTGGTTTGCTGGTTTATTTTATTTGCCAAGATTATTTGTCTATCACTCAATGACAAATGACAAAATTTCTGATGATCGTTTTAAAATTATGGAGAGAAAACTATTCTGGGGCATTATGACGCCGGGTGGATTATTTACAATTTTATTTGGTATCTTATTGATTGAATATCACGGTTTCCCTTTATGGTTACAATTGAAGACATTTTTAGTATTTATACTTGTTCTATATCATATTTGGTGTGGAATTTTAATGTACAAATTTAAAAATAATAAAAATACACATGGCCATGTGTGGTATAGATTCTTTAATGAGGTCCCGGTTGTTTTTTTAGTACTTATTATTTTGCTAGTTGTTTTTAAACCCATTTAAGATTTCAGCAAATTCATCAATAATACTCTTGTAAAGTGTTCTCTTAAACTGAATAACACTATCAATTGCTGTTTTTTCATTACCCCATTTCCAATCATCGAATTCCGCATGATTTAGTGCATTTAAATTTATATCATTATCATGACCAATTAATTCTAATAAAAACCACTTTTGCATAGCACCTTGATATTTCTTTTTAGATCTTCTATATAAGTGTGGTATATGATAAACAAGCCACCTCTTACTAACACTTAATATTCTTACTTTATCTTTTGTTAATCCAGTTTCTTCATGTAATTCACGATATAAAGCTTGTTCAACGGATTCGCCCGCATCTATACCCCCTTGGGGGAATTGCCAAGCTTCAGCACCAATTCTCTTTCCCAAAAAGAATTTACCATCATTATTGACAATTATCATGCCTACGCCTTTTCTATAATTTTTCTTATCCATCATTCTCAATGTTATTGTATAATATCATCAAAAGTTTTGAAATTTAATGAACCAACTTGTCATTTTTGATTTAGATAATACTATTATTGCAGGGGATAGTGATAAAAACTGGGGTATCTTTTTAGCTGAAGAAAATATAGTAGATCAAGATTATTTAAAACAAAGTGAAGAATTTTATGAAAAATACTCTTCAGGTAATCTTGATATATATAAATTCATTGAATTTTGCTCACAACCTTTAATAAAAAACTCTATGGATCAATTATTATCCTTGAGAAACAAATTTATTCAAAATAAAATTAAACCAATAATTCTAGATAAACCAAAAAACCTTATTAGAGATCACATAAAAAACAATGATAAAGTGATTATTGCAACAGCAACTAATAATTTTGTTACACGTCCTATAGCTGATTTATTTCAAGTAGATATCCTAATATCAACTGAACTAGAAATTAAGGATAATAAATTCACTGGCAAACTAATAAATTCCCCATGTTTTAAAGAAGGTAAATTAGAAAAAGTTAATGAATGGGCTAATAAAAATTCATATGATTTATCTGATGCAACTTTCTATAGTGATTCTTTCAATGATCTACCTCTCTTAAAAGTAGTAAAAGAACCTATAATTGTTGATGGAGATGAAAAAATAATATCAATAGCCAATCAAAATAATTGGACCTGTATTTCTTTTAGAGAATAATTATATGATAGCAAAAATAAAGATTCTGATATTTACTACAATGATAATCAATGTGATTTCTATAAATACTGCTATCTCGGAAAATTTGATAATAGATAATTTAGAAAATATCCAATCTAATGAATATAAAGAAGAATTTTGTGAAAATACATCAACAAAGTGGTGTTTCGTTACTGATAAAGTTATGGGTGGAATATCGAATGGTATTTTAAAAATAGGAATGAGCGAAAAAATAAAATTTTATAATATGACTGGTAATGTATCCACAAAAAATAATGGCGGGTTTATTCAATTTAGAACTAAAGTCAAAAATCATCCAAAAAATATATTATATAAGGGTGTCCGTATTAAAGTGAGAGGAAATGATCAAGAGTATGCTATTCATATCAGGACAAAATATTTATTTCTACCTTGGCAATATTATGAATCCGTTTTTATAGCTTCTAGAGAATGGAATATTATCGAATTACCATTTAAATCTTTTAAAAAATCAAATTTCTACCAACCAACTAATGTAGCATCATCAGATATTAAAACTATTGGCATTGTAGCAATTGGGCGTGATTTTGTTGCAGATGTAGATTTGGCCCAAATTGAGTTCTACTAACTTAAAAAATAATTAATATATCCGGTTATAAAAATAGGAATCTGTAAACCAAAATTAGTCATAACTGCCTTATCATTCATTAGATATCCAGAAAACATCCATCCTATAGCACCTATAGAATGAATGAAAATATATAATGGATATATATTAAACTGAGCAACTAAAATACCAGACAATATAAAAAATGTACTTGTCCATTTTAATGTATTTACATTCATATTTACTCCTTATATTTTCGAAATTGTAATATTTTATTAAATGCATAACTGTATATCTTAAATTTAGCTATATCGAATTCACCCACTCTTTCATATAAAACGCCACCAAAACCAAGTTTAAAATAATCTACACCGGGAGATGAATTATCATCTGATATACTCCCAAAATTCATAAATTGAACATTCATATTTTTTAAAACTTTGATTAATTCATATGTCATACCATAAGATGCAAAAATTTCTCTTCCTCTTTCATTGGATGCAGCATAATGATGGAAAGCAATTCCATCAAAAATACTCATTATGCATGAAGCAACTGGATATTGTTTTTCAAAACCAGTTAAGGCAAATACCTGTGGATGATTAGATTTTTTTGTTTCTAAAAGTCTTGCAAAATTATTTATATCAATCAATTTTATATTTACTTTTTTTGTAATTTGCATCTCATTTAAAACTTTTTTAAAAATATTTTCTGCTTCATCATATGTGGTGATCTTCCACTCAAGATCATTTTTTTGAGATTGTCTAATATAATAACGATGTTTTCTTTTACACTCTTTTAAAAAAATATCTTCATCTTGTGTTGCAATATTAATAGTTTTAGAGCTAGCAACTTTGATACTCGATTTTGCTAGTGATGAAAATAATTCTAGATTTTTTTCATTTTTTTCCATATAAGGTCTGCATCTTAAATTAAAAATATTTTTTGAAATAATTGTTTTTTTAAATTCGTTTAATGCTAGTTTAGATATAGAGAGATTATTTGTATTTAAAATAGGTCCGCCTGGACACCAGGCAAATTTTATACCAAAAAATTCCTTTATTAAAATTTGTGCAATTAATACTGGAGCTTTGTCATTCAAAATAATTATTCTAGAACAATTCCAATTTTCATTTTTTTTTAATTCTCCCCATGCATATGATTGGAAAATATTTCTTTCGACAAATTGGCTTAGAAGATTATCCCATTCTTGACGATCATTTTTATCTATGATGATTGCTAAACTAGAATTATTCACAATTACGTTTTTGGTAGAGTTACACCTTTTTGACCTTGATACTTTCCTTTACGATCTTTGTATGAAGTTTCACAAATATCATCAGATTCTAAAAATATAAATTGGGCAACTCCTTCATTAGCATAAATTTTTGCTGGTAGTGGAGTTGTGTTTGAGAATTCTAAAGTA
>CAYFGJ010000036.1:0-10132 GCA_964342835.1 uncultured Ectothiorhodospiraceae bacterium | reverse complement strand
GTAATGTATATTTATACATTTTAATCTCCTTTATAAATTATTTTTTTATGTAAGTAGTATTTATAAAGAAAATGGTGGTGATCGCGGATTAGATAAAATATAAAGATTAAATGAATGTAGTGTGTTTTTATCTAAGTTAAAGACATTGAATGATTGAGAATAACAATCATATAACGAAATGAATTCAAATATAGGTAGAGTAATGACGCTAGTGATATAACATTTTACACAACCACATTGATGATCATGATCGTCATGTTGAAAAGTTGTTGGATAGAAATGACAGTTATCCTTATGCATAGATGTTCAATCATACAGGTTTTTTGTATTTATTAAAGTAGAAATTTACAGTAAAAAACCACCCCAAAAAAGGGGTGGTTTATTCAAAATAATTGCAATTATTTCTTTGCTGAATGAGGTTCGCAAGCATATGCAGCAGCATTCATCTCTTGAGCTTTAGCTGTGCATTCATCTCTTGAAGAAAATGGACCATGAGTTTCATAACTCTCAAAGTCATTCTCTATTGGATAAATTTTAGCCGTATATTGACTTGGAGGTGTTCCTACACCACCGCAAGCTGTCAACATAACAGTCAACATTGCGATACCCATTAATTTTATCTTTTTCATGTTGCCCCCTGTTCGGCATTCTTAAACATTATACTGCTTATCAGATGAAACTTGTATATAAAAATTAAAAAAATTTATTTAATTATAATATTTTTACTTGGAATCGAGTTATACTAACTATACTGTCATAATAGACAGTATTAGAAAATACTAATATTAGTTGGGGAAATATATGAGTAACAAAAAAACTTTTTTAACGAAGGCAGCAGACTCTAGAAGAAGTTTCATGAAAGGATTGGCTACTATAGCAGCAGCAACACCTATTATAGGTTCATTGTTTAAATCAAAAGATGCTGAAGCTTCTAGTGCAGTTCATACAATGTATCTTCGTGGTACATATTTTGAATCCTGTACATGTGAAACAATTTGTCCGTGTTTGCTTTTGTTAGATCCAACAAAAGGCTATTGTACAGCTTTACTTGGTTGGAATATAGAAAAAGGACATGTAGGTAATGTAGATGTTAGTGGTCTTAATGTTGCAATGTTTTTACATGCTCCTAAAAATCTATTAAAGGGTGGATTCACTATGGCGTTGTATGTCGATGATAGAGCTAGCGGTTCTCAGGAACAAGCTTTGACAGAGGCATGGCATGGAATTCATGGAGGACATCTTGGTGTAGTAGCAAGTCTTGCTAAAGGCGAAAAAGATGGACCACGTGAATTTTTACCAACAAGATCTGCGGATATTTCATACAAAGTAGATTCGCCACATAGACATTTAGTCATAGCAGGTGTAGGTGAAAATAAAATGGAACAATTAGGTGGAGCTGCAGGTAGACCTGTAGTTGTACATGATACTCCATTAGCAGTAGCACCTCCGTTTCCAATTACTGTAAGTAGAGCATCGAAAATGACTTACAGCGATCATGGAATCGACCATTCTTTTGAAGGTGGTAATGGTTTAAGTTCTCCATTCGTTTATATGGATGGTGGAGCTAAACAAACTGCTATCGAAAAAGGATAAACTTTTTAAATAAAGACGACTCATTCTATATGAGTCGTCTGTTTAATTTCAAGATAGATGAATCAAGACCTTAATAAACCAGATGATATGAATATACCATTGAAGGATAGAATGGTAGTTTATATTGGCGTCTTATTAGTATTACTAATTTCTTGGTTATATATTCTTGGTATGGGATGGCATATGAACACTATTCCTTTTATGGGTGACAATAGTATGGATATGTCTATGGATACAAAGGATATGAATATGGATTCATCGAAAAACCTAATTAGTTCAATATTATCTTGGATGCCACCTATGGAAGGAGCTTGGAGTAATAAAGATTTTATTTTGCTTTTTTTGATGTGGTCAGTAATGATGATTGCAATGATGACACCATCAATTCTTCCGATGTTATTATTATTTACTACTTTAAGTTATAGAAGAAAAGAACAAGGTATAGATTCTTCTTCACCTTTAATTTTATTAATTGGTTATTTGATGAGTTGGGTATTATTTAGTCTTGTAATTACATTTCCTCAATATTTGATGCATCAACATAATTTATTAAATCCAATGATGGAACCAATGCATGGATACATAGGAGTAATTGTATTAGTTTTGGCAGGTATTTATCAATTTACACCTTGGAAAGATGCCTGTTTAACTGTATGCCAATCACCTCTTGGTTTTTTAACTAACAATTGGAAGGATGGTAATTTAGGTGCGTTTGTTATTGGATATAGGCATGGATTTTATTGTGTAGGCTGTTGTTGGGCATTAATGTTAACACTTTTCGCATTAGGAGTTATGAATATTATGTGGGTAGTGATTTTAACAATATTTGTCCTTTTTGAAAAATTGTCATATAAAAACCCATTATTATATAGAAAAATTACAGGCATAATATTTATTACTTGGGGCTTATTATTAGCAGTATCATAAATTTTTTCTTAAATTTTCTAATCTTTCTACAGTCCCAATATCTGACCAATCACCCTGATAAATTTCTGCTGTAATTTCTTTTTCTTTTCTCAAAATATTACCTAATTCTTTATCATTATATTTTTTAAAAAGCTCTGGATTATATACACCTATTCCAGAAAAAGTAAAATCGTTACCTTTAATTAAATTATTATTATTTAATGAAAAATCTCCATTTAAATAATTAGGATTATTTACCAAAACTAAATGTGCATATTTATCTTTAGTTAATTTTTCATTTAAGTCTATATATAAATAATTTGTCCAAATATCTGCATTAACCACAATAAAATTTTCATTATTAAAAAAATCTAAAATTTTTCTAATGCCATTTGCTGTTCCAATAGGCATATCTCCTTCATCACTTATTATAATTTCTATTCCATATTTTGATCCATCTCCAACATGATCTTTAATTTGATATCCTAAATATCCTATATTTATAATAATTTCAGTTATTCCTGACTCAGCTAAACGAATTATTTTATCTTCAAGCAATGTTACATTACCTATTTTTAACATTGGTTTCGGTATATCTTTTGTTATAGGCATCATTCTTTCGCCACGTCCTGATGCTAATATCATTGCTTTCATAATATTAAGTTTTCTGATAATTTAAGATTTTTAAAATATCTTTTCATTTCATCTAATTCACTATATTTGTTAAGTATATTATGTATATAATTATAGGTTCTTGGAATATCATTTATAAAATCTTTTTTGTTATCTCTATAGTATAATCTTGAAAAAATTCCTATTGCTTTCAGATGTCTTTGAATACCAGTTATATCAAACCAAAATATAAATTCATCTAAATCATTATCATTCTTTATCTTATTAAAACTTGATTTTACAATGTTGTGAATAAGACTTTCTTCCCATGTTATATAACAATCTTTCAATAACGAAACTAAATCATATGTAATAGGCCCAATCAACGCATCTTGATAATCAATAATTCCAGGATTGTTTTTTTCGGTCATTAGAAGATTTCTAGAATGGTAATCTCTATGTACAAATGTTGTCGGTATATTTTTAATATGAGTTATCAAGTTTCTGAAGCAATTTTCAATAACTGAATTTTCATTTTCATTAATATTTATTTTTAAATGGTTTTGTAGAAACCATTTTTTAAAAAGTTCCATTTCTAACATATATTCATCATCATCAAAAACTTTAAGGCCTGTAGTTTTAATATTAGATTGCATTTTCACTATTACATCTATTGCATCAGTATATAAACAATATACTGTTTCATGATTTAATTGATTTAGATATAGAGATTTGCCTAGATCTGACATTAATATAAAACCTTCTTTTTCATTTACTTCAAAAATTTTAGGAACATTTAAACCAATTTCTTGAAGTAAAAAAGTGATATCTAGAAAAGGTTTGATTTTTTCATGACTTGGAGGAGCATCCATGATTATCTTAGATTGATTATCCGATATTATTCTAAAATATTTTCTAAAGCTAGCATCGCTAGATGCAGATTCTATTTTATAGCCGTTAGGATAAAATTGTTTTATCCAATTATCCAATAATGTTGATCTATTTTCGTTCATGTAGTCAATATTATTATATAATTGATAGGAATGAGCGAGAAAAATATTTTTGATGAATCTATCATTCTTCAAATCAAAGCTAAAGAAATTGGATTAGATTGGTTAGAAGTTCATGGTATTATTGAGAAAATTAAGGAAGAAACAGCAGAAATTGAATATGCAATAAACAATGGTGATGAAAAAAATATACAAGAAGAATTAGGTGATTTGTTATTTACTCTAATCAGCTTGTCTCGACATTTAAAAATTAATCCAGGTCAATTATTAGAATCAGCAAACAATAAATTTAAACAAAGGTTTGAAAAAGTAATTACTATACTTCAAGAAAGAGGAAAAGAGTTTGCTGAACCTGAAGAAATGTTAGAAATATGGAAGTTAGTTAAAAAATTATAAATTTATGGATAAACCCATATGAGTTCTTTTATACAGGCTTTATCTCCTAGTTGTTGTTCATAATTTAATGGAGCCATATCAATTAATCTATTGCAAAAGAAAATTACACCATCTTTTTTAGTAGTGCATAGATGACAGTTACCAATTAAACCAAATAAATATAAGACAAATAAAACTGTTAATGTTGCAACCAAAGACGGTAAGCCAATCATTCTGTTTTTTCTGTTGAGGAATAGGTATAGAAACATTAGTGTAATAAAAATTAATACTATAATAGACAATGAGAATTCAAATCCTATTAATATAGCTAATCCTATTGTTGTAAAAAAAATAAAAAATTCTTTATTAATCATTAATATCTTTCTTTTTATATTCACATAATTTAATAACTTTACATTTTACACATAATGGCTTTCTAGCTAAACAAGTATATCTTCCTAGGAAGATTAGCCAATGATGAGCATGCTTTTTATATTTGTTTGGAATATTTTTTTCTAGTTTGTTTTCAACTTCTAGAACATTTTTACCAGGAGCCAATCCTAATCTATTAGAAACTCTATAAACATGTGTATCCACACCTATCGTAGGTTGATTAAAAGCATTATTTAAAACTACATTAGCCGTTTTTCTGCCTACACCAGGTAATTTTTGTAGGTCTTCTCTGTTAGATGGAATTTTGTTTTTATATTGTTTTAAAATTATTTCAGAAGTTTTTATAACATTTTTTGCTTTCGAGTTAAAAAGACCTATATTTTTTATATAATTCTTTAATTTTTTTTCTCCCAATTTATATAGTTTTTCAGGTGTACCTGCAATTTTGAATAATCTTAATGTAGACGTATTAACACTTTTATCAGTCGCTTGAGCTGATAAAATTACACTTATTAATAATTGAAATTTACTCTTGTATATTAGCTCAGTAACTGGCGAAGGTTTATCTTGTTTAAGAATCTCAAAAATTTTTGAGACTTTTGATCTATTCATATTGTTTCAAATTTCGTTTTCTTGCGGATTCTTTTTTTATGGCATTTTGTAAATATTCTTTTATTTGATTTTCTTGATGTCTATCATTTAAAGAAGTATTAACTCTGATTTTTTTTGAATTAATTCTTTTTAATTTCTGATAATAATATTGCTTTGATTTTTCTGATTTAATACTTGGCCATATCCAAGATTTATTATTTTTATTTTCAATCATTTTCATACAATCTACAGGACACTCTGAAATACATAATTCACATCCATTACATAAATCATCAATAATATAATGCATTTGATGTTTAGCTCCAATAATTGCATCAACAGGACAAATTTTTAGGCATATTTTACAACCAATACAATTACTAGTATCAATATATGCTATTTTATAATTTTCTATTTTTTGATTCTTATTCTCAGTATTATTTAACAAAATATTTTTTAATTGTTTTTCAGTATTTGTAGAACCCGGTTCACATTTACTCGTATTTTCTTGATTTAAAACTATAGCTTGAGCATAACTTGCGCAATCATCATATTTACATTTTTGACACTGCAATTGTGGAAGAGCATTAATAAGCTTTTGAATTAATATATCATTTTTTTTATTCATGATATTTTTGACCCAGGTTTGATCTCCTTTTCAGGCTGTAAAATAACAACATCATCATCTTGAGCAGCTAAAATCATACCTTCTGAAGTACCAAACTTCATTTCTCTTGGTTCTAAATTAACAATAACCACTGCGAGTTTATTAATTAAATTTTCTGGATTATATGATTTCTTTATTCCAGCAAATACTGTTTTCAGTTCTTTTTCTCCTATATCTATTTTAAGTTCGATCATTTTTCTTGAATCTTCAACTGCTCTAGCTTCTAGAATTTTACCAACTCTTAAATCTAGTTTTAAAAAATCATCAATCGTAATTTTATTTGACATTATCATTCTCCTTTTTCATATTTATAATCCATTTTTCATCTATTCTTGTAATTATAGGACTAAATATTTTAATTTCTTTTTCTAGCAGTAATGAATTAATATTATTCCATGTCATTGATGGACAATCTAAAATATCCTCAACTTTATTAGATAATTTTGGTAAGACTGGTTTCAGATAACCCATTAAAATTCTAAATGCATTTAATCCATCGGTACAAATCGCTTGTACAACGGATTTTTCTTTTTCATTTTTGATTTTTATCCACGGCTTTTCATTATCTAAATATTTATTTACATCATCAGCCATCGAAGCAATCAATCTTATGTTAGTTGAATATTCCCTGTTCTCATAATTAGATATAATTTTATCTCTATTATTTAATAATGTATCTATTAGTTCTTGATTATTTATCTTTTCTGATAATTTATTATCAAAATCTTTATTAATGAATTTTGCACATCTACTTCCAATATTTACAATTTTACCAATTAATTCTGAATTTACTCTTGAGCAAAAATCGTCAAAACTTAAATCAATATCTTCTATTTTATTATTTAGTCTGCTCGCGAAATAGTATCTTAAGTATTCTGGTTTCAAATGATTAAGATAAGTACGGGCATTAAAAAATGTACCTCGTGATTTTGACATTTTTTCTCCATCAATAGTTAAAAAACCATGGCAAAAAATAGCATCAGGTTTTTTGAGTCCAGAGCCCTCTAACATAGCTGGCCAAAATAATGCATGAAAATACGCAATATCTTTACCGATGAAATGATATAATTCTGTTTTTGTATTTTTATCCCAATCTTCATTAAATTTTTTATTATTTTTATCACAAAAATTTTTATATGAAGCAATATATCCTATTGGCGCATCTAGCCATACATAAAAATATTTGTCTTCCGTATTAGGTATTTTGAATCCAAAATAAGGAGCATCTCGAGTTATATCCCAATCTGAAAGACCTTCAGACAACCACTCATCAAGTTTATTTTTAATTTCTGGTTGTAATGTTCCATTATCTACCCATTTTTTTAAAAATTTTTCATAAGAACTTAATTTAAAAAATTGATGTTCCGTACTTTTTGTTATTGGTGTTGACTGAGTTATAGTAGATATAGGATTCTTAATTTCAGACGATGAATATGAAGCTCCACATTCCTCGCATGAATCCCCGTATTGATTTTTAGATCCACATTTTGGACAATCACCTCTTACGTATCTATCTGGTAAAAACATTTTTGCCTTTTCATCATAAAATTGACTAATATTTTTTGATACTATATCTCCATTCTCAAGTAGCTTGTTGTATATCATTTCAGAAAAAATTTTATTTTCATTTGAATGAGTTGTGTGATAATTATCAAATTCAATTTGAAAATCTGCAAAATCGTCTATATGCTCTTTATGTATTTTTTTAATTAATTGTTCTGGTGTTATGTTGAGTTCTTTAGCTTTCAACATTATAGGTGTTCCATGAGCATCATCAGCACATATATAAACACAATCATTTCCATTCATTTTTTGATTTCTAACCCAAATGTCGGTTTGCAAATATTCAACAAGATGTCCTAAATGAATAGATCCATTTGCATAAGGTAGAGCGCTTGTTACAATTATTTTTCTCATAGATTCAATTTTTTTTCTATAACTATTGTGATTACACGTTATAATATACCAATCTTAATTTTATAATAACATTAAAAGAACTGAGGTTATGCAAAAAGAAAACATAGAAACGATATTGAAAGATTACCATTGTTCCTATATGGGAACAGATTTAGTCACGGCGAATACTGTAAAAGATATAAATGTAAATGGTGATAATGTTTCTATAAAAATAACGCTTGGCTGGCCTGCGGAAGGAATCATGAAAGCATTTCATGAGAATTTGCATAAGAAAATAAAAGATGCTTATCCAAAAGCAAACATAAAATTAGATTTGAATTATGAGATTATCCCACACACTGTTCAAAAAAGCGTTGAAAGAATTAAAGGAATTAAGAACATTATTGCTGTAGCATCCGGTAAAGGCGGTGTTGGAAAATCTACTACTGCTGTTAATTTAGCTCTAGCTTTGAAAGAAGAAGGTGCTTCTGCAGCTGTTTTAGATGCAGATATTTATGGGCCGAGTATTCCTAAAATGATGGGAGTTAGTGGTAGACCTGATTCTCTAGATGGTAAATCTTTAGAACCAAAGATAGCACATGGGTTACCAACAATGTCTATCGGACTTTTAGTTGAAGAGGAAACACCAATGATTTGGCGTGGACCTATGGTTACACAAGCATTAGAACAATTATTGACAGATACTAATTGGAAAGATATAGATTTTTTAATAATTGATTTACCACCTGGCACAGGAGATGTTCAGTTAACACTCTGTCAAAAAATTCCTGTGAGTGGAGCAATTATAGTTACCACTCCTCAAGATATTTCGTTAATAGATGCTAGAAAAGGTTTAAAAATGTTTGAAAAAGTTGAAGTTCCTGTTCTTGGTATTGTTGAAAATATGAGTACTTTTGTTTGTCCTAAGTGTGGAACTGTAGAAAGTATTTTTGGACAAGGTGGAGGTGAACAGTTGGCAAATGAAAATAATGTTAAATTATTAGGTGAATTACCTCTAGAAAAACGTATCAGAGAAGAGATGGATAAAGGAACTCCTACTGTTTCATCAGATCCTGAATCTCCATCATCAATGGCATATAGGGAAATTGCTAGGAAAATGGCAGCTACATTATCAATGCGTAAAAAAGATTACAGTTCTGCATTTCCTAAAATAGTTATACAAAATGACTAATCAAGCTTGATCATCTAAAAATTCTACAACTGATTTCCAGTTAGGAAATTTTTCTGAACCAAAATGTATATGTGTACCTTTGAATTTATCTACACCATTTCTTATTTTGTCATCAATTAAAAAATCACCACTATTTAAATTTTTATTATGACTAATAATTACTCTTTTAAATGCTTCATCATTTAAGTATTTTTGTACCCAATCAATTTTGTCATTTGCAGCTGTAGGATTATTCCATGGTGCAGCTGTTAAAATATAGGTATCAAATTTTTGGCACAAATATTTATATGAATCAATTGCGTTATGCATTGGATCCATCAAAGCAAAAAATCCAGGTGCATCATAAATATTATCTTTATACTTATTTTTGATTTCAGTGCTTAATTTTGGTAAAGCTGAATCTGGATCTACCAAGACTCCATCCATGTCTACATACAATATTTTCATGTTCTGTATGATAGCATAAAATTATAATATGTTATTATAAGTATCTCATGGCAATTAAATCAGATAAGTGGATCAAGGAAATGGCTTCAAAACATAAGATGATAGAGCCTTTCCAAGAGAATCAAATAAAAGAGAATGGTAAAGGAAATATTATTTCTTTTGGTACATCTAGTTATGGCTATGATGTAAGGTGTTCAGATGAATTTAAAATATTTACTAATATTAATTCATCTTTTGTTGATCCGAAATCATTTGATGAGAATAGTTTTGTGGATGTAAAATCTGATGTTTGTATTATCCCACCAAATTCTTTCGCGCTTGCTAGAACAATTGAGTATTTCAGGATACCTAGACAAGTTTTGACCTTATGTTTAGGAAAATCAACATATGCTAGATGTGGAATTATTGTGAATGTAACACCTCTTGAGCCAGAATGGGAAGGACATGTTA
>CAYFGJ010000035.1:0-10175 GCA_964342835.1 uncultured Ectothiorhodospiraceae bacterium | reverse complement strand
ACTTTGGCAGCTCAACTTTACTCTGAAATGAAAGAATTTTTTCCTAATAATTCTGTTGAATATTTTGTTTCATATTATGATTATTATCAGCCAGAAGCATATGTACCTGTTTCGGATACATATATAGAGAAAGATGCATCATTAAATGAGCATATAGAACAAATGAGATTATCAGCAACCAAATCGCTTTCTGAGAGAAAAGATGCAATAGTAGTTGCTACTGTATCAGCTATTTATGGGTTAGGAGATCCTACTACATATTTTAAAATGATCTTACATATGGTTAAAGGAGATTTGATTGACCAAAGAAAGATATTAAGACGTTTGGCAGAATTACAATATACGAGAAATGATTTAGAACTCAGAAGAGGTACATATCAAGTTAAAGGAAGCATTATAGATATTTTTCCAGCTGATTCTGATAGAGAGGCTATTAGAGTTGATTTATATAATGATGAAATAGAAAATTTATATACTTTTGATCCTTTGACAGGCCAGGTAAATAAACAAATTAAAAGATGTACAATATATCCTAAAACTCATTACGTTACACCTAAAAATATTTTAGATAAAGCTGTGGTAGATATAAAGAAAGAACTTGATAAAACTTTAGAAACCCTTAAAAAAGAAAATAAATTATTAGAACAACAAAGACTTAAAGAAAGAACAAATTTTGATCTCGAGATGATTAAAGAAATGGGATATTGTTCAGGAATTGAAAATTATTCAAGATATTTATGTGGTAGAAATCCAGGAGAGCCACCACCTTGTTTATTGGATTATATGCCTAAAAATGGACTAGTAATAATTGATGAAAGTCATGTGGCAGTACCTCAACTTGGTGGAATGTATAGAGGAGATAGATCTAGAAAAGAAACTTTAGTTGAATATGGTTTTAGATTACCATCTGCACTTGATAATAGGCCCTTAAAATTTGAAGAATTTGTTAAATATAATTTTCAGACAATTTATGTTTCAGCTACTCCGAGTGATTACGAGATAGGCAAATCTGATATTGTTGTTGAACAAGTAATCAGACCCACAGGTTTAATTGATCCTAAAATTACTGTTAAACCAGCTTTTAATCAAGTAGAAGATGTCCTATCAGAAATAAATAATACAGTAAAAAATAAAAATAGAGTTTTAATTACTACACTAACTAAAAAAATGGCAGAAAACTTAACTGAATATTTACAGGATTTTGAAATTAAAGTCAGGTATTTACATTCAGATATCAATACTGTTGAAAGAGTCGAAATAATTAGAGATTTACGAAAAGGTGAATTTGATGTTTTGGTTGGAATAAATTTATTAAGAGAAGGGCTGGATATACCAGAAGTCGAACTTGTTGCAATATTTGATGCTGATAAAGAAGGTTTTCTACGATCAGATAGATCGCTAATTCAAACTATAGGTAGGGCTGCTAGAAATATTGATGGAAGGGTTATATTATATGGTGATCAAACTACAAAATCTATGAAAAGAGCTATAGATGAAACAAGTAGACGCAGAGATTTGCAAGTTCAATTTAATACTCAAAATAATATAAAACCCCAAGGTATTAAAAAAGATATAAGAGATTCTTTAGATGATGATGTTTATTTATCTGATACTAAGCTTGGAAAATTATCATTAGTTTCAAACCTTAAAAAGAAATTTCCTAAAGTAACTAGCAATAATGTAACTAGTATAATAAAAGAACTTGAAAAACAGATGTTTGAGAGAGCAAAAAACTTAGAATTTGAAGAAGCTGCAAAAATCAGAGATCAAATTACATCTATCCAGCAGAATTACTTAGATATGCCTAAAAATGCAAATTGATAGTATTAACAACTTGAGAAAGATTAATTGTCATGATAATTTTACATAGTTTAGGCGCGTAGCTCAGTTGGTTAGAGCGCCACCTTGACATGGTGGAGGTCGTTGGTTCGAACCCAATCGTGCCTAGGATTAGATAAAGTAATATATGTTAAAAATAGTAATTAATAATAAAACAATAAATGTACAAAATGATACTACTATAGAAAATATAGTTGATGAAAATTTTGATGATAAAAATATTGTAGCAGCGAAAATTAATAATAAACTTGTTGATTTAAGTGAACAATTAAACACAAATTGTAAAATCGAACTAATAAAATCAACTGACAAAGAGGGTATTGATATAGTCAGGCATACATGTGCACATCTTTTTGGTCATGCTCTAAAACAAATATATCCAGATTGCAAGATGGTTATAGGCCCAGTTATTGAAAATGGATTTTACTATGATGTACTGAATGAAAATACTATTTCTGAAAAAGATCTAGAAAAGATCGAAAAATCAATGAAGAAGTTAGCAAATAAAAATTACAAAATAGTCAGACAGGTTGTAAACAAGAAAGATGCTATTAAGATTTTCACAAATAGAAACGAAGAATATAAAATAAAACTAATAAATGAAATACCAGAAAATGAAATAATAGCTGTATATCATCATGAAGAATATATTGATATGTGTCGTGGGCCTCACCTTACTAATACACAACACTTAAAAGCATTCAAATTAACTAAGATATCCGGTTCTTATTGGAAAGGTGATTCTTCAAACCAGCAACTTCAAAGAATCTATGGAACAGCATGGAATTCACAAGAAGAATTAGATAAATATCTGGAAGATATCCAAGAAGCAGAAAGAAGAGACCATAGAAAACTAGGCCAAAAACTTGATTATTTTCATTTTCAAGATGAATCTCCTGGTATGGTGTTCTGGCATGACAAAGGTTGGTCATTATTTAATTTAATTAAAGATTACATAACAAAATATTTATATAATAATGATTATAAAATCATTAATACTCCACAAATTCTTGATAAATCTTTATGGAAAAAATCCGGACATTTGGATAAGTTTTCTGATTTAATTTTTGATGTTAATTCTGAGAATCGTGAATATGCAATTAAGCCAATGAGTTGCCCAGGTCATGTTCAGATATATAATCAGGGTATAAGAAGTTATAAAGACTTACCTATCAAATTTGCAGAATTTGGTCTAGTTCACAGAAATGAGCCATCAGGGACATTGCATGGATTACTTAGAATTAGAGCTTTTACACAAGATGACGCGCATATTTTTTGTACTCCAGACCAAATTGAAAACGAAATAATTAAATTAATTGACGATATAAAAATTATTTATAAAGATTTTGGATTTGAAAATTTAAAAATAGAACTTTCTACTAGACCCGAACAGAGGGTAGGGGATGAAAAGATATGGAATATATCTGAAGACGCACTAAAATCAGCTTTAGATAATAAAAAAATTAAATATTCACTCAATGAAGGGGACGGAGCTTTTTATGGGCCAAAAATAGATTTTTCATTACACGACTCATTGAATAGAATTTGGCAGCTTGGAACAATTCAACTAGATTTTTCAATGCCAGAAAGATTAAAAGCTAATTATGTAGATGTGGATGGTACTAAAAAACATCCTGTGATGATACATAGAGCTATTTTAGGCTCATTAGAGAGATTTGTTGGAATCTTAATTGAAAATTATTCAGGAAATCTTCCTTTATGGTTATCTCCTATACAAGTTATTATATTAAATATTACTTCTAAACATGAAGAGTTTTCAAAGAAAATTGCAAAATTACTTTATGAGCATGGAATTAGGGTTGAAATTGACTCAAGAAATGAAAAAATTAGTTATAAAATTCGTGAACATACTATTAAAAGAATACCCTATTTAGTTATAATAGGAGATAAAGAAGTTGAGAATAATCAAATTTCTGTAAGACTGAGAAATGGTGATGATTTAGGTAATATGTCGACTTCTGATTTTATAAAAAAATTGGATCAAGATATCATAAATAAAAAATAATTAAATTATAAGGAGAAATATTATATCGAACAACAAACGATTACGAATGAATTCTAGAATTCTTGTCCCTGAAGTACGCTTGATTTCATCGACTGGAGACCAAGTTGGTATTGTACAGACAAAGCAAGCTTTAGAGATGGCACAAAATGAAGATTTAGATTTAGTTGAAATAGTACCTAACCAAAAACCACCTGTATGCAGAATTATGGATTTTGGTAAATATAAGTTTGAACAATCAAAAAAGGCACACAGCGCCAAAAAAAAACAAAAACAAACTCAAGTTAAAGAAATAAAGTTTAGACCTAACACTGAGGAAGCTGACTATCAAGTTAAATTGAAAAACATCATAAAATTTTTAACAGGTGGGGATAAAACTAAAATTACTATGAGGTTTAGAGGAAGAGAAATAGCGCATCAAACAATAGGAAGAGAATTTTTAGATAGAGTATTACAGGATATTGATAATTATGGTATCGTGGAACAATTGCCATCCTTTGAAGGAAGACAAATTGTAATGGTTATAGCGCCAAAGAAATAATTACTGTATACTGTCCGATTAAAAGAGCTAGGAGAATTATATATGCCAAAAATGAAAAGCAATAAGGGTGCTAAGAAGAGATTCAGTAAATCACCATCTGGTAATATAAAAAGAGCTCAATCTCATAGAAGACATATTCTTACAAAAAAAAGTACTAAAAGAAAAAGACATTTAAGAGATGATTCTCTTATCAGTCAAGCTGATAAACAACTTGTCAAGAGAATGCTACCTTACTAAATACATGGAGAAATAAATATGCCAAGAGTTAAAAGAGGAGTTGTAGCACATTCAAGACATAAAAAAATACTCAAACTTGCAAAAGGCTATAGAGGTGCAAGAAGTAAAGTATTTAGAGTTGCAAAACAAGCTGTTATCAAAGCTGGTCAATATGCCTATAGAGATAGAAAACAAAGAAAAAGACAATTTAGAGCTTTGTGGATTGCGAAAATTAATGCGGCAGCTAGATTACATAATTTATCCTATAGTCAATTTATAAATAAATTAAAAATAGCAGAAATCAATATAAATAGAAAAATTTTAGCTGATTTAGCTGTTAATAATCAGAAAAGTTTTGCAGATTTACTAAAAACTATAAATAATCAAAAAACTTAAGTTATTATATTTGTGACTACAGACATCACTTCATTACTGTCATTATTCAAAAAAGAATTAGAAGCATGTAATTCAGTTAATGAGCTAATGAAAATTAAATCTAATTACTTGGGAAAAAAAGGATCATTAACTTCTTTATTTCAAGAAATGAAGAATCTAGATTTAAAAGATAGAAAAACACAAGGGGCTTTATTAAATAAAACTAAAATATCAATTGAATCACTTATAACATCCAAACTAGAGTATTTAAATTCGATAGATATTGTTCATAATAATATTGATGTGACCTTACCAGGTAGAGGACACTCTATTGGATCTTTTCATCCTATAACACTCACGATTAATCAAATAACAAAAATCTTATATCAATATGGTTTTACAATAGCCGATGGTCCTGAAATTGAAAATGATTATTTTAATTTTGAAGCACTGAATATTCCAAAAAATCATCCAGCAAGAGATATGCATGATACATTTTATATTGATAGCAAAAAATTACTACGAACACATACATCATCAGTTCAAATTAGATCTATGATAAATAATTCAGCTCCACTGAGGATTATGACACCAGGTAAAGTATATAGATGTGATTCCGATCCAACTCATTCACCAATGTTTCACCAAATTGAAGGTTTATGTGTAGAGAAGAATATAAACTTCTGTCATTTAAAAGGTTTTCTTACAGATTTTATTAAAGAATTTTTTGATAATAAAAAAATAGAAATACGTTTCAGACCATCATATTTTCCGTTTACCGAACCATCTGCTGAGATAGATATTAAATTTAAAAATAAATGGTTAGAAGTATTAGGTTGCGGTATGGTCCATCCAAATGTTCTAAAAAATGTGAAAATTGATAGTAAGATATTTTCTGGTTTTGCATTTGGGTTAGGTATAGAAAGATTAGCTATGCTCAAATATGGTATATCAGATTTGAGAGAATTTTTTGAAAATGATTTATCATTCTTAAATCAATTTGAATCTATAAGGTAATATGAAAGTAAGTGTTAAATGGTTGTCAGAATATCTAGAACCTGTAAAAAAGGATAAAAAATTATCCATTAAAATGACTGCATTGGGATTAGAAGTTTCTAAAATATATCAATCTAAATCTGATCAAATAATAGATATTGAAATGACACCGAACAGGGGAGATTGTCTTTCTATATATGGTATTGCCAGAGATTTAAAAAGTTTATATAAATCGAAATTAAAACCAATTACCAAGCAGATACTAATTAACAAACCTAATGTAAATAAAAATATTGGTAATATCAATCACACTATAAGCCCTATCTATAGTTGTCTAGAGATAAAAAATATTAATAACAAGTTATCTACACCAAAAATAATAAAACAACGTTTAAAAGATTATGGAATATCATCTGTAAATTTAATAGTAGATATTTTAAATTATACAATGATAGAAGTTGGACAGCCATTTCATGCCTTTGATTTAAATACATTAGATGGACCAATTAGTGTTAGATTTAGTAAAAAAGGTGAATCTATTGATGCACTAAATGGTATTAAATATAAACTTACTAGCAAGACACCTGTTATAGTTGATTCAAGCAATATACAAGCAATAGCAGGTCTTATTGGTTCACAAAAATCTGCAATCACAAAAAAAACTAATCATATTTTGATAGAATGCGCATATTTTTTACCAGATTTAATTAGAAAATCATCTAAGACATATAAATTACAAACAGATTCATCTTATAGATTTGAAAGAGGAGTAAATCCATTCTCACATCATATCGTATTAGAAAGAGTTTTAAATTTATTATCTAAATACTCTAATTATGATTCGTATAAGTATTATACCAAGAAAAATATTAAAAAAATTAATAAGCCTAGACTTGTTATATCAACAAGTATTGATTCTTTTATAAAATTATTGGGTATGCCAATTAAAATGAACACTATAAAAAAAATTTTAACCGACTTAAATTTTTTGGTTAAGAACAATGGTAAAAAAATTCATGTTCAAGTTCCTGATTATAGGTTTGATATTACAAATGAGTATGATTTATTTGAAGAAATTGCACGAGTGGTAGGGTATGAAAATTTTGATTCAATAAAACTTCCCCCATTGCAAAATAATTTCTTATTTAAAAGTTCAACTGAAAACTCAATAAGCAATTCATTAGTTATAAAAGGCTATAAAGAGGTAATTAATTTTGCTTTTCTTCCAAAATCTTATGAAACAATATTTTATAAAAAAAATAGAATAGTATCAATTAATAACCCTATATCAGAAGATAAATCTGATATGAGAGTATCATTAATTCCAAGTCTAGTTAAAAGTTATAAATATAATTTTAGTAGACAAAATACATCAATGAAGATTTTTGAAACTGGTAAAGTATATTGGAAATACAAAAATACAATATCTGAGCTTCAAACTGTATCTGCATTAATATCGGGTGATAACTCTATGTATTCATTGAAAGAAGATTCAATTAAATATAATTTTTTTGATTTGAAAGGCGATCTATTGTCAATATTACCGGGTGATATTGAGTTTAAAAATATTAAAGGCAATAAAAACGATTATCTAAGCGAGAATTGTCAAGCTGTGATTTTTTACAATAAAAAAGAAATTGGTTATTGTGGTGAAATTTCAGATAAAATATATCAAGTAGAGTCATTAAAATCACCTATATATGTTTTTGAAATCTTTACACAAGATGTAGAATTTGATGAAGCTATAAAATATAGGGAAATATCACCATTTCCTAAAATAAAAAGAGATCTTACCTTTATAATTAATAATAACATTACTTCCGATGAAATATTAAAAACTATCGAAAGATTACGTGTTAAATATTTGATAAATATTAGAATTACTGATATTTTTTATGATAGCAAGGAATTTTCTGAGAATGAAAAAAGCATTTCCTTTGAAATAATATTTCAAGACATGAATATTACTCTCAAGGATAGCCAGATAACAACTCAGATTGACACTATTGTTAATGCCATGATGAAGGCATACAAAGCGAGGTTAAGAGATAAATAGAATGACAATTACCAAAAATTCATTAATTGATATGATTCATGATGAAGTCGGTTTAAATAAAAGAGAAGCTAAAGAATTTATTGAAGAGTTTTTTGAAACTATCAAAAAACTTCTAGAGGAAGGTAATGATATTAAATTTTCAGGTTTTGGAAATTTTATACTTAGAAACAAAAGAGCAAGACCTGGAAGAAACCCAAGAACTGGTGAAGAAGTACTAGTTGAGGAAAGAAGAGTTGTTACATTTAAATCTGGAATGAAGTTAAAATCTCAAATAGAGGCTTTTGATGGAGAGTAATAGTCCAAAACAATTGATTAATATTCCCAATAAACGATATTTTACAATCGGTGAAGTTTCTGAAATTTGCGGAATAAAAACACATGTTCTAAGATATTGGGAACAAGAATTTAATCAATTAGCTCCAATCAAAAGAACTGGTAATAGAAGATATTATCAGCAGAAGGATTTAATATTAGTTAGTCAAATAAATGATTTGCTTCAAAATCAAGGATATACAATAGAAGGCGCTAAACATAAACTTGAAGAAAAGGATAATAAAGAAGACCACTTATATAGTAAAAAATTAATTAATCAAATAAGAATGGATTTAGAAAAGATTTTATCTGAGCTCAAAAAATAATAATGTTAGATAATTATATCACTAAGTATAGTAATACTAATTATTCAATAAATAAAAAAAATGGAATTAGATATTATTATATTGCAGATATTGCTATTCCAAGCGTTACATCAATTCTTGCTTCAACACGTAATTATCATCAATTAAGTACTAATAATTATCAATCTAATTCAATGATTATAGGCAACTATATGCATAAATATTTAGATCATTATATATCGAAATCTGAATTACCTGATGAGAATAATGAAAATTATACAATAGCGAAAAAACTTGCCCACAAACTTTTAGATAATTATATCATTGAGTTAGATGAAATATGGGGTACTGAGATCACAGTTAATTATAAAAATAATTTTGCAGGGACAATTGATCTAATATGTTTTTCTGATAATAATATAAAGTTAATAGACTATAAATCATCTTCTCGAAAGAAAACAAAAAGAGAATTAGATGAGTTTTTTTTACAATTAGCTGCATATTCTATGGCTCATGATTGGCAATTTCAATCTAATATTGAAAATATTATTTTACTGATTTGTTATAGAAATGGAAAGTATGAGAAAATAGAAATTACTAAAGATGAATTAGAAAAATATAAAAAAATTTGGCTGTCTAGATTAGTGCTATTTGGTGAATAATTATATGACTAATAAAAATCAAAAAATTTCTGATATTTTACTTGATAATAAAGTATTAAAAAATGAGCTTAATGAGCTCCGGGGGTTAGTTTGACTTTGATAATATACAGACAAAGATCAATAAAATAACCTTAGAATTAGCTAATGAAGATATATGGAACAATAGATCCAAATTAACTAATTTACAAAAAAATCAGAAAAGATATCAAACACTACATGAGAATGTTACTAAGGCTCAAAATAATATTGATATGATTGAATATACTCTTGAGTCCATAGCAAATGATGATCAGTCATCAGCTAATAATCAACTACTTGATGAAATGATAATATTATCAAAAGATACTCATAAACTTTTAAAAAATCTATCAATTCAAAATATTTTTACAGGAGATCAAGATTCTCATAATTCTTATATTGATATCCAATCAGGTTCCGGTGGAACTGAGGCACAAGATTGGGTAGCAATGTTAATGAGAATGTATTTAAAATGGGCAGAATCCCATGAATTTAAATCTGAAATAACAGAACTATCAGAAGGTGAAGTAGCTGGATATAAAAGCGTAACAATAAAAATCAATGGTAATTATGCATATGGTTGGTTAAGAACAGAAACAGGTATACACAGATTAGTTAGAAAATCCCCATTTGATTCTGGTAATAGGAGACATACATCATTTGCCTCTGTTTTTATATATCCTGAAATTGACGATTCTTTTGAAGTTAATCTCAATCCATCTGATTTACGGATCGATGTTTATAGGGCAAGCGGTGCAGGCGGACAACATGTAAATACAACTGAATCAGCTGTAAGAATTACTCATATACCAACTAAAATAGTTGCACAATG
>CAYFGJ010000034.1:0-10191 GCA_964342835.1 uncultured Ectothiorhodospiraceae bacterium | reverse complement strand
CATTGCAATTACCGCAAGAATGTCTGTTGCTTTTGCCAGGATTGATTTAGGCTCAGAATCAATTGACATTGCTAAGGGCATTGGCGACAGCGCAAAACTTCCCCTTTGTTGATCAAAGATTGTTTTCATGATTGATGGATCTATACCTGGTAAAGTAATAAAACTACCAAGACGAAAAATTATAAGAGCAAATATTACAAAAAAAATTCTTTGTCTAATTTCTCTTGATTTTGTTAATCCATCTAGTCCAGATGTTATATCACTACTTTTTCTTGACATTATTAGTACTCTTAGAATAATCCTCTACCGACTTCGTACATAAGATATCTTTAAAAGATTTCTTAGCTTTAATAGTACAAGGACCGATAATTTTTACTTTCTTAATATTTTTTTTAACAAGTTTATATTTTTTTAATAATTCTAAATCTATTTTATCTTCTTTTACATTTATTAAACGATCATATTTTAATTCAGCTGAATAGATATTTTTTGGACTCGTAAAACCAACTTTAGGCAATCTTCTTTGTAGAGGCATCTGTCCTCCTTCAAAACCAACTTGAATCTTACCTCCAGATCTAGATTTTTGTCCTTTGTGTCCTCTACCAGCCGTTTTACCTGTTCCAGAAGCTATACCTCTTCCAACTCTTTTTTTGTTTTTTTTGCTTGAGTCATTTGGTTTTAATTTATTTAATGCAATTTTTTCCATATTATTCTTCAACCTTAATCATGTGTCTTACTTTTTTTATCATGCCATTGATCTCAGGTGTATTATTTAATACAACTTTATGATTTATTTTTCTTAATCCTAACCCTTTAATACATGATACTTGTGCTTTAGTTTTACCTATAAGACTAGAAGTTTGTGTTACTGTTATTTTTTTTAATTTAGACTTAACCATTATAATTCACTTGTTTTTTTATTTCTTTTTTGTGCTACCTGATTAGGATAATACATACCCTCCAAACCTTTAATTGTAGCTTTAACAACATTGATTGGATTTGTTGATCCAAAACTTTTAGCTAAAACATTATGAATTCCAGTAGCTTCAAATACAGCTCTCATAGCTCCTCCCGCTATTACTCCTGTTCCTTCTCCTGCGGGCTGCATATAAACTTTAGCAGAACCATGTCGATGAGTAACTGCATGATGTAAAGTTCCTTTTTTTAATGCAACTGAAATCATATTCTTTTTAGCCTTTTCCATCGCTTTTTGTATAGCTATCGGTACTTCTTTAGCTTTACCATAACCATATCCAACTCTTCCATGACCATCTCCCACAACTGTTAATGCAGTAAAACCAAATTGTCTACCACCTTTAACCACTTTAGCTACACGATTTACATGCACTAATTTTTCAATATAATCAGATTTTTGATCATCATATCCCATTAAATTTTTACTCCATTTTCTCGAATTGTATCTGCTAATGCTTTTACACGACCATGAAATTTATATCCAGATCTATCAAACGCAACTTTATTAATTTTCTTTTTTTTAATATAATCAGCCATTTTTTTACCTAATACTTTACAAATTTCAATATTATTTGCTTTCTGTTTCTTTTTAAATTCTTTCTGGTTAGAAGAAATGGTTGTAATGACTTGATCTCCATTGGGTGTTAATAATTGTATATATATATGATTTACAGATTTAAAGACACTCAATCTATGATTATTTGTCAAAGCGATTCTTTGTCTAGTCTTTGTGGCTCTTCTTAACCTTGATAATTTTTTATTATTATTCATTATTTTTTCTTAGCTTCCTTTTTAACTATATGTTCATCTATATATCTTATTCCTTTGCCTTTATATGGTTCTGGCAAACGAACTGATCTTATTTCAGATGCAACTTGACCAACTTGTTGTTTATCTATACCAGTTACAACAATTTCCGTCTGACTAGGCGTTTCAATTTTTATACCTTCTGGAATTTCATATTTTACTGGGTGTGAATAACCAACATTTAATTCAAGATATTTGTTATCAGCTTTTGCTCTATAACCAACTCCAACTAAAGTCAATTTTTTATCCCAACCTTTAGATACTCCATGAACCATATTGTATATAAGAGCTCTTGTTGTTCCTGATATTGATGTATCATCTTTGTTAGAACTAATGATGTGCAAAGCTCCTGTTTCTTCTTTAATAGTAATATCAGAGATCTTCTGAAAAGATAATTTACCTTTAGGTCCTTCAATAGTTACAAGATTATTCTCTATATTGAGTTTTGTATTATCAGGTAATTCTATTGGTTTTCTAGCTATTTTTGACATATTACTATCCTATGAAACATAACAAATAATTTCTCCCCCACAATTTTTTTCTCTTGCAGATTTATCTGTCATTATTCCTTTTGAAGTAGATATTATACAAATACCCAAACCATTTTTTACTAGAGGAATTTTTTTGCTAGATTTATAAATTCTTAATCCAGGTTTACTTACTCTTTCAATTTGTTCTATTACAGGTTTGCCTTCGAAATATTTTAAAACTATCGATAATGTTTTTTTTGTTTCTCCTTCCACACTTACAGCAGATATATATCCTTCATCTTTTAATACATTACAGATGGATAACTTAGATTTAGAGAATGGAACATTCACTATATCCTTAAAAGCTCTTTGTGCGTTTCTTATACGTGTTAATAAATCAGCGGTTGTGTCATTCATGCTCATAGTATTACCAACTTGCCTTTGTTAATCCTGGTATATCGCCCCTCATGGCAATCTCTCTTAGTTTTGTTCTGCCTAACGAAAATTTTCTATACACTCCTCTTGGTCTTCCTGTCAGACTACAACGATTTCTTTTTCTAACAGGTATAGAATTAGCAGGCAATTTCTGTAACTTTATTCTAAGTTCTTTGATTTTATCCATATCTAAGTTAACTTTCTTTAATTGTTCTTTAATTTCTGCACGCTTTTTCGCATATTTTGCAATAAGTTTTTCGCGTTTTTTCTCTCTTTGTATTATTGATGCTCTTGCCATAATTATTTAAATGGAAAATTAAATTGTTTAAATAATTCCATTGCCTCTTTATTTGTTTTAGCTGAAGTTGTTATAGTAATATCTAATCCTTTTATTTTATCTATCTTATCAAAATTAATTTCTGGGAAAATTATATGTTCTTTAATCCCGAGAGTATAATTTCCTCTTCCGTCAAAAGAATTTGGATTTAATCCTCTAAAATCTCTAGTTCTAGGTAAAGAAATTTTAATCAATTTTTCAAAGAAGTCGTACATTTTTTCTTTTCTTAATGTAACTTTACAACCAATTGGCATCCCTTCTCTAAGTTTGAAATTTGCAATTGATTTTTTTGCATATGTTAAAACAGCTTTTTGCCCTGTAATCTGTGTTAATTCATTAAGAGCAGTTTCAAGTATTTTTTTATCATTTACAGCTGATCCTAAACCCATGTTTAGTGTAATTTTTTTCAGTCTAGGAACTTCCATCGCGCTTTTGACTTTCATTGATTCCATCATATTAGGCACTATATTTTCTTTATAATATTGCTGAAAAGTATTCATTAGACGTCAATTACCTCTTTATTCGATTTAAAAATTCTAACTTTTTTTCCATTTTCCAGAGTTTTAACACCAACTTTATCCTGTTTTTTGCTTAATGGATTGAGTATGCTGACATTTGATATATGTATAGACATTTCACGATCCATAATTCCTCCATCAATTTTTTTGTTAGGGTTTGGTTTTACATGTTTTTTTACTAAATTCACATTAGAAATAATTATTCTATCAGTACCTACAATTTTCATTATTTCACCTTTTTTCCCTTTATCTTTACCAGCAGTAACTATTACAGAGTCTCCTTTCTTGAATTTATTCACTACAATACCTCCGGCGCTAATGAAATAATTTTCATAAAAGTTCTCGTTCTCAATTCTCTGGTAACTGGACCAAAAATTCTTGTTGCTAATGGTTCAAGTTTATTATCTAAAAGAACTACTGCATTATTATCAAATCTAATAGCAGATCCATCTGATCTGCGAATTCCTTTTTTAGTTCTTACTATTACAGCATTATATACTTCACCTTTTTTAACTTTACCTTGAGGTATAGCATCTTTTACGGTAACTTTAATTACATCACCCAATCTAGCAAACCTTCTATGTGATCCCCCTAAAACTTTTATACACATAAGTTTTCTAGCTCCACTATTATCTGCTGATTTTAAAACTGTTTGCATTTGAATCATTTTTATTTCCTATAAGGTGTTATCTACTAATGTCCAAGTTTTAGTTTTAGAAATTGGTCTACATTGTTTTATTTTGACTATTTGCCCAATCTTACATTGGTTATTTTCATCATGTACGTGATATTTTGTAGACTTCCTAACAAACTTTCCATTAACTGGATGTTTAATTTGTCTTTCAACCACAACAGTTATTGATTTATTCATTTTGATACTTAGAACTTTACCTGAAAGTGTTTTTGTTTGTTTGATATCCATTATTTTTTCTCTCTGATAATAGTTTTCACACGAGCAATATTCTTTTTATTTATACCAAATAAATGTGGTTTTGGATTCAATCCTGCACCACGTTGCATACGAAGAGTGAATCGTTCCTTTAGCAATTCTTGCAATGTTTTAGCTAATTCATCTGTTGTTTTTGTTCTGTAATCTTTAATATTCATTACATTAATGTCCTCGTTACAAAAGTAGTCATTACTGGTAATTTTGCTGAAGCCAATCTAAATGCTTCTCTAGCTACATCTTCAGAAACGCCCTCCATCTCATATAAAACCTTTCCAGGTTGAATTTTAGCAACCCAATACTCTACATTACCTTTACCTTTGCCCATTCTAACTTCTATGGGTTTTTTTGTTATTGGAACATCAGGAAAAATTCTTATCCAAACTTTCCCATTTCTCTTAATAAAACGAGTCATTGCTCGTCTTGCAGCTTCTATTTGTCTGGCTGTTACTCTACCTCTAGTAACTGCTTTCAAGCCAAATTCTCCAAAACTAACCCTAGCGCCAGAAGTAGCAAACCCTCTTAGTCTTCCTTTTTGTTGTTTTCTGAATTTAGTTTTTTTTGGTTGTAACATTTTTATTTTCCGTTTTTATTTTTTTTGACTTCGTGTTTTTTTCATTATCATGTTCATCTTCATCTATTACTTGTTCTTGATAAATCCAAACTTTAATACCTATTATTCCGTATGTTGTTTGTGCTTCAGAAAATCCAAAATCTATATTAGCTTTCAATGTATGCAAAGGAACTCTGCCTTCTCTATACCACTCACTTCTTGCTATCTCAGCTCCATTTAATCTACCCGCAACATTAACTTTTATTCCTAAAGCGCCTAATCTCATTGTATTCGTTACAGCTCTTTTCATAGCTCTTCTATACATAATTCTTCTTTCAAGTTGTTGTGCAATACCTTCTGATACTAACTTTGCATCTAATTCAGGTTTTCTTATTTCTTTTACATTAATTTTTACTGTTTTCTTATTAATACCTAATATCGTTGATATTTTGTCCCTGTATTTTTCAATATCTTCTCCTTTTTTCCCAATTACAATACCTGGGCGAGATGAAAAGATAGTTATAACAGCTTCTTTAGTAGGACGTTCTATGACTATTTTACTTATAGATGCTTGCTTTAATTCTTTATTTAAATATTCTCTGATTTTTATATCATCCATTAGAAATTTTGGAAACTCACGTTTATTTGCATACCATTTTGAATTCCAATCAGTTGCAATACCTAGTCTTATTCCAGTTGGATGTACTTTCTGTCCCATAATTAAACCTCTTTCCCGTCTGTTACGACTACTGTTATATGGCTAGTTCTCTTTAGAATCTGATTTACTCTACCTCTTGCTCTCGGAATATGTCTTTTTTGTGTTGGTCCTTCGTTTATTAATACATTTTTTATTTTTAAACTATCAATATCACTAGAATGATTATTTTCTGCATTGGCCACAGCTGATTCTAAAACTTTCAAAATCATACGAGATGCTTTCTTCTTGTCAAAATTCAAAAACTCTAATGCTTGGTCAACACTCAGTCCTCTAACAGAATCAGCAACCAAGCGACATTTTTGCGCAGATATTCTTTGAAATTTTGAAATTGCTCTTGTATCCATATTATTTTACCTTTGCTTTTCTATCTCCCGAATGTCCTTTAAAAACACGCGTAGGTGAAAATTCACCAAGTTTATGTCCAACCATATTTTCAGTAACATACACCGGTACATGTTGTTTACCGTTATGTACCGAAAACGTTAATCCAACCATGTCCGGAGAAATAACAGATCTTCTAGACCAAGTTTTTATAGGTTTTTTATCATTTAATTCAACAGCTTTATCAATCTTGTCTTGTAGATGATAATCAATAAATGGGCCTTTTTTTAAAGATCTACTCATTATTACTTCCTTTTCTTGTTTGTTCTTCTTTTAACTATCATATTGTTTGTTCTTTTATTTGAACGTGTTTTAAATCCTTTTGTTGGTATTCCGGTAGGTGAAACAGGATCTCTACCACCAGAAGTTTTACCTTCTCCTCCTCCATGAGGGTGATCTATAGGATTCATTGCAACCCCTCTTACAGTTGGTCTTATACCAAGCCATCTTTTTGCACCGGCTTTTCCGTGTGCTTGCAAATTATATTCACTATTACCAACTTCGCCAATAGTTGCTTTACATTTATTAAAAATTTTTCTTAATTCACCAGATCTGAGTTTTATTGTTACATAATCTCCTTCCATAGCCATAATTTGTGCAACTGTACCAGCTGCTCTAGCTATTTGTGCGCCTTTACCAGGTTTCATTTCTATACAATGTACCTGTGTACCAACAGGAATTTCTTTTAAAGGTAATGTATTACCAACTGAAATAGCAGAATTGGATCCAGAAATAACTGTAGCTCCAATTTTTAAATCTTTAGGAGCAATAATATATCTCTTTTCACCATCATCATATTGAATAAGCGCTATATTTGCATTTCTGTTAGGATCATATTCTAATCTTTCAACTTTAGCAGGCATATTTTCTTTATCTCTTTTAAAATCTATTATCCTATATTTCTTTTTATGTCCCCCACCGATATGTCTAGTTGTAATTCTACCTTGATTATTTCTACCACCAGTTTTTTTAGATTTTTCTGTTAATGGTTTATAGGGTTTTCCTTTATGTAATTCAACATCAGATATTTTTATTCTAAATCTTCTTCCAGGTGAAGTTGGTTTCGATTTAATTAATGTCATTTGGTTTCTCCTTCTCCATAACTAATATCAAAACCTTCTTGAAGGCTAACATATGCTTTTTTCCAGTCTTTTCTTTTCCCAAATGAGCGTCCTACTCTTTTTAATTTTCCTTTAATATTTAAAATTGTTACGCCTTTCACTTTAACTTCGAACATTTTTTCTACAGCTTTTTTCACTTCTAATTTAGTAGCATCTTTACACACAGAAAATACATGCTGATTTTCACTGTCAGCACGCAATGCTGATTTTTCTGAAACACGCGGTGATAATATGATTTTAGTTAATCTATTGTCATTCATGTTGTCATTTTCTCCAATCTTTCCATAATTGATGAATCAATTATGACATTGTCATATTTCATTAAATTAAATGGATTGATATCATTGACAGATACCACTTCTATATTTTTTATATTTCTAGCTGCAAGAAAATTATTAATTTTATTCTCATCGGTCACAATTAATGAACTATATATTTTAAGATTATCTAGAAATTTTATAAAAAGTTTTGTTTTAGGTTTGTCAACTTTTAAATCTTCTGTAACATGTAGTCTTTTTTTTCTAAGAAGTTCAGAAAAAATACAATTTAGGGCATGTTTATACATTTTTTTATTTATTTTTTTTGAACTTTTATTCTTAGATGGACTGAATGTAACTCCGCCGCCACGCCATATTGGGTTTCTCGTAGTTCCTGCTCTTGCTCTTCCAGAACCTTTTTGTGGTCGAGGTTTAGCGCCACCTCCTCTTACATCTGATCTATTTTTAAGTCCTTTCGTATAAAGTCTCTGATTAGATAAAAAATCGACAGTAACCTGATGCACGAGAGCTTCATTAAATTCTTTTTTAAATATTTTATTTAATACTATTTTTGACATTATTTAGGCCTTTTTTTCTTCGTTTTTGTTGTTTTCAGATTTGTTAGATGATTGTTGTTGAGTTTCTTGATTGTTTGGTTCTTTGGTTTCTGTCTTTGTTTCTTCTTTTGCTCCATCTTCAGATTTGGTTTTTTTCTTAGATTTTTCAATTGGTTCATCTTGTTGATTTTGTTTGCTATCAAGGATATCTCTCACAATATATTTTTTTTGCGTATGACGTACTATCAAATTTGAACCTTTGTATCCAGGAACGGAGCCTTTTACTAAAATTATATTATCTTCAGGGATAATTTTTACTATAACTAAATTTTGAATTGTATTTCTTTTATTTCCAAGTTGACCAGCCATTTTTTTACCTTTAAAAACTCTACCTGGGTCTTGGCATTGTCCGGTTGAACCTAATGCTCTATGTGACAGAGAGTTACCATGAGTAGCATCTTGTGTTTTAAAATGATGTCTTTTTACTCCGCCTTGAAAACCTTTACCTATCGTGGTACCAGTAATATCTACATGTTCTCCAACTTTAAACATATCTAGATTAATTTGCTGTCCTAATTGATAATTATCCGACTTATCTTTGTTTATTCGAAACTCTATTAAACCTTTTGATACTGAAATATTAGATTTCTTATAATGTCCCTTAATTGCTTTATTAGAATTATTTTCTTTTTTCAGTCCATATCCTATTTGAATGGCATTATATCCATCTTTTTCATCTGTCTTCAGCTGAATTATATAATTTGGAGCAAAATTGATCGCCGTCACTGGTACAGATACACCAGATCCATCAAATATTCTTGTCATACCAGCCTTTTGGCCTATCATACCGAGACTCATTTTATTATCCTCAAAATGACAAAGTTAATTTATATAAAAAAACGCCAAATTTTAACATAAAATCAGCATATTATATAGGTTTTTTAGGAAAAAAATTAATTTAATTCAATTTGTACATCAACACCAGCCGCTAGATCTAGCTTCATCAATGCATCTACTGTTTTATCTGTTGGTTCAACTATTTCCATCAGTCTTTTGTGTGTCCTTATTTCATATTGGTCTCTTGCGTCTTTGTCAACGTGAGGTGAAATTAAAAGAGTAAATCTCTCTTTTTTGGTAGGTAAAGGTATAGGCCCTAACACCCTCGCTCCAGTTCTTTTTGCAGTTTCAAGAATTTCTTTTGCTGAAGAATCAATTAACTTATGATCGAATGTTTTTAATCTTATTCTTATACTTTGTGTTTTCTTTCTCTTTACCATTTTAAGACGCCTTTTGAATTAAAGTTTCAGCAATGTTACTTGGTATTTCTGAATATTTTTCAAATTCCATTGTATACGTAGCTCTCCCTTGTGTCATAGATCTTAGATCTGTAGCATAACCAAACATTTCAGATAAAGGAACGGAAGCCTTCACAATATTTCCTGATACACTCTCTTCCATGCCAAGAACTATACCTCTTCTACGATTGAGATCACCGGTAACATCACCAAGATAATCTTTTGGGGTGACTGCTTCCACTTTCATTACTGGTTCTAGTAAAACAGGATTGGCTTTTTTAGCGCCATCTTTGAATGCCATTGAACCAGCAACTTTAAATGCTACCTCGCTTGAATCTACATCATGAAATGATCCATCATAAAGTGTTACCTTTACATCAACAACTGGGTAGCCACCTATAACTCCATTTTCCATTTGCTCTTTTATTCCTTTGTCAACTGGACCTATAAATTCTCTTGGTATAGCTCCGCCAACTATTTCATTTACAAATTCATAACCTTTTCCAGATTCTTGTGGTTCAAGCTTCAACCAAACATGGCCATATTGTCCTCTACCACCACTTTGTTTAATATACTTTGCCTCTTGCTCTATAGTATTTTTTATTGTCTCTCTGTACGCAACTTGAGGTTTACCAACATTAGCCTCTACATTAAACTCTCTTTTCAATCTATCAACAATTATTTCCAAATGTAATTCACCCATACCTGAAATTATAGTTTGATTTGATTCATCATCAGTAGATACTCTAAATGATGGATCTTCTTGAGCAAGTTTGCCAAGTGCTATACCCATTTTTTCTTGATCTTCTTTTGTTTTTGGT
>CAYFGJ010000033.1:0-10414 GCA_964342835.1 uncultured Ectothiorhodospiraceae bacterium | reverse complement strand
AAACTAGCAGCATAATCTGCAACACCAAAATGTAAAGCTTCAAGCCTAGAACTAGATTGTGCAATTTCTTCTATATTAACCATACCTAAAGCACTTTCTATAAGGCATTCTAATCCTATTTTAGATTTAAGATCTCTTTCTTGTTCAATCTGTGTAACTAAACAATCTACTACATAAACATCATCTCTAACTCCAACTTTAGGAATCAAAATAGTATCTATATATTCTCCAGCCTGTAACATCAACTCAATAACATCTTTGTACATGTAATGAGTATCTAATCCATTAATTCTTACAGAAATGGTTTTACCATTACCTCTCCAATCCATTTCTTTGAGTGCGTGTATTACGTTTTCACGAGCAGTAACTTTATCATTTGGAGAAACAGCATCTTCTAAATCTAAAAAAATATAATCGGCATCAGAATTTAATGCTTTTTCAAACATTTTTGGAGATGAACCGGGCACAGCTAATTCGCTTCTTTGAAGTCTAACTTTCGCACTTTTATAGGATGTATGACTCATTTCTCTTTTATACTCAATATGGTCTTGATATATATTGTTTATCTGTTATAACTCGATAAGTTTACGTTAGTATATAACATTGTCAAATATTTTGAAAAAAAACTTTTTTTTATTATGGAAATTTTATGACTGAAAACGCAATAGATATAATTAATCTTGATAAAATATACAAAAATCGTATACAGGCACTTAATTGCATCAATTTATCAGTAAAAAAAGGTGATCTTTTTGCATTTCTGGGACCAAATGGAGCAGGAAAATCAACAGTAATCGGAATAATTTCTTCCTTAGTGACAATTACTTCTGGACAAGTCCTAGTATTTGGAGATGATATTCGAAAAAAACCAGAATTAGTTAAAAGAAATATTGGTTTAGTACCTCAGGAATATAATTTAAATCAATTTATTACAGTTGAAGAAACGATGTTCAATATTGCGGGTTATTTTGGTATAGAGAAAAAATATGCAAAGGATAAAATACATGAACTATTAAACCAATTAGGTATATGGAATAAACGTAAAAATACTCCACGAGAATTATCAGGTGGAATGAAAAGAAGAATGATGATTGCTAAAGCATTAATTCATGATCCAAAATTATTAATATTGGATGAACCTACTGCTGGTGTTGATACAGAACTCAGATTAACTATGTGGGATTTCTTCAAAAATTTAAATGATAAAGGTGTCACTATAATTCTAACTACTCATTATTTAGAAGAAGCTGAGAGATTATGTAAAAATCTTGCGATTATACATAAAGGAAATATTGTTCAAAAATCAACGATGGATGAAATTTATCAAATAAAAAATCAACATACCTATATTGTTAAAACAACTAAACCGCTTAATAGTCTTCCAGCAATAAATAAATGTAAAATTAATAAAATTAATAATTATACATGTGAAATAACAACTGAAGTTATGTCAGTTACAGAAATTATTGAAAAATTAAAATCTATTAATATTGATGTTGGAAGTATTTTAAATAAAAGAAATAAACTAGAAGAAGTGTTTATTCAACTTACGGATGATTAAAAATTATGAAGAAAAATATCTTAATTCCGTATAAAACAATTGTAATAAAAGAATTTTTAAGATTTGCAAGAATATGGATTCAGACTATCTTGCCATCTGTAGTCACAATGTTTCTTTATATAATAATTTTTGGAAATTTCATTGGAGAAAGGATTGGGGAAATAAAAAATTTTAGTTATATGGATTACATAATACCCGGTTTAATTATAATGCCAGTTATTTCAAATTCTTATATGAATGTTGTTGGTTCTTTTTATAGTTCAAAATTTATGAAAAGTATTGAAGAATTGTTAGTATCACCAGTGTCAAATAATATAATATTACTTGGTTATATAACAGGTGGAATCCTAAGAGGTTTTGCTGTAGGTATAGCAGTATATATAGTTATTACTTTTTTTACAGATATAAAAATTGTACATCTAGGAATAACCATATTTATGACATTTATAACTGCATTCCTTTTTTCAACAGCTGGTTTTATTAATGCTGTATATGCAAAAAGTTGGGATGATATTAATATTGTACCAACATTTATTTTAGCGCCATTAACATATCTTGGTGGTACATTTTTTGCAATTGATTTATTGCCAACGATGTGGCAAACCATTTCTCTGTTTAATCCAATTGCATATATTGTAAGTTCATTTAGATATGGTTTTTTAGGTATTGAAGAATTGAATTTAGAATTTTCTATCTTGATTATAATGTCAATTACAATTATATTGTATTTAATTGCTTTGTTACTTCTATCAAAAGGTACAGGCATAAAAAATTAAAAGTCTCATGAAGTTGGGAAAGTCAGTAATTACGTAATCTGCACTGCCCCCGCAACGGTATATAAGTCCGAAAACCAACATGATGAGGAAACCCATAGAGCGGAGGTGCTTTATACAAGATGGGTAAAAGCTTATATAATATATTCTTCATTATTGCCTTATCGGTAGATTTTGTATTAGCAGATTCTGATTTAGATCAAATTGTTATAACACCTTCTAAAAGGACAAATACAGTATTTGATTCACTTAATTCAACAGAAATAATAACATCAAGAGAAATACAAAAGTATGGATTTGATTCGATTGATAGTTTATTAAATTTTTCTAGTTCAATCAGCATAGGTAGTAATGGTGGCCCTGGCCAAACTAAGTCAATATTTCTAAGAGGTTCTGAAAGTAATCATACAAAAATATTGATTAATGGAGTTGAATTAAATCCAGGAACACTTGGTGTTCCATCAATACAACATATATCTGTTGGAATGATAGATAGAATTGAAATTGCAAAAGGAAGTATGTCGACCTTATATGGACAAAATACTATTGGAGGAGTAATCAACATTATTACTAAAAAGAATATAGAAGATGCAAATTCTTTTATTGTAAGTTCAGGTCGTTTTAATACTAACAAAATTAATCTTTATAAAAAATATGAAAATGGCAATAATAAATTAAATTTTAATTATTCTGAAATAAGATCGGATTCTTACAAAGCAAAAGTAGATTCATCAAAAGATCATGAATATAAAAATAGAAACTTGAGTATCAATTACCAATATGAAATAAAGAAAAACTTATTTGAATTAGATTATTATGAGAGTGATGGAAGTACAGAATATGATAGTTTTGGAAATAATTTAATTCAAGATCATAAAGACAAACATATAAAAATGTCTTTAGTTCAAAAAAATATTGATTATAAATCTACGTATTATTACATCACTAAACAAAATAAAATTGATCAAGCTTCTGTGTTGGCTACAGATTATACTCATACAAAAATAAATCAATTTAGTATAGAAAATAATTATTACGATTTATTTCATACGAATTCTATATTAGGTTTTTCATATATTGATGAGGCTTTATATGAACTATCATATGGAACATCATTTAAAATATCCAATAACATTAATGAATTTTTTATTCAGTCAGAATACATACCATTTAAACAAAATATTATTAATACCGGAATACGTCTCATAAATCATTCTAGATATGGTAATTATTTTACTGGAAATATTAACATTGGATATTATATTAACAACAATCTAATGTTTACAACTGGTTTAGGTAAATCATTTAGATCACCAGATGGTACTGATTTATTTGGTTATGGAGGAAATGCAAAACTAAAACCTGAAGAATCAATTTCTGCAGAAGTTGGTTTTAAGTACAAATTAGAAAAAAATAATTATTTTTCATTATCAATATTTAATAATGAAATTAGAAATTTAATAGAATCTGATGGGTCAATTATGCAAAACTTAAATAAAGCACGAATTACAGGAATAGAAATGGTTTATAAAAATACTTTCAATTTAATTGATTATAAAATTGATTATACATATCAAGAAGCTGATGATCTAACTAATGACACATTACTCTCTAGAAGACCTAGAAATAAAATAGTTGGAAAATTTTCATATGGATATGACGTAAATAATATACTATCACTAACGATGTTGGGTGAAAGTGTAAGAGACAATTCAATTTATGATTATCAGAGATTAGGAGGTTATATGATTTTCAATGCAAATTATTTACATAAAAAAAATGATTATATAATTTCATTTAAAATAAATAATATATTTGATAAAAAATATAGACAAGCTCATAATTATAATACCGAAGGTGCCTCAATATATATATCTTTGGCAACTAATTTTTAATATATGATATAATCTATCTTAACTATGAAAATAATAATACCTATCACATTATTAGTTCTTTTGATAATTAGCAGAATGCTTTCTGATATACCTAATTTTACACCAACAATTTCACTAATTATTTTCACAGGATTTTATATACAAAACAGAAGTTTAGCTATATTAATTATTGTAATTTCTCAATTGTTAAGTGATTTATATATTGGATATCATTCTTCAATGTTTTTTGTCTACACTGCTTTTCTCTTGATAGCATATTTAAGTCCATTAATTATTAAAAAATTAAATGTAACTTCTGTATTATTTGCCTCCATATTAAGCCCTTCTATTTTCTTTATTATTACTAATTTTGGAGTGTGGTTTACTATGGGATTATATTCATTTAATATATCAGGTTTATTAAATTCATATATTGCAGGAATACCATTTTTCAAATACTCTTTAATGTCTACAATATTATTTTCATTAACTATACTTGTTCTACATAGAACCATAGCAAAAAGGGCTCTTGTACGATCATCATAAATGATAGTTTAAAATTTTAACGTGCCACCAGTTTGATATTCTGTAACCCTGGTTTCAAAAAAATTCTTTTCTTTTTTCAAATCCATAATTTCAGACATCCATTCAAAAGGATTTGATACATCTTTATACTGTTGAGGTAAACCAATTTGAGCAAATCTTCTATTTGCAATAAATTGTAAATACTCTTCAAATGTTTGTGCACTCATTCCAAGAATAGGACGAGGCATAGTGTCATATGCGTATTTATTTTCTAATTCAACACCTTTTTTAATTAAATCAATCATCTCTAATTGAAATTCTTCAGTCCAAAGCTCAGGATTTTCATTCTTAATTTGATTGATTACATCTATTCCAAAATTCATATGCATAGATTCATCTCTTAGAATATATTGAAATTGTTGAGCAACACCTGTCAATTTATTTCTTCGTCCTAACGACAGTATTTGAGTAAAACCAACATAGAAAAATATTCCTTCAAAAACAACATAAAAAGCTATTAAATCTCTTAACAATCTCTGATTATTTGCTAAAGTACCTGTTTTAAAATTAGGGTCACCCAAACTCTGTGTAAAAGGCAATGCCCATTCCGCTTTAGTTGCAACGGAAGGAATTTCTCGATACATATTAAATATTCTGCTTTCATCTAAACCGAGAGATTGAACACAATATTGATATGCATGTGTATGTATTGCTTCTTCAAAAGCTTGTCTAAGTAAATATTGTCTACATTCTGGATTCGTTATATGTTTGTATACCGCTAAAACTAAATTATTAGCTACGAGTGAATCGGCTGTAGAAAAAAAACCAAGATTTCTTTCTACGATTTGTCTTTCATCTTCTGTTAAACCTTTTGGATCTTGCCATAATTTAATATCATCATGCATTGGTATTTCTTCAGGCATCCAATGATTTGCTGAACCATCCAAATATTTTTGCCATGCCCATTTATATTTAAAAGGTACAAGCTGATTAAGGTCTGCTCTACAATTTATAATTGCTTTATCATCAACTTTTATTCTCTGACCACCTTTTTCAATATTCTCTATTCCAGTTAACCCTTCTTTTGAATTCAAATCTGTTGTTAACTTCCTGTTTTCATGTGTAACACTCTCTTGTGTATTTGTATTAACAACTGTCTTATCAGTTTTTGTTAATGCTTCATTAATTGGATCATCCCAGTTATACATCATATACCTCCTTTAAACTTATTATGATATAGCCCTATATATTTGGTATAATTTTTTCTAAAATTATCTTCTTCTTCTAATCTCTTTTTATCTAAAACATAATACATAGCCAATACAACTATCGCGCTTGCTACTGAAATCAAGTATATAATTATTTCAAACGTTAATTGGTCTATTGAGAAAGTAAAATCTATCATTGACATGCCTCGCACTCTGGGTCATCTATCAAACACTGCTTTGTCTCACCATTAGATGCTTTCACTGCATTTAGATTTGAATCTGAATTATCTGTAGTACTTTTTTCAACATGAGTAGCTCCTAATGATCTTAAATAATAAGTTGTCTTTAATCCTCTAATCCATGCTAATTTGTACGCACTATCTAATTTCTTCCCATCAGTTCCAGACATATACAGATTAAGTGATTGTGATTGATCAATCCATTTTTGTCTTCTAGCTGCTGCTTCTACTAGCCATCTTGTATCAATTTCAAAACAAGTTGCATAAAGTTTTTTTAAATCATCAGGCACTCTACTAATCGATGATAATTGTCCATCAAAATATTTTAAATCTTTAACCATAACTTCGTCCCAAATACCTGCTTCTTTAAAATCTTCAATTAAATATGGATTGATAATAGTAAACTCTCCTGAGAGATTAGATTTAACATAAAGATTTTGATAAGTTGGTTCAATTGATTGAGCAACACCGCATATATTTGAAATTGTAGCTGTTGGAGCAATTGCTAAAGTATTAGAATTTCTCATTCCATTAGATTTTATAGCTTGTCTTAGTGAATCCCAATCTAATGTCTGGTCATTGTTTATATCAAGATATTTGCCCCTGATTTCTTTTAATATATTTAAACTATCGATTGGTAAAATACCTTTACTCCATAATGATCCATCAAACGTTGAATACGAACCTCTTTCTTTCGCAAGCTCCATTGATGATTGAAGTGCATAGTAACTTATATGTTCCATACTTTTATCAGCAAATTCAATAGCTTCAGCAGATGCATATGGAATTCTTAATTTATATAATGTATCTTGAAATCCCATTAAACCCAAACCAACTGGTCTATGTTTTAAGTTTGAATCTCTAGCTTTTTCTACACTGTAATAATTATAATCAATGACATTATCAAGCATACGCATTGCAGTTCTTATTGTCTTCTGAAGCTTTTCTGTATTTAATTCTCCATCTTTAATGTGTGCAACCAAATTTATTGAACCTAAATTACATACAGCTATTTCATTTTTTGATGTATTTAATGTAATCTCAGTGCATAAATTAGAAGAATGAACTACACCGACATGTTGCTGAGGAGAACGAATATTACATGGATCTTTAAAAGTAATCCAAGGATGGCCAGTTTCAAACAACATGCTTAGTATTTTTCTCCAAAGATCGACTGCATTCACTTTTTTATAATTAGATATCAGTCCATCTTCAGTTTGTTTTTCATAATTTTCATATTTTTTTTCAAACTCTAATCCTGTTAAATCATGTAAATCTTTGGTATCAGATGGTGAAAATAATGTCCAAGTAGAATTATCATGAACGCGTTTCATAAATAAATCGGGTATCCAATTTGCGGTATTCATATCATGAGTTCTTCTTCTATCATCACCAGTATTTTTTCTAAGCTCTAAAAATTGTTCTATATCAAGATGCCAAGTTTCAAGGTATGCGCACATAGCTCCTTTCCTTTTTCCTCCTTGATTTACTGCTACAGCAGTATCGTTAGCTACTTTTAAAAATGGAATGACACCTTGACTTTTGCCATTGGTTCCCTTTATGTAAGATCCTAACGCTCTAACTTGTGACCAATCATTTCCTAGTCCGCCAGCAAATTTAGACAACATCGCATCATCACTAATTCCTTCAAAAATACCTTTTAAATCATCTGGTAGCGTTGAAAGATAGCATGATGATAATTGCGGTCTTAATGTTCCTGAATTGAATAATGTTGGAGTGCTACACATAAAATCAAAGGATGAAATTAAATTATAAAACTCAACAGCTTTTTCTTCTCTATTGGTTTCATTTATTGCTAATCCCATAGCCACTCTCATAAAAAAAGCCTGAGGTAGTTCGAATCGGGTTTCCTTGTGATGAATAAAATATCTATCATAGAGAGTTTGTAATCCGAGATAATTAAAATTCAAATCGTTATCAACATTAATGTTTTTTGTAATGTAATTTAAATCAAAATGAAGTAACTCAGGATCTAATAATTTTAACTCACATGCTTTTTGAAGATATCTACTAAAGTAATCGGGATAGATTTTATCAATATTGGCTAAAGATAGATTCGTATCTTCAAAACCTAAAAACGCAAGAGCTTCTTCGTTAATTGAATTCAATAACAATCTAGCTACAACTTTAGAATAATTAGGTTCTTTCTCTATAAGCGGTCTTACTGAAATTAGTATTGAGCTAGATAGATCTTCCTTTTTTATCCCATCATAAATATTTTTATCAATTATATTATAAACATGTTCCTCTGAAACATCGTTTATGCCCTGACAACATTCTTTTATAGTTAATTTAAGTTTATTTAAATCAAGAGGGATGGTGGAGCCATCGGGAAGTATAACACTCTTTGTTATAGGGAGATCTTCGACATTATTTACGGTTTTTTGACTCCTTTCTTTTGACCTTTCTTCTCTGTAAATTACATAGGCTCTTGCTACATCTTGATATCCAGCTCTCATTATCGCCAATTCGACTTGATCTTGAATATCTTCAATATGAATGACTCCACCATCAGGGAATCTCCTTTTAATTGCCTTGTAAACTTGTTCAGCTAAAATTTGTACTTCATTATGGATACGAGTTGATGCAGCAGCGCTGCTACCTTCAAGACTTAAAAAAGCCTTAGTCATCGCTACAACTATTTTATTTAAATCAAATGATGTGACTTTTCCATTTCTACGCATTACGCGATAGCGACCAGGTACAGGTGCTATATCATCGCTTGCTGTTATAGGGGCTTGATTCACATGATCTTCTGCTTTGATTTTATGTTGTTCTTCAGTCATATCGCTTCTTTATAAATTATTATTATCGCTGAGATATAATTGTATCACTATTTCTTGTGGTTGTAATTACTTTGAAACACAATATATTGTGTTTTTACTGTATATAAGTTGTGGATAAGTTGTTGAAAATATATATTAGAATATAATTAATTTCTAATAGTTTTTTACATAATCATAGTGGCGATACCTAGAAGTGAAATAAATCCAACTACATCAGTAATAGTTGTTAAAATTACACCTCCAGCAAGAGCAGGATCAATATTCATTTTTGTTAAAATGAGTGGTAGACTCACACCACTAATAGCTCCAATAATTAAATTAATCATTAATGCAGCTGCAATAACAATTCCAAGAAATAAACTATCAAACCAAAAATATGTAAGTGCAGCAACTACGCTAGACCATAGAAATCCATTTAAAAACCCAATTGCTGATTCTTTAAGTATCAATAGTTTTGAATTAGTGTTTCCAAGTTGATCCAAAGCTTGAGCTCTTATAACAAGCGCTAAGCTTTGTGAACCAGCAATACCCCCCATGCTTGCAACAATGGGCATTAAAATTGCTAAAGCCACGACTTTTTCAATTGTAGCTTCAAATATACCAATCGCAGTTGCTGCCAATAACGCGGTAAGTAAATTTGCACCCAACCAAATAGTTCTTCTTTTTGTACTCTGGAAAATAGGCGCAAAAATATCATCATCCTTTTTTAAACCTGCCATGTTTAAAACTGATTCATCAGCTTCTTCTCTAATTACATCAACAACATCATCAATTGTTATTCTTCCTAAAAGCATTCCATCATGATCAACAACAGCTGCAGATACAAGATCAGCGTTTTCAAAAATTCTTGCTACTTCATGTTGATCTAAATTTGGATCAATAATATTACTATCATCAATCATAATTTCTGAAACAGATTTGGATGGATCTGCTACTAAAACATCTTGTATAGAAACATATCCAAAATATTTATTCATTTTATCTGTTACAAAAACTCTATCAGTTTGTTCTGGTAAATTTTTAAGCCTTCTTAAATATTTAAGTAATACATCTACTGTTACATTATCTCTTATATTAACTGTGTCTGTATTCATCAAACCACCTGCGGTATCATCTGGAAATGAAAGAACTTTCTCTAGTCTCTCTTGATTTTGTTTATCTAAACTTTTAATAGTTTTTTTGGTTAAATGTTTAGGTAAAGACTGGATAATGTCAGCTAAATCATCAGTATCTAAGTTTTGAGCAATTCTTACTAACCCTTCGGTTCCATCTTCTTCAATTAATTCATCAATAAGATTTTCTCTGACCTCTTCATTTAGTTCAGCCAATGTTTCACCTTTATTATCATTACTTACCAATTTCCAAATTAAATCTCTTCTATGACGAGGAGTTCCTTCGATAACACCGGCAATTTCTGAGAAAATGGC
>CAYFGJ010000032.1:0-10683 GCA_964342835.1 uncultured Ectothiorhodospiraceae bacterium | reverse complement strand
CCATATATACCAGGCACGCGCAAGATTACATATGATATATTTTTTTCATCAGCAAAAACTTTTATTTTTTCTTCAGCATCTAACCTTCTTTTAGCTCTATTGGTATTCGGGGTTGGTTTTGTGTTTTCATTTACACTTAATCCATTATGATTGCCATATATCCCGCTGGTGCTAATATATAAAAGACTTTTTATCTCTGAAGATACGATATTTGACAGAAAATTCTGAAGCCTAGTATCCTCTAGAGTTGCATTTGATGGTGGAGCCATATAAATAACTCTTGAATTATTATCAAATTCAATTCTAGTATTTTCATCAAAGTTCGATGTTATATGGTTAATGTTTGCAACAGATATTTTGTTGCTTCTTGATAAGGTAGTTATATTATAATTTTTTTTTGTGTTATTAATTTCCTCAATTATGTATTGTCCTAAATAACCATAGCCAGCTAGAAGAATATTTTCATTACTTATTATTGTCATTAACTATACACTCAATATATGATTTTTCTGACTCTAGATTGTTAACTTTTATAATTGATACCGAATGATTCATAATCATTTTTTCAATAATTCTATCACTAGGAACAACAATAATAATATGGTATTTTGATATATAATCATTAAATTCTTTGAAAAACTCATCTATTGCAAATTTACTTAAGGCAATTATGAAGTTTTTACAGTTTTTATCCAACTTTATTTTTTTAAGATTATTTTTTATAATTTTTCTTTCATAGGATTCTATAACTGATACTTCGGCATGTCTTGATTTAATAGTATTTTCTATTAATTTTCTACCACCAATACCTCTTACAACTACAATTTTTTTATTACTAATACTTTCTAGGCTTTTTATGTTTAAAAGAGATTCGCTTGAAAAATTATTTTTAGGATATTCTGAAATAACACCAAATAATTTTTTTACCTCACAGGCAGTAAATTTTCCAACAGACAAACATGACAAGTTGTCATGATTTTTAATGACAGGTAATAGTTGTTGTGCATGTCTAACCGCATTTCTGCTTTGAAAAATAATTTTATCAGCATTTTTTACACCATTTATTTGTTTCTGACTGATCTTTGCACTAATTGTCTCAATTAATGGCAAGTATACAGATTTTATATTTTTTCTTTCAAACTCTTGCGTTAATTTTTCTGCTATTGATAATTTTGATAATATTATTACGTTCATATTTATTAATGTTTTATTAGTTTTCTGGCTCCTTGTTTAATAAAAAAATTTGCAAATTTATTAGCAATTTCAATTGAATCTTTTTTTAATCCTATAATTTTAGATTTTATAAATTTAGAACCTTTCAAATTTGAAACAATTGCTTCAACAATAACTTCTTTATCTTCAATTTGTGCATGCACACCAATTGGCGACATACAATCTCCATTTATTTTTTTTACAAACATCCTTTCAATGTTTACACATATTTCTACATTTTTATTTACGCATTCTAATAGCATTTTTTTTATGTTGTGATTTTTTTTTAAAAATTCTACACATAGAACCCCTTGCCCAGCAGATGGTATAAAAGTGTTTAAAGGTAAATTTTGTTTAATTTTGTCTTGTAGAGACAGTCTCATTAAACCTGCAGCAGCCAATATAATTGCATCTACTTTACCTCCATTTAATTTATCTATTCTAGTTTGGATATTACCCCTTAACTCTTCAATCTGTATATTTTTATTTATACTTTTTAAAAGCGCAATTCTTCTTGGGCTTGATGTACCAACAATAGAACTTTCTGCCATCTGATCTAAAGATTTAAACTTGTTTGACAGAAATACATCTCTAGGATCAACTCTTTCCATTATTGTTAATATTGAAAAATTATTTAATAACCTTGCTGGAACATCTTTCATAGAATGAACAGCTAAATCAGTTTCTTTCTTTAAAAGCGAATCTTCAAGCTCTTTTATAAATAGTCCTTTCCCGCCATTTGATTTGAATATTTTTGAGTCAATATTATCTCCAGATGAAACCATTGGCACCAAAATAACCTCAATTTCATTAAAATGATTTAAAATTATTTCTCTAACAATTTCAGCTTGTTTAATTGCTAATGGGCTTTGTCTAGTAGCAATTTTTATAATTTTTTTCATTTTTTAAAGTTTTTATTTATATTTATACTATACTTACACATATGAAAAATACCACATGGTCAAGTAGATTTTCTAAGAAAATTGATAAAGAAGTTTTAGAGTTTAGCGAAAGCGTAACTGTAGATTGTGTCTTATTTGAATCTGACATCAAAGTAACTTCAGCACACGTATCAATGCTATCTAAATGTAATATTATTAATAAAAAAGAAGAAAAAATTATCATAAATGGATTAAAAAAATTAAAAGATTTACATGCGTCTGGTAAGTTAAAATGGTCAATTTCTGATGAAGATATTCATATGAATATTGAGAAGGCTTTAACCAAAATCATTGGTGATCTAGGAAAAAAAATCCATCTAGGCAGATCTAGAAATGACTTGGTTTCTACAGATTTAAGATTATATTTAAGAGATTGTTTGGATGTAATTATTATAAAATTAAGAGATTTGCAATATGCTTTAGCAAAATCTTCGCTTGTGTACCATTCATCATTGTTTCCCGGTTATACACACTTGCAGATAGCTCAACCAGTAACATTAGGTCAACATTTAATGGCATGGGCGATGATGGCACAAAGAGATGAGCTGAGATTATCAGATATGAGAATTTCTCTTAATACAATGCCTCTTGGATCTGCGGCATTAGCTGGCACTCCTCATAAGATAAATAGGGAATATGTAGCAAAACAACTTGGTTTTGACTCGCTATCTATTAACTCAATGGACGCTGTAAGTGATCGTGATTTTGTATGTGATATTGCTTATTGCAATTCAATGATAATGATGCATTTGTCAAGAATATGCGAAGAACTTGTTATATGGTCTAATCCACAATTTAATCTAATTGAATTAGATGAAAGTTTTTGTACGGGCTCATCAATAATGCCCCAGAAAAAAAATCCTGATATACCAGAATTAATACGTGGCAAAACAGGAGGTGTTTTTGGAGATTTATTTGCAGTTTTAACTATGTTGAAAGGTTTGCCTCTAACATACAATAGAGACTTGCAAGAAGATAAAATGCTTATTTTTGATTCTGTGGAGGTTGTTTTAAGTTCATTAAACTTAATGCCAAGATTAATTCTTACCATGAAACCAAATCTTGAGAGAGCAGCATTTGTTGCTACGAGTAATTTCTCTGCTGCCACTGATATTGCAGACTATTTGGCATCTAAAAATGTACCTTTTAGAGATGCACATAGTATAGTTGGGGGCATTGTAAAATTTTGTGAAAAGAAATCATTAGAATTAAATGATCTAACAATTGATCAATTTCAAAAATTTTCTCCACTTATTAAAAATGATATTTATAAAATTCTTGATCCTAACTATTCAATCAAGTCTAAGCAAAGCAAAGGATCTACATCACCAAAATCAGTTTTAGAACAAGCCAAAACTCTAATTAACAGACTTAGCAAACATGGCTATAAAAAATGAGATTTTATTTTCTAATATTACTTACTTTTAGTTCTGTTACATTTTCTAATACTGTACCAACTATTGAAGAATATCAACAAAGGCAAGACACAGGTCTTTTTGATGGTTATCTATATGGTCTTGAAAATGGTTTGGATTGGGGATCAGAATATGCTTATAGAAAGCATGATGTTGTTTTATTTTGTAAACCAAATGATATTATGCTGCCAGTAAGCGAGATAAAAAAAATGATTAATGAGGAACTAGAAATAAGAAAATCTTTTTACCAGAAATACAAAAAAGAACCACTTCTTGGTCTAGCTTTGAGAAACGCATTTACCAGGAACTTCCCATGTAATTAACCATATTACTAATATGGTCTTGTTTTTAAATAAAATATTTATTATGATAGAATGTAGTTTTTATATAAGGAGAATAAGAATGCCAGAACATCCAGTGCCGCAAGGAAATGACATCATATTGCCTGACGGAACAGTCGTAGGCAAATGGGATGGTGAAGATGTAAAAGATCTTCAAGTAGAAGTTCAAAGAATAATGAAAGAACAAAAAGAAAGTGGGGCGGATAGAAACAACCTACTTATAAGATTTGGGATTCCACATATGGATCAAACACCAGATCATCTAAAAACCTTCATAGCGTATGCTTTATGGGGTGTAGATAAAAAAGGGATGTGTTTAACTCATAGAAGAGCAGATCACTTTGAAAGTGTTGAAAAAATTAATGAAAAATACGGCAGTGAAACTGCACAAGCAGCAGCAGCACGTTACAGAGAGCCACAATAATTTTTTAACCAATAACTTGTTTTCATTATTACTTCTTTTGTCATAGTATGACCAAAGATTGATGTGAATTCAGAAACATCAACATTTTTTTGTTTAAGAAATCTTAGCGTTTTATGATGAGTATCTATGGATATAGTTAGATCTTTTTCACCATGTGCCAAGAAAATTTTTTTATCTGACATATCTATATGCTCAAAATGGTTTGCACACGGCATGTAACCAGCTATAGATATTCCACCCAACGAAGGTATATTGCTAGCCAAATGAAGGCTCAGCGCAAGAGCACCACCCTGTGAAAAACCCCCAAAGATTATTTTCTTTTTGTCAAAAAGATTTGGATTATTATCTTTAAATTCAGTGATAAATTTTTTCACTTTTTCATGTGTGCTAATTAAACCATCATAATCTTCTACAATAACATTGTCATGATTTGTATTTGGGAGCGGATACCAGGATCTTTTCCCATTAACTACTGGAGCATTTGGCAATAAAATAAAAAATGAATTATTGCAGACCATGTTTAACATCTCCATAACTGGTTCCATATCCCAGTTATTTGCACCATATCCATGGAACCATATAATTACATTCTTAGAGTTTTTTCTATCTCCTATTAGTACTATATCTGTGCAATCAATATTTTTCATGAATAAGCATCCAATTATGATTATAATAAGATATGTTTAAATTTATAAATAATTTATTTTTAAAAAACCTTATGATTCTTGGTTTATTAATATTTATATCATCTTGTGGTAATAAAGGACCTTTAGAACTTCCTGAATCTTCTGTTATTAATATTTATAATTTTTCTACATATACTAACTCCTATTATATTGAGAACTAGATTTGACTTGCTTAACTTATAAAGAAGATATTTTACATTTTAATGGTAAAAGTGTTTTGGATATTGCAAGAAAACATGCAACTCCTTTTTATCTATATTCTGAAGAGAAAATTATAAATAATCTTGATGAATATAAAAATAGCTTAAAAGATACAGAAAGTTTAATTTGTTATTCTGTTAAGGCCAATTCTTCCCTGTATATACTCTCTTTATTAAGCCAGCATGGATGTGGATTTGATATTGTATCAGGTGGTGAGCTCCTTAAAATTATACAGGCTGGAGGAGATACCAATAAGGTAGTTTTTTCTGGTGTAGGGAAAACCAAAGAAGAAATCATAATGGCATTAGAATACAATATTTATTGTTTTAATGTTGAGTCAATTTCTGAACTAAAAAGAATAAATACAATAGCTCATGCAAATGATAAACAAGCTAACATAGCGGTTAGAGTTAATCCTGAAATCAGTATTGATAGTCATCCCTATATTACTACAGGAATGAGAGATAACAAATTTGGCGTTACACATGACGAAGCAATTGAAATTTATAAACAAGCTGTTTCGTTATCAAATATAAATATTATAGGAATAGACTTTCATATTGGTTCTCAAATTACAGATACAACTCCATTTGAAGAATCTATAGTAAAAGCACTTGAGATAAATGATTTCCTAAAACAAGAAAATATATCAATTAGTCATATTGATATCGGTGGAGGATTAGGAATTAAATATGAAAATGAAAATATTTCATCAATAAGCAAATATATTGAGAAAATAAGAGATTTAATTGGTAAAACGAATCTAAAATTATTAATAGAACCAGGACGATCTATAGTTGGCAATTCAGCTGTATTAGTTACAAGAATTGAATACATAAAAAAAACTAAAACCAAAAATTTTATTATAGTAGATGCTGGAATGAATGATTTTATAAGACCACCCCTATATGATGCGTATCATTCAATAAATGAAGTTGTTGTAAAAGAAATAACATCTGATACCTATGATGTAGTTGGGCCAATATGTGAAAGCACCGATTTTTTTGGGAAACAAAGAGAGATAAAAGCTGAAGAAGGAGACTTTTTGGTTATTGATAATGTGGGGGCATATGGCTTTGTATTATCATCAAATTATAACCAAAGAAGACGTCCTTCTGAACTTATGGTAATTAAAGATGATATAAAAGTAATTAGAACACAGGAATCTTATGATCAATTGTTTTCCAATGAAATCAAGAATGTCTAATTGTGTTTAATACATTGTTCGCATAATATATTTATATGGGCCAAGATATTAAATTTGCCAAAATGAATAGCCAGGGCAATGATTTTATAATCATTGATATTACATCTGAAAAGTTTGAAGAATCCAACAATAATATTATAAAAATATGTTCTCGAGAGAATATAGGTTGCGACCAGTTATTGCTAATAAATACATCTAACCCAGAGAAAGTATCTTGTAAAATTTATAACAGCGATGGTACATCTGCATGTCAATGTGGTAATGGTTTGAGAGCTATCATGTTGTATCTAAATAACAAATTTTCAATAATCAAATCAATAATAGAAGTTTGCAATAAAAATTACATTGCTGAAATTATAGCTGACAACAAAATATCCGTAGATCTTGGCAGACCCATCTTTTTAAAAACAGATGATATGGACGAGCTAAAGCTTAAAAAAGACGTAATAGCTGATGCTAACTGGAAAGGAGAAATTGTGAATGTTGGCAATAAACACTATGTGATTGAGGGTGAACATTTTGATGTTATTTGTGATGAATTTCAAGCTTTATTCAACTTTACTTTTATATTAGGAATTGCAGATAAAAATAATTTACTAAAAATAAAGGTAAAAGAAAGAGGAGCTGGATGGACAAAATCATGTGGCAGTGGAGCAATTGCAGCTGTAGCATATGTTATTAAAAACTACCCTAAACTTTATCGTTCACCAATGAAAGTAGAGCAAGAAGGTGGAATATTGGAAGTACACTGGAATAATAGTGGATCATTGAAATTAGTCGGACCAAGCGAATTTGAATACAATGGTGTATGGAATGGATAATATATCTAACTGTTTAAAAAAATTTATATCTTTTATCAAAATAGAAAAAAGATATACACAAGATACAATAAAAAATTATCAGCTTGATCTTAGAAAATTTGAAGAATTTTTAAAAACTAAAAATATAATGTATATAGATAAAGTTCAAAATGCTGATATACAAGAATATTTAAAACAGCTCCATAGGAAAGGACTATCAGCGACATCAATAGCTAGAAAAGCATCAACTATTAGATCCTTATTTAGTTATTTGATTCGTCAAAGATATATAGACGAAAATCCATCTAGATCACTTAGGACACCAAAAACACCTAAGAATTTACCATCAATATTAACAATAGAACAAATAAATCTTTTATGTTCTATCCCAACAAAAAATCATGTAGCAATTAGAGATAAAGCTATTATAGAACTAATGTATAGTTCTGCACTTAGATTAAGCGAAGTTACAGCTTTAAATACTGATTCTATTGATTTTTCAACTAAATCAATCTCTGTATTTGGCAAAGGAAAGAAACAAAGATATCTTCCGGTTGGAACACATGCAATATCAGCAGTGAATCATTGGCTTAAAGTAAGATCTACCTATGCTAAACATAAAGATGATGCTTTGTTTACTAATAAATTTGGCGGCAGGCTATCAAATAGATCTGTACAAAATAGATTGAATTACTGGGTAAATTTTCAGGGTTTAAATTGCAAAATTAGCCCCCATACTATAAGACATACATGTGCTACTCATTTGCTTGAGTCATCAGGTGATTTACGTGCTGTGCAAGAATTTCTTGGTCATGAAGACATCAGCACTACACAGATTTATACAAATCTAGATTTTAAGCATTTAAAAAATGTTTATAAAAAAAGTCATCCAAGAGCAAATTTAACAGAGGAGATATAAATGAAATTTCATGGCACAACAATACTTTGTGTTAGAACAGGTAAAACAGTAGTTGTCGGCGGGGATGGGCAAGTAACTCTTGGCAATACTGTAATGAAAGGTAATGCAAAAAAAGTTCGCAGACTCTATAAAAATAAAGTTATAGCTGGATTTGCAGGAGCTACTGCAGATGCTTTCACATTATTTGAAAAATTCGAAGCAAAATTAGAAAAACATAGCGGCCATCTAACAAAATCAGCTGTAGAATTAGCAAAGGACTGGAGAACAGATAAAATATTACGTAATTTAGAAGCACTTCTAATTGTGGCTGACAAAGAAACTTCATTAATTATTTCTGGTAATGGAGATGTAATAGAACCAGAGGAATCCATTATTGCAATTGGTTCTGGCGGACCTTATGCACATGCCGCAGCTAAAGCTTTAGTTGAAAATACAAAAATGACAGCAAAAGATATTACAGAAAAAAGCTTAAATATTGCTGCAAGCATTTGTATTTATACAAATAATAATTTAACCATTGAGAACTTAGATGAGTGAAATGACACCTAGAGAAGTAGTTCAGGAATTAGATAAACATATCATTGGTCAAGTTGAGGCTAAAAGAGCAGTAGCTATTGCATTAAGAAACAGGTGGAGAAGGTTGCAATTATCTGATGAATTAAGTAATGAAATAACACCAAAAAATATTCTGATGATAGGACCGACCGGAGTTGGCAAAACCGAAATAGCTCGACGGTTAGCAAAACTTGCTAGAGCACCATTTGTCAAAGTTGAAGCTACAAAATTTACTGAAGTGGGATATGTAGGCAGAGAAGTCGACAGTATTATTAGAGATCTGGCTGATGCTGCAATGACACAAGTTAGGGAAGAAAAAATGTCTAAAGTTGAACATAGAGGATATGAATTAGCAGAAGAGAGAATCTTAGATAAATTATTACCAACAAGAGATGACAATTATGTACAAGGTTGGGAAGAAAATAAAAAAGAAGATAATAAAGATACTCGCCAAAAATTGCGTAAAGATTTGAGAGAAGGTAAATTAAATGATAAGGAAATAGAAATTGATGTTCCAAAAAATCAGGCATCATTTGAAATCATGGCGCCGCCTGGCATGGAAGATATGACAAATCAACTGCAAGGAATGTTTAAAAATTTTTCTAATAATGAAACTAACAAACAAAGACTTAAAATTAAAGATGCAATTAAATTAATAGCAGACCAAGAAGCAAAAAAATTAATTAATGAAGAAGAATTAAAAACTGATGCTCTAAAAATAGTTGAACAAAACGGAATAGTTTTTATTGATGAAATAGATAAAGTTGCTCAAAGAGCTTCATCTGGAGGAGTTGATGTTTCAAGAGAAGGTGTACAACGTGATTTATTACCATTGGTTGAAGGATGTACTGTGTCAACAAAATATGGAATGATTAAAACAGATCATATATTGTTTATAGCATCTGGAGCATTTCATCTTTCAAAACCATCTGATCTAATTCCAGAGTTACAAGGAAGATTACCTATTCGTGTAGAATTAAAAGCGCTAGACATCAAAGATTTTAAGTTAATTCTTAAGGAACCTAATTTTTCTATAACTGATCAATATAAAGCTTTATTAGATACAGAAGGTGTAACTATAAATTTTAAAGATTCAGCTATTGATAAGATTGCAGAGATTGCTTGGAAAGTGAATGAGAAGACTGAAAATATAGGAGCTAGAAGATTGCATACAATAATGGAGAGATTATTAGAAACTCTTTCTTTTGATGCTAGCGATTTAACAAAAAAGAAATTCGACATTGATGATGCTTATGTCTTAAAATATCTTGATGAATTAACAGAGAATGAAGATTTAAGTCGTTATATATTATAATTATGAAACGCCCTACTGAAATACTACATAGAAAAAAAAGCAACACGTTGGTTATATCTTTTGAAGATGGCGTTAAGGCAGAACTATCATCAGAATACTTGAGGTGTTTTTCTCCCTCTGCAGAAGTTAGAGGGCATAGCCCAGGTCAAGAGAAACTTCAAATAGGTAAAGAAAATGTATTTATAAACAATGTAGAACCAGTTGGTAATTATGCTGTCAAATTAGTTTTTGATGACGGGCATGATACTGGTCTTTATTCCTGGGATTACTTGTACGAGTTATCTGTTAATTATAAACAAAACTGGGATACTTATTTAGAGAAATTAAAAAAAGCTGGAGTTAGCAGGAAAATTTAATGACTAAAAAAAAAGAAATATCTACAAAAAAAGCACCATCAGCTATTGGAGCATATTCACAGGCAATTAAAACAAAAGATTTTATTTTTATATCAGGTCAGATACCACTTAATCCAGAAACAATGGAAGTTGTAGAAGGAACTATAGATAAACAAATTTTACAAGTGCTCGAAAATATAAAATCAGTAGCTGATGAAGCAAAAGAAGATATTAACAATTGTGTGAAAATTACTGTCTATCTAACAGATTTAAATAATTTCCAATCTGTAAATACAGCAATGGAATCTTTTTTCAAAAAACCATATCCAGCA
>CAYFGJ010000031.1:0-11393 GCA_964342835.1 uncultured Ectothiorhodospiraceae bacterium | reverse complement strand
TTTTTATTTTTATTTAAAATTATTGCAACACCAAATTTACATTTACTAATTGTATCTATAGTTTTAAGCAAAGATGTGGTTGAATCAATTATAGGTAGCTTTTTTATGAACATAATATTTTCCACATTTTTGAGTAATCTTTTACCAAGGTGTCCTTGTGGATGAGATTTAGCAAAATCTTTTGAAGTAAATCCTCTACATTCCAATAAAGTTATAGCTATAGCATCAGAAAGAGCTAGTGCTGTTATAACACTAGAGGTTGGGGTTAAATTTAGAGGACAGGCTTCTTTTTTTACTCCAGCATTTAAATGAATATCAGATATTTTGGCTAAAGAAGACATATTTGATCCTGTTATAGATAAAATTTTGATTTTTAAATATTTTAATAATGGAATAACTAGTAATAATTCTTCAGTTTCGCCTGAATTAGAAAAGAAAATAACAATATCACCTTTAGCGATCATACCCATGTCTCCATGTAAAGCTTCAGTTGCATGAAGAAAGGCAGAAGGAGTACCAGTACTTGATAAGGTTGCTGCAAATTTAGCTGCTATATATCCAGATTTACCCAAGCCAATTGTAATTACTTTGCCTTTACAATTTAAAACTGTATTACAAAAATCCTCAAATTTCTTGCCTATAGTTTTTGATAATGAAGCCAGAGCATTTGCTTCGTCTTTCAGTACTTTTTTTGCAATTTTATTTTTATTAATTTTTTTCATTTATGCACCATAAAGAGAAATTTGGTATATACCAAATAAAATCAACAAACTAAAACCAATTAATTTATGATTCCTGCCTGTATCGGTAGTAATTATAGCGTAAAAAAGAATAGTTGTAACAAATAGAACAATCCAGTCTATAAGAATAGCGTCTGATTCTATTACAGCTGGATGGATTATGCCAGATAAGCCCATTACTAGACTGATATTAAAAATATTTGAACCTAAAACATTTCCAATAACATAATCAACATGATTTTTTCTTACTGATTGAATTGAAGCAGCTAATTCTGGCAAACTTGTACCAATGGCAGCCAACGATAAGCCAATAACATATTCTGATATACCAATAAATTTAGCAATAATTAGTGAACTATATAAGAATAATTCAGTACCAACCAATAATAAAATTAAACCTACTATCATCCAGAACCATATATATTCTATTTTTCTTTTTTTATCAAAACCCTCTTTACTCATTTGATTATCTTTTTTAGATTTTTTTAGGAAATATATTACTATTAAAAATGATATTAAAAATAGGATAGATTCATTTTGATTAAATCTTCCATCTATTATGGTTATAAATACTAGTATAGTAAGCGAAAACAAGATTAAGAAATAGTTTATGGGTAGATCTTTACTATATAAATACGCTTTTTTTGTAATCATTATTAGAGATATTGCAAAAACAAGAGCTATATTTGCTATATTTGATCCAATTGCATTTCCTATAGCAATTTCTGATTCATTGGATAATCCAGAAAAAATAGCCAAGAAAATTTCTGGAGAAGAAGTCGCTATTCCTATAAATAAAAAACTAGCAATAAATCCAGATATGTTATATTTGATAGAAAAATTTTCCGTTGCTATTACAAGTAGATTAGCACCATACATTAATAGTAGTAAGGAAAGCGGAAAATATAAAAAAGGTTCCATTTTTTAATTCTTTAAATCAAATATAATCTAGAGTTAATAATCGACTCCAATTACATCAATTTCAAAATCTTCTTCACCTTCACCATCATTTACTAGATTTTCTCTTCTTTGTAAAAAGGATTCCCTAATAAATACATATTTATCTTTTGCTGCTGTTTCAAGAATTTGGGTTGCTTTTAATAATTTAGCTCTTGCATCAACAACTTCAACAATTGACAAAGCATCTCTTTCTTCATGATGAAGTTCAGTTCTCACTGGAGAAACAGAATCATTAGTTTGATAATCTACAAATGTACCAGGAGCATCTCTTAATGAACTTGGCCCTAAAAATGGTAATACCAGATAAGGTCCAGATTCAATACCCCAATAACCTAGAGTTTGTCCAAAATCTTCCTTGTTTCTTTTTAAGCCCAAATCTGTGGCAACATCAAATATTCCGAATACACCAATTGTCGAGTTAATTACAAATCTCGTAAAATCAAAACCAGCTTGTTTGAATTTAAATTGAAAAATATCATTAACAATAGTATTTATTTCACCAATATTATTGAAAAAGTTAGAAACTCCAACTTCTACTGGGTCTGGAGTTATATATTTATAAGTTTTCGCTACTGGTTTTAGTACAGTTTTATCAACTACTTCATTGAAGCCAAATATGGCTCTATTCATGGGTTCTAACGGATCATGTTTACTTGTTGTTGAGCAACTAGATACCAATAATACTGCCAATAGCAACCATTTAGGTAGTTTTATAGCACTAGATACGATATTTGTCTTAAGATGATTCGTCATATTAATTATGATATATTATACCTGTTTTATATAATACAATGTAGTATATCATTTTATGTCAAATATTAATAAGTACATATTAATAATTTTCTTTTTTACTTTACCTTTGTTTGCTGGTGAGTCTCCTGATGATTTTTTAAAATCTAGTGTTAAAGAAATAAGTCAATTTGTCAGTCAGAATAAAGATATGCTCGAGAACGATGAAAGATATCTAAAATCAAAAGTGAATGAACTTATAATTCCTAAATTTAATATGACATTAATGGCCAAAATAGTTTTAGGTAAGAAAAATTGGGTTTCAGCGTCTAGCAATCAAAGGAGCGATTTCGTATTGGCGTTTAAAGATTTGATGGTTAGGACATACATGAAATCCATCACGGTTTTCGATGGAGACAAAATTGAATTTGAACCTTATACACCTGGTAAAAGACATGATATTGCTAAAGTAAAATCACATTATGTAACTTCAGATGGTAATATTGCAGTTCATTATAGACTTAAACTTGATCCTGATGGTAAATGGCGAGTTTATGATGTAGTTTTTGATGGTATAAGTTTGTTAAAAAATTATAGAGTGGACTTTAGAGAACATATCAATAAATCAGGATTGGATTCATTAATTCATAGTCTGAATAATTAAAAAGGCTTTATAAGTATTATTAGTCTTGGTAATAAAGTTAATACAGCAAGCAAAGCTATAAACATTGCAAGTCCTGTTAATAAACCAAAAATAATTGTTGGTATAAAATTAGATAAGATAAGTATTGAGAAACCAAAAATTATAGTAATCCCGGTAAAAAATATTGCTCTTCCAATAGTGTCATGACATAAATAAACGGTTTTTTCATAGTCACGCGTTTTCTTAAATTCTTCTCTAAATCTATATATATAATGAATGCTATTGTCTACTGCGATTCCAATTGTAATAGCAGCAATAGTTATTGTCATCATATCCAAGGGAAGATTTATTAGTCCCATTAAACCAAGAACAAAAATAGCAGCTATTAAGTTTGGTATAATTCCAATGAAAGATAGAATAGAGGATTTGAATAATATCATAAACATAATTGCAATACCTAGCATAACAAATCCTAAAGATAAGATTTGAGAATCAAACAAACTCTGCAACATATTATTATATAAAACTAGAATTCCAGTAATTATAAATTTATCTTCATCTAACTTAAGTTTATTAATAAGATCATAGTTAACTTTTTCTATAAATTCTTTTCTTCTTAAATCTTTTTTAGAGTCTAATATTCTTATATTAATTCTTGCCTCATTATCATCTATCGAAATATATGGACTTACTGCAACTTTTTTTACTTCTTCAGGAACTCTCTTATATAATAAAGACATTTCCAAACTAGTTAATTCCTGATTATCATTTAATTCTTCAGCTACTCTAATTGTTGATGCTAATGACAATACTTTGCCAACCTCAGGTAGTCCATCTAAATAATCGTGTATTTTTTTGATTTTATGTATTTTTGAAGTTGTGAACCAATTTGCGCTTTTATCTTGTTCGGTTTCATCTAATAAATCATCAAATTCATCTTCTTCTAATAAATCACTAAATTCATCTTCTTCGATTCTATAATTTGTTTGTAGTTCATCATCAAACTTTACAATTATATCTAATGGAGTTGTACCTCCAAGTTTGTCATCAATTTGTTTCATGCCTTGATATATTTCAGTATCACTTTTGAAATAATTTATAAAACTATTTTCAACTTTTAATTGTGATATGCCATATATTGTCAAAAACAAAATAACTATAGTTATGATGGATATATATTTTCCATTTTCAATAGTCTGCCTAGCTAGAAAATTGGTTAGGGAGAAAGGTTTGCCATTTGCTTGAGTATAATTATCATTTTGCTTAATAAGACAAAGAATTGAAGGTAATAATAAAAAAGATGTTAAAAATAAAACAATTAAGCCTAGGACCATCATATAACCAAAATCAATTACAGGTTTTATATCACTAAAAACTAAAGACAAAAAAGCTACTATTGTAGTCAACGCTGTGTACAGACAAGGTCTGACCATTTTTGAAGTCATTAACTTTACAATATTAAATTGGTTCTCTTTGGATTCTTGACTGATTTGACGATATCGAACAATCATATGAATATTCATCGATAAGGTTAATATCAACATTAATGATATAAAATTTGATGATATAACAGTGACTTTCCAACCCATCATACCTAAAAGACCAATCATAATTGCAACAGAATAAATACAGCTTAATAATGGTAAAACAATCCATTTTATTTCTCTAAATATTATGGTTAATGTAATTACAATAAAAATAAAAACTCCTATTCCAAAATTTGTGAGATCATTTTTCACATATGTAATCATGTCATCAGTGATCATTGGAATTCCTCCCAATCTTAGTTTTACATTATTTTTTTCAAACATATCTCTTTCAGATCGTATTTTTTGTAATAAATTATGAATAAAGACATCATTATCTTTTTTTAATTTTTCATATTGTTTTTCTATGTTGTCTAGATAAATCTCTTCATCAGCTGTTAAGGATTCACTATAACGTTTAGATATCAATTCACTCTTTTTATTTGTCATATTAATTAATTTTTGATTAGATTTAAGGTTGATTTGAATAGCAGTAGTTTTAGCATCATTACTTATTATCAAATCTTTATATATAGGACTATTGAGTATTTCTTCTCTTGCTTCTTCAATATTTACACTTTTAGAAAAAATTGTTGGCACATCTGTTATCATTTCTGTTAATGGTTTGTTCGAACTCTTAACAAGAGGTACATCTACCAAGGAAGTTATTGATTCAATCCCATCAATTTTTAAAAGTTTATCTTTCAGTTCACTAATAAGGTTTAGGTTTGTTTGATCAAAAATATCACCTTTATTAGGTGTAAAAGTCATTATTAGGAAATCTTTTGTTTGATATCGTTGTAATGATTCTCTATATATTCTAAGATCTTCATCATTTTCAAGAATTAAAGTGTCTGCCGATGCATCTAGCTCAAAATCAGGCATATACAATGAAGATAAAGCTAATAATGAAACAAGTATAAATAGAATTCTTTTTGGCTTCTCTAGTATAAAACTAGAATAAATATGTGAAATTTGATTAATCATGGCATAATTTCTTATAAAATTTTAGAATATCGAATCAATGACTTATTTTAAAGGTAATTATGGATAAATTAATAGTTGAAGGCAAAAATGTGTTATCTGGGACAGTGTCAATTTCTGGTGCAAAGAATGCTGTTTTGCCAATGTTATGCGCTTCTGTAATGGTGTCTGATGGAATAGTGATTGTAAAAAATATACCTCACTTAAATGATGTAACAACGACAACAAGTCTTTTAGCCAAGATGGGAATGACTATTACAATGGATGAATCAATGAATATACAGCTTGATTCATCTACTATGAATAATACTTTCGCACCATATGAATTAGTAAAAACAATGAGATCATCTATATTAGTGCTTGGTCCATTATTAGCAAAATACGGTAATGCAAAAGTTTCGTTACCTGGTGGTTGTGCTATAGGTACAAGACCGGTTAATTTACATATTGAAGCTTTGAGAAAAATGGGAGCTAAACTAGACATTCTCAATGGCTATATTCATGCAAAATGTGAAAAATTGCAGGGTGTCACCATTAAATTCCCACAAATATCTGTCACAGGCACAGAAAATATTTTAATGGCAGGATGTTTAGCGAATGGAATAACAATAATAGAAAATGCAGCAAAAGAACCCGAGGTTGTAGATTTGTGTAATTTTTTAAATAAAATGGGCGCAAAAATTTCCGGTCATGGCACTAGTGTAATTACTATTGAAGGCGTTGAAAAACTTAGGGGAGCAAGTTATACTGCGCTACCGGATAGAATAGAGACAGGAACATTTTTGATAGCAGCAGCAATAACCGGAGGTAAAATATTAGTTAAAAATACTATATCTTCACATGTTGCAATTATTCTGGAAAAATTAAAAGAGGCAGGAGCTGACATCAAAATTACAGAAAATACTATTGAATTAAATATGAAGAAAAATCGTCCAATACCAGTTGATATAATAACAGGTCCATATCCAATGTTTCCTACAGATATGCAAGCACAGATGACAGCTTTAAATTCTATTGCAGAAGGCAAAAGCGAAGTAAGAGAGAATGTATTTGAAAATAGATTTATGCATGTACAAGAGATGAATAGAATGGGAGCTCATATTGAAGTGCAAGAAAATTGTGCAAGCATCGTTGGACAATGCTCATTGAAAGGTGCACCTGTTATGGCAACAGATTTAAGAGCTTCTGCTAGTTTGATATTAGCTGGTCTTGCAGCAGAAGGTACTACAGAAGTTGGTAGAATCTATCACATAGATAGAGGCTATGACTGTATTGAAGAAAAATTAAAACAGCTTGGAGCTAAAATCACAAGAGTACCAATGTGACCGTTAATTATATGGAAAAATTAAAACTTGCAATTTCTAAAGGAAAAATACTTGAACAAGGGTTAAAAGTTCTTAAGAATTCTGGTATTGAGTGTAAAGAAAACCCTTTAATTTCTAGAAAACTAATTTTCAATACGAGTGTACCATATATTGATGTTATTGTTGTTAGAGCAAGTGATGTCCCAACCTATATAGAGTCTGGTAAAGTTGATATGGGAATAGTGGGAAGAGATACATTACTCGAAAATAAAAATGATAATCACTATCGATTATTAGATTTAAAAATTGCAAAGTGCAAATTGGTTGTAGCTGGAAAAAAGGGTAAAAAATTAAAAAATAATCTAAAAGTTGCAACTAAGTATCCAAATATAACTAAAAAATTTTTTCATAATAAAGGCATACAATGTTCAGTATTAAAATTATATGGGTCAATAGAGTTAGCTGCAGTTTTAGATATGGCTGATGTAGTAGTTGATTTAGTTGAGACAGGTAAAACATTGAAAGAAAATGGCTTATCTCAAATTGAAGAAATACAAAAAATAACATCTTATTTAATTGTTAATAAAGCATCATTTAAACTCTCTAATGATAAAATAAAAAATGTAGTTGAGAAGATAGAATTAGGTATAAGATAATGAATCCTAAAAGTCTAACAGATGATCTCAAAATATCTTTAACCAGAGAGCTTATAACACCTAAAAATGTTATGGATGAATTTCCCATGACACAAAAAACTATAGATACTGTAGTACAAGCTCGGAACGACATAATAAATATATTAAATAATGAGAATGATCGGCTCATGATAGTTGTAGGACCATGTTCCATTCATGATGTTGATGCAGCATTAGAATATGGAGAGAAACTTAAGAAAGTAATAAAAAATGTAAATCAAAATATTTTAATTATTATGAGGGTTTATTTTGAGAAACCACGTACAGTCGTTGGATGGAAAGGATTAATTAACGACCCCAATCTTGATAATAGTTTTGAAATTAATAAAGGCGTTAAAATAGCAAGAAAATTATTGCTTGATTTGGCAGAAATGGGAATTCCATCTGGCCATGAATATCTTGATTTAATAAGTCCCCAATATATTTCTGATCTAGTTAGTTGGGGTGCAATTGGAGCTAGGACAACTGAAAGTCAAAGCCATAGAGAATTAGCATCAGGCCTTTCTTGCCCAGTTGGTTTCAAAAATGGAACCAATGGAGAGATACAAATTGCTATTGATGCTATGAAGGCAGCTCAAAGACCCCATAATTTTTTATCTGTAACAAAAGAAGGAAAATCTGCAATTTTTTCTACTACTGGCAACAAGGATTGCCATATAATTCTTCGTGGCGGTAAAACATCGAATTATTCTCATAAACATGTTGAAGCAGTCTCGGCAATGCTTAAGCAACACAAATTTAAACCAATTGTTATGATTGATGCCAGTCATGCAAATAGTAATAAAGATTATAAAAAACAAAATATTGTTATAAATGATATATGTCAGCAAATAAAAAATGGAAATAATAATATTTTTGGAGTAATGATTGAAAGTAATTTAGTTGAAGGTAAACAAGATATTGCTGATAGATCTAAACTTACATATGGACAAAGTATTACAGATGCTTGTATTGGATGGTCTGAAACTGAAGATTTGATATTCAAGCTTAACGAATCATTACTTAGTATAAAAAAATGATTAATATAACACGATTAGATATATCTGATAAAAAATTTAAACGAACTCTCGACAAGAAATTGAAGTTAGATCATGTCATTAATAATAAAATAAATAGGGAAGTAAACAGAATAATTAATTCAGTAAAAAGGAATGGTGACTTATCGTTATCAAAATACATTAATAAATACGATGGTTATGCATTAAAAAATAACAAAGAAATTTTATTATCAAAGTCTGATATAAATAATGCATACAAAAAGGTAAATAAAGTACAGGTACGGAGTTTAAAACAAAGCATAGTAAGAATTAAATCTTTTGCAAAAAACCAACTTTCTTCCAGTTGGGCTAAAACCTTAAATAAAACATATTTAGGAGAAAAAATTACCCCTATTCATTCTGTAGGGATATATGTTCCGGGAGGAAAAGCATCATACCCATCTACGGTTATGATGAATACTATACCTGCTAAAATTGCGGGTGTAAAAAATATAGCTATGGCTTGTCCAATGGATAATTTAAATAATCATAGTTTGGCTATTGTTGCTGCTGACTTATGTAAAGTAGATAAGATCTATCGTATGGGTGGAGCACATGCAATAGCAGCATTAGCATATGGTACAAAATTAATACCAAAAGTAGACAAAATTGTTGGACCAGGAAATATTTTTGTAACTCTTGCCAAGAAAATGGTTTTTGGTGAAGTTGGTATTGATAATATAGCAGGACCTTCTGAAATTCTTATTATAGCTGATAATTCTTGTAATCCAGATTGGATTGCAATGGATTTATTTTCACAGGCAGAACATGATGAGTTGGCGCAATCAATTTTATTAACAACTAGTGAAACATTCATTGAAAAGGTAATTGTATCTATGAAGAAGCTGTTACCAATATTACCTAGAAAAAAAATCATATTAAAATCATTAAAAAACCGTGGATTGATAATAAAAGCAAAAAGTATAAAACAAATATGTGATGTTGTTAATGAAATTGCTCCTGAGCATCTTGAGATTGCAGTAAAAAATAATCAAAAAATTCTTAATTCAATTAGAAATGCAGGAGCAATCTTTTTAGGGAAATATAGCCCTGAAGTTTTTGGAGATTATTGTGCTGGTCCAAATCATGTTTTACCAACATCAGGTTCAGCAAGATTTTCTTCACCTTTAGGTGTTTATGATTTTCAAAAAAGATCAAGTATCATTAAGGTTTCAAATAAAACTGCAAAAGAATTAAGTAAAATATCATCAGTACTTGCAGATGCTGAAGGTCTTCAAGCACATGCTTATTCTGCTCGTTTTAGAAATAAAAAATAATTATTAATTAGGGATAGGTCTTTTAGAAATCTTAATTTCAATTTGTTTAACTACATCTTTTCTTATGATGTCTAATATTAATATTTCGCCAACTTTAAGTTGTGTAATCATTTTTTGTACAGTACGTATATTATTTACTTCTACACCGTTAATACTTTTTATAATATCACCCACTTGTAATCCAGCAATGTCTGCTGGCCCTTTTTCATATATAGCATTAACTAAAACTCCTGCTCCCCTATAACTTGGTACTGCAGATGCTCCTATAAATCCGCGTGATACACTCCCATGTTCAATTATTTGATACAATATATTTTTTACCATATCAATAGGTATTGCAAAACCAATACCATCTGATCCACGACTTTCAGATATAATAGCAGTATTTATACCTATTAATTCACCATTTACATTAACTAATGCTCCACCTGAATTACCAGAATTGATTGCAGCATCAGTTTGAATAAAATTTTCAAAAGTATTAATTCCAATCTTATCTCTACCTGTTGCAGAAATAATTCCTAATGTTAGTGTTTGCCCAACACCCAAAGGATTACCAATTGCTAAAGAAATATCACCAACATTTACTTTATTCATGTTTCCCAATACAATAGGTTTTAATTTACCATTTATTTTTAAAACAGCTAAATCAGATTCAGGGTCCACACCTACAAGTGCTGTATCATAATCATTTCCTTCATAATCTCTAACAGAAAATCTATCTGCACCACGTAGAACATGATAATTAGTTACAATATGCCCTGTGTTAGTGACAACCACACCAGAACCTTGTCCACCCGGCCTCACATCTCTATATTCTGGAAAACCAGTTCTAGGATTAATAACAATAACTCTTTTTGTCGTTCCTGATGTATATATGGTAACAACAGAATTTTTCACTTTATTAAATGTATTTGAATAAGATGATCTTTGATCTAATTCTATTTCTTGTTTTTCTTGAACAGATTCTATTATCTCAATTTTATTGGTAAATAATTTTGGAGATAAAATATATATCAGGAATGCGACTACTATTCCTACTATTATGTAATTAAATATTTCCCTCATACTTGTTACCATCAATATATAAAAAACAATGCAACTAGTATTATATATTAGAGTAAGTTTTAATTATATGCTATACTCCGAAGCGAGCAAAAATGGGATATCCTCAACGTAAACATGAAGGAATCAAATAATACATCGGACAGAAGAAAATTTTTAAGAAATCTATCACAAGTAATGGGTGGAATAGGTGCCGTTTTTGCTTTAATACCTTTTCTTTCGTCTATGTCACCCAGTGAAAAAACGAAAACTGCAGCAGCACCAATTGAAATAGATATCTCAAAAATACAACCAGGTACATTTAAAGTTGTTGCATGGAGAGGTAAACCAGTTTGGATTGTTCGAAGAACTGATGAAATGATTTCACAAATAAAAGATAATAATGATATTTTGAGTGATCCAAAATCATCAAAAGAATATCAACCCATATATG
>CAYFGJ010000030.1:0-11406 GCA_964342835.1 uncultured Ectothiorhodospiraceae bacterium | reverse complement strand
ATTTTAATCCTTCTCTAAGAATTGATTGAGCTACGACTGTTGCTGTAGTTGTTCCATCTCCAGCTATATCTGATGTTTGGGATGCCACTTCTTTTACCATTTGTGCTCCCATATTTTCAAATTTATCTTTTAATTCTATTTCTTTAGCTACTGATACACCATCTTTAGTTACATTTGGTGCGCCGAATGATTTATCTAAAACTACATTTCTTCCTTTTGGTCCTAATGTTGTTTTTACTGCATTAGCTAATATGTTAACACCACTAACCAATTTTTTTCTTGCATCATCACCAAATTTAACTTCTTTCGCTGTCATTTTTTATTTCCTCTATTATGTTTACTCGTTAATAATTGCAGTTATATCATCTTCTCTCATAACTAACATTTCTTCGCCATCTATGGTAACTTCCGTACCAGAATATTTACCAAACAATATGATGTCGCCTTCTTTAACATCTAATGGTCTTATGTCACCACTTTCAAGCAATTTACCTTTTCCAACAGCCATAACCTTTCCTTTCACAGGTTTTTCTGTTGCAGTGTCAGGTATTACGATTCCTCCGGGGGATGTTTTTTCCTCTTCCATACGCTGTACTATTACGCGATCGTGCAATGGTCTTATATTCATTCATATACCTCATTATTTGATATCTGAGTTAGCACTCTAACCCCTCGAAAGATAATATAATATCTAAATTGAAAATTTCAAGAGTTAAATTATATTTAATCGTTATGATTAGTGTGATCTACATCAATAACTGACTTTTTTCCGCTGTTAGACTTTGTTTTAGCGCTATAAATGATGAGATATCGTTTTAACAATGCTTCTCTCAATGGTCTAATAAGAAGCAAAATACCGATCATATCGGTAAAAAAACCTGGGATTATAAGTATGATACCTGATAAGAAAAAAATCATTCCAGACAATATTTCAATTTCTGGCTTTATTCCTTGAGCAATTTTATTTCTGATTTCTATAAAATAATTGATACTGCCTTGTTTTATCAGATATATACCTATTGCAGCAGATAAGAAAATCCAAATAATCGTTGTAAAACTTCCGATATATCCACCTATCTCAATAAATAATACAATTTCAATGACAGGAACAAGGATAAAAAATATTGGAATTATATGTTTAGATTTCATAGTATCAATAATGTGAAAAATAAATTTATTTTAACATTAACAGCGACCGATAAAAAATCTATTTCAGAGAAAATAGCTAAAACACTGATTACTAAAAAAATATCTTCATGCGTATCAATACATTCACCAATGACTAGCTATTATTTCTGGAAGAATAAAATAAAGAAACAAAAAGAATGGATGATTAGTATAAAATCAAAAGAAAATAATTACAAAAAAATCGAAAGATTAATTAAAAAATTGCATAACTATGAGCTTCCTGAAATAATATCAATTAAAATTGATGGTGGTTCAAAAGAATATTTAAGATGGATTGAAAATGAAAGCAAATAAGATACTATTTTTTTCCGTTATAATTTCATTATTTTTGTCAACATTTTTATATACTAAAAATGTAGATGCTGATAAAAATGTAAAAAATTTTGAGAATAAAACTGAATTCCTCCATCCAGATAAAGCATTTATACCAACTTTAAATAAAAAAGAACAAAATATAATACATGTTTCATGGGATATTCATGATGGATATTATTTATACATGGGTATGTTCGAATTCTCTATCAAAAATGCTGATATAAAAATTGAAAAAGTAATAATGCCAAATGGTAAAAAAAAGAAAGATGAATTTTTTGGCGATGTTGATGTATATTACAAATATACAGATGCTCAAATATTTTTATCAGGTGACACAAATAAATCATACACCATAGACATAACTTATCAAGGTTGTGCTGAAGCTGGGCTATGCTATCCGCCAGTTACAAAATCATTCGATATTTCTAAAACTTCTAGTAAAGGATTTTTTTTAAAAACAGGAATGGTTGAGACTGATCAAATCGGAATAAGTGAATCATTAAAACAAAAGTCTATATTTACCAATATAGTTTTTTTCCTGTTGGCAGGAATATTATTAGCTTTTACACCATGTGTCTTTCCAATGATACCGATATTAACTGGACTGATAATAGGACAAGGAAAAAATATTTCTGTTAAAAAATCATTCTTGCTAACATTAACATATGTTATATCTATGTCCATCACCTATGCTATTTTAGGTATTATTATCGCTTTTTTTGGTAGCAATATTCAAGCAAGTATACAAAACCCTTATATTATAATTTTATTCTCCACTCTTTTCATTCTATTAGCTCTATCTATGCTAAAAGTTATTAATTTGCAAATGCCTAGTTTTATACAAAATAAAATAACTGAATCTAGTAATAAGTTAACTGCCGGATCATTTTATGGTGTTGCTTTGATGGGCTCACTCTCGGCTTTGATTGTAGGACCATGTGTAACTGCACCATTATTAGGTGCATTAATATATGTAGCATCTACAAATGACTTCATTCTAGGTGGTTTCGCCCTTTTCTCATTAGGTTTTGGTATGGGTATCCCATTGTTAATTTTAGGTACATCAGCTACGAATCTTTTAAAAAAAATAGGCCCTTACTTAGAAATAGTAAATAAAATATTTGGATTGTTGTTTATAATTGTGGCTATATGGTTGCTTGAAAGAATATTGTCTATTCATCATGCTGCTTATATATGGTCTATTTTGCCAATATTAATGTTATTTATTTTTAAAAATGAAATTAAGTTAATAAGAGTGCATAAATATTTTTCCAAAATAATTTCTTCAATATTAATTTTATATTCAGCTTTATTGATTTATGGTGCTAATGTGAATACCAACTTCACGCCACATTTAAGCTTTATAGAAAAAAAAGAAACGATTTACTTTCATAAAGTTGAAAATACACGTGAATTAGAAAATAAAATTTCAGAATCAAAAAATATTACAATGGTAGATTTGTATGCTGATTGGTGTGTAGCATGCAAAGAATTAGAAAAGTATACATTCAGAGATCAAAGAGTTGTTTCAATTTTGAATAATTTAAATTTAGTAAAATTTGACATAACTAAATCAAATAAAGATAACTCAAATTTCCTTAAAAAATTTAATTTGTTTGGTCCGCCAGCTTTAATTTTTTTTACTAACGATAATGAGAATATAAAAGAAATCGAAAATCTTAGAGCAGTTGGCTTCATTGATGCGGATACTTTTGTTTTAAATTATAAAAATATCGTAAAGTAAGCTTTTTTCTAAAAAACAATTAATTTCTTGTAATTAGCATTAAAATCGTTTAACTTCTTATAAAATCAAAAAAATAGGGGTAACGTGTCAATTTTAGTTATAAATGGTCCAAATTTGAATCTATTGGGCACTAGAGAGCCAGAAATTTATGGTACTGAAAGTTTACAAGATGTAGAAAAAAAACTTAGTAATATAGCGAAAAAAGCAAATATAAAAATAGATTTTTTACAAAGTAATGCAGAACATGAAATTATAAATGCTATCCAAAAAGCAAAAAATGATGGGGTTGCATTTATTATAATAAACCCTGGACCATTAACTCATACAAGTATTGCTCTAAGAGATACTTTTTTAAGTACACAAATATCTTTTATAGAGATTCATATTTCTAATATCTTTGAAAGAGAAGAGTTTAGAAAAAAATCCTATTTAACTGATATAAGTCATGGTCTCATAACAGGATTTGGATCAAAAGGATATGAATATGCACTACTTGAAGCTATTAATACCATAGGCAAATAATATGGATTTAAGAAAAATAAAAAAATTAATGGAATTACTTGAAGAATCTGGTCTTGCTGAAATAGAAGTTAAAGAAGGTGAAGAATCTATAAAACTCTCGAGAACAGGTTCAGCTAAATCAACTCAAAAAGATCGCTATGTTTCTGAAAATGTATTCCAACCTAATAAACCAATTGAATCACCAAGAGATAATATCGGTGATACATCCTCAAATGAAAAAACAATAAACTCTCCTATGATCGGCACTTTTTATAGAGCAGCATCACCGGAGTCTAAAGTATTTGTAGAAGAAGGACAAAAAGTTAAAGCTGGGGAGACAGTATGTATTCTAGAAGCAATGAAAATGATGAATCAGGTAACAGCTGATACTGATTGTATGATAAAAAAAATATTAGTAGAAAATGCTGAACCCGTAGAATATGGACAACCTCTTTTTATTATAGAATAAAGAATGATAAATAAAGTACTTATAGCCAATAGAGGTGAAATAGCATTAAGAATACTTCGTGCCTGTAAAAAACTTAACATAAAAACTGTTGCAATACATTCAACCGCAGATAGACAACTGAAACATGTAAAACTTGCAGATGAATCTGTATGTATTGGACCAGCTGATCCAAGAAAAAGCTACCTCAATATTCCCTCAATTATAAGTGCCGCAGAACTAACAGAAGCTGATGCAATTCATCCGGGTTACGGATTTTTATCTGAATCTCCAACTTTTGCTGAAATAGTGGAAACTAATAAATTTATTTTTATTGGACCATCTAGCAATGTTATCAAAACTATGGGAGATAAAATTAAAGCAAAACAAGCAATGAAAGAATTGGGTGTGCCTTGTATACCCGGCTATGATGAAGTTCTACCAGAAAAAATTTCATCATCTATTTTAAAAAAAATTAAAGAAATTGGCTATCCTATAATGCTTAAGGCAATATATGGAGGTGGTGGTAGAGGCATGAAAATTGTACATAGTGAAAAAGATTTACAAAAATCAATGGATTTAACAAGAACAGAAGCTGAAAATACTTTTGGGAATGGAGATTTATATTTTGAAAAATATTTTGAGAAGCCAAGACATATAGAAATACAAGTTTTATGTGATAATTTTGGAAATGCAATACATTTAAGTGAAAGAGACTGTTCAATACAACGTAGAAATCAAAAAATTATAGAAGAATCAAGAGCTGTAAATATCGATCCTAAATTAATTGATAAAATTGGCATGATTTGTGTAAATGCATGTAAAAAACTTGGTTATACAGGTGTAGGTACATTTGAATTTTTATATCAAGATAATCAATTTAATTTTATCGAAATGAATACCAGAATCCAAGTTGAACATCCTGTGACTGAATTATTAACTGGTATAGACCTGATAGCACAACAAATGCTCGTATCTTCAAATCAAAAATTAGAAATAAAACAAGAGGACATTAATTGTAAGGGTCATGTTATTGAATGTAGAATAAATGCTGAAGACCCAAAAACCTTTATACCCTCTCCTGGAAAAATTAATCTTTTTCATGCTCCAGGTGGACCAGGAATTAGAACGGATGCTCACATATACAGTGGTTACGAGGTCCCATCTAACTACGACTCCCTTTTAGCAAAAATTATTGCTCATGCAGAAAATAGAGAAACAGCAATAAAAAATATGCTACAAGCTTTGAATGAGACTGTCATAGATGGAATCAAAACAAATATAAGTCTACATAAAAAACTACTCACAAGTGATTTCTTTGTAAATGGTAAATTTACTATCAATTCTTTAACAGAATACTTAAATACTAATTAATCTATAAAAATTTCTTATTTTTCTCTTTATCCGTCATTGTATTGTATGTAATATAGTATGGGGTTTCACATTAAATCACCAAAAATCGGTTTGTGGCTTCACTTGTGCTCCAATGTAATGAAAAAAAAGAGAAAAACAAAAAATTTAAATAATAACTCCCTCAGTAGAGCTGTAAAAGAAGAGACTATTTCATATATCAATAAAATGAATGGCGAAGGTGTTGATAATTTACACAGCTTATTCATTAATGAAACTGAAAAAACTCTCATTTCTACAGTCTTAAGTTACCATAAAGGAAATGTAACAAAAACAGCTAGTTATTTAGGTATTAACAGAGGAACACTTATAAAAAGAATAAAAGAATATGATATAAATTAAAATACAGATGTCTATAGATGATAAAAAAAGAATAGTCCTTATAAGTGTTTCCGATAAAAGAAATATAGATAAAATAGCAAAAAAACTTATAAACAACAATTATCAGATACTTTCTACTGGTGGAACAGCAAAATTCTTAACTGATAATAATATAGATAATATTTCTATTTCAAAATTCACTAATTTTGATGAAATACTTGGAGGAAGAGTAAAAACGCTTCATCCATTGATTCATGCTGGAATTTTAGCAAAAAACAAAAAAGATTTATCAGGCTTAAACGATAAGAGCTATAAAATGATCGATATGGTAATAGTAAATTTATATCCATTTGAATCAGTTATATCTAAAAAAGATACAACATTTCAAAATGCCATAGAAAATATTGATATAGGCGGACCTACAATGTTGAGAGCTGCTGCTAAGAATTTTTCTAGGGTTACTGTAGTAACGGATCCTAATGATTATGAAAAAGTTATTAATGAGATAGAAAAGCTTGGTGTGGTATCTGATAATACTAGATATGAACTTGCAAGAAAAGTTTTTGAACAGACATCATTATATGACAGTCTAATCTCAAATTATTTGTCAAATAAATCAAAAAATAAAAAAAATACTTTTCCTGATAAGTTGCAATTAATTTTAGAAAAAAAACAAGAATTAAGATATGGTGAAAATCCACATCAATCAGGTAAACTATATTCAATTAAAAATAAAGAATATGTTGGTTTTGATTTTAATCAAATTTTTGGTAAAGAACTATCTTATAATAACTTGGTAGATGCAGAAAGTGCATTCTCATGTGTTCAGCAATTCGATAAACCAACTTGTGTTATAGTTAAACATGCAAATCCGTGCGGTGTTGCTGAATGTAATGAACTTGAGAAAGCGTATAAAAAAGCATTTTTAACTGATCCTATATCAGCATTTGGTGGTGTAATTGCTTTTAACAGAGAAGTTAATAATAAATTATTAAATAAAATAATTAATAATCAATTTGTTGAAGTAATTATAGCTCCAAAATTTGCTAAAAATTATATTAATATTATTGAAAAAAAACCAAATGTAAGATTAATATCTGTAAAAGATGGAAAAAATCAAAAATATTTTGATATGAAATCTTTAAAAAGTAATTTTTTAATCCAAGAAACAGATGTTAAAAAAATTACAAAAAAAGATTTAAAGGTTGTAACTAACAAAAAACCTTCAACCGAACAAATAAATGATTTGTTGTTCGCATTTAGAGTTGCTAGATTTGTAAAATCTAATGCGATTGTTCTTGCTAAAGATATGAGAACACTTGGTATTGGTGCTGGGCAAATGAGTAGAATAGATTCAACTAATATTGCTAAAAATAAAGCTAAAACACATAAAATAAATCTAAAAAATTGTGTTATGGCATCAGAAGCATTTTTCCCTTTTAAAGATAATGTAGAATTGGCAATGAAGATTGGAGTAAAATGTATAATCCAACCAGGTGGATCAATAAAAGATAAAGAAATAATCGCAGTTGCCAATAGATGTAAAATTTCTATGGTGTTCACTGATACAAGAGTATTTAAACATTAAAATGAATCTTAAAATACTTATTATCGGTCAGGGTGGCAGAGAACATGCAATTGCTTGGAAATTAGGGAAATCAAATAAAGTTAATGAGATATTCGTGGCGCCTGGTAATGGTGGTACATATTTTGAAAATAAAGTTACCAACGTTAATATCAACTCAAATGATAAAACCGCATTAATAGATTTTGTTAAAAAGAATAGCATTGATATTACAATTGTAGGGCCTGAAGCACCTTTAGTTGATGGTATTGTTAATGAATTTAAAAAACAAAATTTGAAGATATTTGGTCCAACAAAAGAACATGCTCAACTTGAAGGGTCTAAAATTTTTGCAAAAAAATTCATGGTTGATAATGGAATACCAACTGCTAATGCCAAATCTTTTTCACAAAAAAATGAGGCGATTGATTATCTAAAAACACAAAAATTTCCAATTGTTATTAAAGCAGATACTCTTGCGGCTGGGAAAGGAGTCATAATAGCTGAATCATTAGATGAATCTCAAGATGCTGTAAATGAATTAATGGACAAAAAAGGATTTGAAAAGATTGTAATAGAAGACTTTTTAACAGGCATAGAATTATCAGCCATATATATATGTAATTATAATAGTAGAGGTTATGAAATCGCTCTACCTTGGATAAAAGATTACAAATCAAGAGATGAATATAATGCTGGACCAAATACTGGAGGAATGGGAGCAGTTACTCATCCTCTTACTTTTGATAAAAAAAATATTCTTTTTAAAATTAACATGCAAATAGAAAAAATTTTAGAAAAAACTATTCACTCGATAAACCAAAAATACTCTTCTAATTATTTAGGTTTTTTATACATTGGGTTGATGGTAAATCAAGAGTGTGAAGTTAAAGTATTAGAATATAATTGTAGATTGGGTGATCCAGAAACACAAAATATAATGGTTACTTTAAATAATGAAAATATAGATCTCCTAGATATGATCTTATATGAAAATCAAGAATATGGAATTATGCCACCGCCACCAATAGAACCATCAAAATTTTCATCAGAATATCAATATAGTTGTACAGTTGTTTTAGCATCTAAAGGATATCCTGATGATTATAAAAAAAATTATTTCTTAGATATATCTAGTGTGATAGAAAAACCATATCTAAAAATCTTTCATTCGGGTACTATAATTTTTAATGGAAAAATAAAAGTTATTGGCGGGAGAATTCTTTCGGTAAATGCTGTAGCAAAAGATAAAGAAACAGCAGTAAAACTTGCTTATGACAACATTAAGAAAATCAAAGCTTTTGAAGATGAAGATTTTACGAAAGAAAATAAAGATTTGATATTTTTTAGAGAAGATATAGGTAATTAATTATTTTTTCATAGACTCAAAAAATTCTGAGTTAGTTTTAGACGATTGAAGTTTTCCTAACATGAATTCCATGGCATCTAATTCGTCCATTGAATGAAGAACCTTTCTTAAAATCCATATTTTTTGTAATTCATCTGGTGTAGTTAATAATTCTTCTCTTCTCGTTCCAGATCTATTTATATTAATAGCTGGATATATTCTTTTTTCAGCTATTCTTCTGTCTAAATGTACTTCCATATTTCCTGTCCCTTTAAATTCTTCATAAATTACTTCATCCATTTTAGAACCAGTATCAATTAATGCAGTAGCAAGAATAGTCAAGCTACCACCTTCTTCTACATTTCTTGCTGCACCAAAGAATTTTTTTGGTTTTGTAAGAGCATTTGCATCTACACCCCCTGTAAGTACCTTACCAGATGATGGAGCTAGTGTATTATAAGCTCTGGCCAATCTTGTTATTGAATCTAATAAAATAACTACATCTTTTTTATGTTCCACTAATCTTTTTGCTTTCTCAATAACCATTTCGGCAACTTGAACATGTCGATGTGCAGGTTCATCAAATGTGCTCGCTACGACCTCTCCTTTGACCATTCTTGACATTTCTGTTACTTCTTCAGGTCTTTCATCAATCAATAAAACAATTAATATAGAATCAGGGTTATTAGTGATCAAACTTTGTGCAATATTCTGGAGCATTATTGTCTTACCGGCTTTTGGAGGAGATATAATTAATCCTCTTTGTCCTTTTCCAATAGGTGATGCTATATCAATCAGTCTTGCTGAAATATCTTCAGTACTTCCATTTCCCCTTTCCAAACGTAATCTTTCATTAGCATGTAATGGTGTTAAATTTTCAAATAAAATTTTATTTTTAGAATTATCTGAATTTTCAAAATTTACATTATCAACTTTAAGTAACGCAAAATAACGTTCACCTTCTTTCGGAGGCCTTATTTTTCCTGTAACAGTGTCACCTGTTCTTAGGCCAAATTTTCTTATTTGGCTAGGTGATACATAAATATCATCAGGTCCTGCCAAATATGAACTACCTGATGCCCTTAAAAAACCAAAACCATCTTGTAGTATTTCTAAAACGCCGCCGCCAGAAATATCTTCACCGCTTGATGAATGACTTTTTAATATAGTAAAAATTACATCTTGCTTTCTTAATCGGCTTACATTTTCAGCACCCATTTGTTCAGCAATTTGTACTAATTCTTGGATAGGTTTTTCTTTAAGTTCTGATAGATTCATGGCTGTTTGTTAGTTTTAGTAAAAAATTCTCATATATTAGTTTTATATATTCTTATCTAAAAATGATGTTAGTTCAGTTTTTGTTAGCACTCCTACATGAGTTGCTGCTGCACTTCCATTTTTAAATAATACTAGTGTAGGGATACCTCTTATTTGAAATTTTTGAGTGTTACTAGGGTTTTGATCTATATTAAGTTTTGCAAATTTTATCTTAGATTCATAATCTTTGGAAACTTCTTCTATAACAGGTCCTAATATTTTACAAGGACCACACCACTCAGCCCAAAAATCAAGCAAAACAGGCGTATCAGAATTTAACACTTGTTCGTCAAATGTATCATCTGTTACTTCTATAACACTACTCACTTATTATATTCCTCCAATTAATGAAATTTATTAGGTTGAATTTTTGACTAGATTTGGTTATTTGATAAAACAATGATAAGTCCTTTTAAAAATAAGTCAAGCTTTTATATAAGACTCATATTTAAAACGCCTTCCATCTTTTCAGCCATTTCAGATTTACCGGTTCTACTATCACCAACCGTAGCAATAGTAATGCTAACTTCTTTAACATCATTTCCTGCAATTTTTCTTTTCTCAATTGCAGCTTTTTTTATTAAGCTTATCATATCTCTAGCAGCTCTTTCTGGTCCTTCATGCTCAACCATATCTCTGTTATCAAACGAATGCTTCTTAAGTTCACTATCAGTATTGTTTTCATAAACACCTGCCATTAACATGCTATGAGCTACTCCAATTTTCATCTTTCCTTGTTTTACTCTTTTCTTTATCTGTGTAAAGAATTTATCCTCTATTTTTTCAAACATATCACACAGGTCTTGATGCTCTGGTAGTGTTTTCCATTCTTTATCCTTTAACAAAGGAAATGGGTTTGCCCAGTAACTTATTTCCACTTTTCCTCTATGTGTTTGAGTACTTCCAGCTGCAACTCTTGCTCCTTTTCTGAAATGGTCAAGGGCTTCATCAACATCAATATCTACATTCATGCAATTTTGACCTGGAGCGATTAAATCATAATTATTTAGATAAAGAAGTATATCTAATTCAGATCCAGTAGATATTTCAGCATAATCAGTTACGGGTACAATCTGTCTTGCATTAGTACCAGCAAACTTGTTATACCCAATTTCTCTACCTTCCATTTGCATTTTTGCGTGTTCACTAAATCCATCTAAACATGCGAATGCTCCTGTTTCAGTACCATAAAAATATAAGGCCTCTTTGTCATGTCCATTTCCATTACCATTTCCATTTCCATTTCCATTTAT
>CAYFGJ010000029.1:0-12123 GCA_964342835.1 uncultured Ectothiorhodospiraceae bacterium | reverse complement strand
TATTGCAACACTTAATTTAAATGGTGATTATATTTCTGATGCTTTAGCTGCACAAGTTGGAGGTATAGGAATTGCTCCAGGTGGAAATATGGGTGATGGTATTGCTATTTTTGAAGCAACACACGGGTCAGCAGAATCATTTGCAGGAAAAAATAGAGTTAATCCTGGATCTATCATTTTGTCTGGTGAAATGATGTTACGTCATATTGGTTGGAATGAAGCAGCTGACAATGTTTTAAATGGAATTACAGGCGCAATCCAAAAAAAACAACTTACATATGACTTAGCTAGAGCTAGAGCTGGCAAAAGATTAATAAGAACTAGAAAATCTGATAAATATACAACTGAAGATATTAAAGAAGAAGTTATGAAATTAGTTCCAGGAGCCACACTTGTTAGTACATCAGGTTTTGGTGACGCTGTCATAAATAATATGTAATTATTTATCTCTAAAAATTATTCTTCCTTTAGATAAATCGTAGGGTGTTAATGCGACCATAACTGTATCACCTTTCAATATACGAATATAATGTTTCCTGATTTTTCCAGAAATATGTGCAGTCACCACATGTCCGTTTTCGAGTTCAACTCTAAACATAGTATTAGGTAAAGTCTCTATTACCTTACCTTGCATTTCAATCTGTTCTTGTTTTGACATAAATAAATATTACTTGTAAATTAAAGAATAGATATTATAACAAAAAAAGAAAGGCTAGAATATGATTATGCAATCTAATTCTCAATTCAAATTATTAAATTTTAGTCATTTAATGCAATTATATGAAATCAACTATTGTATGATTATTAGATTATTGCATGAAAAATCTATGTACAAAAAACCTATACTAATAAAACATAGAGAATATACTTTACAATACGAACCTCTCTCTGATTCCAAATACACATCAATTTTTAGATTATATTATAAATATTGGAATGATGATGCTCATAATGGGCAATATCATATAAAACCGCATCTAATATTTACATTATATAAAGATGCTAAAATACTAAATGTACAGTCCTTGAATCAATACCAGAAATTTGGTGATAGCATAAGCAATAAAATTAAAATTAATTTTGGTATTTTTAAATGGCTTAAATCTATCATAAAAAAACCCTTTATATATCAATAACTTTTAGAAATTAATCCACTAATTAGCAATATCTCTAAATCTCATTTTAGCTATAGATTTTGATTTATGATTACTATGTAGAGCTTGAAATCTTGAAAATAATACCTTACTATTATTATCAGGTATAACAGTTAGCGGAGAATGGAAATGAAATTATCAGCAAAAGGAAGTTATGCAATTAAAGCAATGCTAAATATTGCTATGAACGACGGGAAAGAACCAAAGACTTTACTAGAACTTGCTCAATATCAAGGAATATCGTTATCTTATTTAGAACAATTGTTTGCTCTTCTAAGAAAAAGTAACCTAGTTTCAGGTGTAAGAGGACCTGGTGGCGGTTATAAATTATCATTATCGCCTCATGAGATAAGTGTGGCACAAATTATCAAAGCTATTCATAATGAGTCTGTAGTTGGTAATAATCCAGAACGCAAAGATGACATGATATGGAATAAATTCAATGATAAACTTTATGCATATCTTGATACAGTTACATTAGATAGTTTGATGAGAGATGATATTGGTAATGTTGTTCATGAATCAAATAACGAATTAAAAACATCAACATCGGAGATATAAATGGCTTATAGTAAGAAAGTATTAGATCATTATGAAAAACCAAGAAATGTTGGTTCTTTCGATAAGAATGACGAAAACGTAGGAACAGGAATGGTTGGAGCTCCAGCATGTGGCGATGTAATGAAGTTACAAATTAAAGTGGATGATAATGGTATAATAGAAGATGCTAAATTTAAAACTTATGGATGTGGATCAGCTATTGCATCTAGTTCACTCTTGACGGAATGGGTTAAAGGAAAATCTATAACAGAAGCATCGTTAATAAAAAATTCTGATATTGCCGAAGAACTTGCTTTACCACCCGTAAAAATACATTGTTCTGTATTAGCTGAAGATGCTATTACTGCAGCTATCAATGATTACAAAAAAAAGTCAAACAAATAACTATTGAATTTTTTTGTATATTTACTAACATGATAATATTGGTTAACCATAGGAGGAACTAATGGGAACAACACCAAAAACAATGTGCACAAACATTGGGGGTATGGAACGTATACTACGTATTGTTGCTGGTATAGCAATTGTAGTAATGGGACCTGGTTTAGGCTGGGGTATGTGGTCACTTATTGGAATCATACCTATATTTACAGGCTCACTAGGATGGTGCCCACTTTATTTACCATTTGGTATAAGCACAATGAAAAATCAATAATTAACATTGTTAATTGAGAAAAGGGCATAATTACTTTATGCCCTTTTTTATTATGTCTCTTAAATATAATCAAAAACCTAAATATTGGAATAAAGCAATAGATCATATAAAAAATAATGATGCTACATTATTTGAAATTATTAAAAAAACTAAAAAATCTGATTATCTAACAAGAACTTGTACTAGCTTCCAGACTCTTGCCAACGCTATCATAGGACAACAAATATCTATTAGTGCTGCTGCAAGTATTACTCATAAATTAAAATCATTATTAGGTACGATTAATCCTATAAGCATTAATCAAAATACTAATAGAATTTTAAGAAAAGCAGGATTATCAGAAAAAAAAGTAATTTATTTAAAAGAATTATCAAAAGTATATATTAACAATCCTTCATATATCTATAATTTTATATATCTTGATGATGATAAAATTATAGAAAAATTATCTAGGTTATATGGAATAGGAGAATGGACAGCACATATGTACCTTATTTTTCAACTTAATAGACCAAACATTTTACCTTTAGGTGATTTAGGATTAATAAATAGTACAAAAAAAATATATCATTTAGAGGAAGACTCAAATATAAAAGATTTTTTAATCCAACAAAGCATACTTTGGAATCCTTATAAAACCGTAGGATCTTGGTTTTTATGGAGAGCTATAGATATTGATATAGTACAATACTGATAAAAAATTTATATGTTATAATTAATTAATGCAGAATACAGTAGAAAATACATTAGATAAAATCAAACGAACTGGTTTTTCAGTTGAAACTAATATCTTATCAGAGAATGATATTAAAATTTTAACTGAAGAGTGTAAAAAAATATTATTAAATGATAAAAAGGACATTGAATTAAAATTTAATAATAATAATTTCAAGAAATATAATATTTCTGAGACAATTCAAACGAATTACAATACAAAAGTAAGACATCTTGCAGGAATTTCCAAAGAAGTAGACAATATACTAAATAAATTTTTATTAAAGAATGAAATCAAAGATATACTAAATAAGGTATTGGGAGATGGTTACAAACTGTACTCGTGCGGATTAAGAAATGCTACTCATAAATCATCATATGTAGGCTTACACACAGATGCCGATTATCAATTTTCAATTTCAATTTTCTTAAATGATATTTCTGCAACTAATCCAACCACAGTATTTTATAAAAAAACACATTTACTTCCATTTAAATTTGCATCTAAATTTGAGTCAATTAACATTAAATTTTTTACAAAAAACCTTATACCTGCAACCGGTAAAAAAGGTGACATACTTTTCTTTTTCAATAAAACTCTCCACGGTATGAAACAGAGTGACAATGATAATGATAATAGTACTGTTATCCTTCTATGTTTTCATCCTGCTGGATATCCACACAAACCTTGGAATTTACCCAACAGCTCATATTATGATCAGTCATTTCTAAATGGGTTAGGAAAGGAACTTAAAAAATTATTTGATAATAATTTAGATTTATATACTAGCAAAGATGGTGAACTGATGATAAAAGAAACTAATAATAATTCTGGTAGAATAATAGACTCTATCTCATCAAATAATAATTATAACGTTACTGATTATTTTAAAACAATTAATTGGTGGATTAGCTATTCTATATCTATTATTTATAGAATATTTAGAAAAATTTCTAGAACTATATATCATGGTTAAAATTTTTTTTGATGAATTAAAGAAAAAACGTAATAAATTATTATATACAAATGAACCAAAACATAAAAATCTTTATCTAAAAAACTTACGCGCAAAACGTAAATATTTTAAAAGTCAATATGAAAAATATCTGAATAATATATTTATACAAAAATGTGATTATTCGGTTAGTGCTTGCGCAATTAAATATGTTTCCAAAAAAAATAATCTTGTTTTAACTTTGATTCTTCAAGATTATACCACCGAAGAAGGTTCTGAAATATATACAACTTGGGAATTCTTCTTATATAACAAATTTAATGATGAGTATAATGACTCAAAATTTTTTACTTCAACTAGTACTGCATTTATGTATTTTATTGATCTTATCAAATCTTTATAGTTATTTTGTTGGAGGCGGCGGGAATCGAACCCGCGTCCGAGAGCGTTCAGCCATTGGTACTACATGTTTAGTTTGTTTTAAATTTCATTATTATGCTGGTTACAAACATCCTACATAATACATATCTTGTTTTAATTTAATGGCTCACCAACAAGATTATAAGCCACGAGCTTATTAAAATGACCTCATTTCAGAGCATATAAGCATACTTTGAAAGAGGCTAGCGGCAGTTAGGCTGCTAGTGCAAAAGTTTTATTTTCTGCGTTTATATTTTCTCAGCAGATTAACGAGATACTGAAAACTCGACATGCACCTCTGGTATCGCAACCCACGTCGAAGCCAGGTCGCCCCCTGAAGTTTAGTTCATTAGTTATACATAATTTAGAAAAAACAATCAAATTGTATTACTATATTTATACTAGTATATGCAATATTTCTTCAAAAAAGAGCACAAAAACTCATATTATTCTATGATTTATAGGGTTAGAACTGCAGAAACTCTTGATAATAAAGATATTAAAAAACTCGAAATAATACTTACAGCTAAATATAAAAAAAATCTTATGGAAGAAAGAAACGTCGGAGGAGTATTTAATCGGTCAAATTTCTTGTCACCATGGTCCAGTAAAGCTACAGATGTTATCAAGTCTTGTGATTTGCCAGATGATATAGAGATTGAAGTTGGTAGAAATTGGACAGGATACACAGGAAGAGTTAGAAGCAGCCAGACAAATAAATCCGTCCATATAGATAAAATGACTGAAATAAGGATTAACAATATAGACTCAATTAGAAAATATTTTAATAAAGAGATAAAAGATGAAAAACAAAAACACCAAATAATTAAAATCAATAAAATTAAAAATTATGCTGATTTAATGTCATTAGCATTATCAAACAATGAAATTGTATATTTAAAAAATATTTATAGAAAATTAAAGCGTGATCCAACCGATGTAGAATTAATGATGTTTTCACAGATTAATTCTGAACACTGCAGACATAAAATATTTAATTCAGATTATTATATAGATCAAATAAAAAAGAAAAAGACTTTATTTTCACATATTAAATCAACATATCAAAAAATTAACAAAGATGTTATATCTGCATATACAGACAATTCTTCAATTATAAAAGGTTATAAAACTTCAGATTTAATATTGAATGCAGATAAAAAATATATAAGTAAGAATAATAATGAAGCTTATATTATAAAGGCAGAAACGCATAATCACCCTACTGCTATCTCACCATATCATGGTGCTGCAACAGGATCTGGTGGTGAAATAAGAGATGAAGGTGCAACTGGAAGAGGGTCAACACCAAAAATTGGTTTCTGTGGTTTTACTTTATCAAATTTAAATATTAAAGATGCCGTATTACCTTGGGAGAAAAAATCAATTTCTTATCCTGAGAGAATTAAAAGTGCGCTAGATATAATAATTGACGCTCCAATTGGAGCTGCTAGGTATAACAATGAATTCGGTAGACCTAATATCTTTGGATATTTCAGAACAATGGAATTTGAAATGATAAATAATTCTAAAACAAAAAAATACATGGGATTTCATAAACCAATAATGATTGCAGGTGGTATTGGAAAAATAAATATAAATCTTAGTAAAAAAGAAAAATTAAATAATAATGATTGTATTGTCATTATCGGTGGCTATTCATATAAAATTGGACTAGGAGGTGGTGCTGCTTCATCACTCAAGTCAGGAAAAAGTTCAAAAGCTTTGGATTATGCCTCTGTTCAACGTGATAATGCAGAAATACAAAGAAGATGCCAAGAAGTCATTAATGAATGCACTTACATGAAACATAATCCAATAAAGAGTATTCATGATGTAGGTGCTGGGGGTCTTAGTAATGCAATTCCAGAAATAGTTAATGAATCTAAAAAAGGAGCACGTATTTATTTAGATAAAGTAATAAATGCAGAGAAAAATATGTCACCATTAGAAATTTGGTGTAATGAATCTCAAGAGAGATATGTTGTTGTATTGTCTTCACTTAACATGAAGATATTTAGTGAAATATGTAAAAGAGAAAATTGTCCATATTATTTGATAGGTAATGTAACCACCGAGAAAAGATTAATAGTTAGTTATTATAATGAAACACCAATAGACATACCTATGTCTTATTTATTAGGTAAACCACCTATAACACCAATTAAAATAAATAGTAATAGTCGGACTGTTATTAATAAATCTAAATTTAAATATCCTGATATTATAAGATGTATAGAACATGTGCTTATGATGCCATCTGTATCCGACAAAAGTTTTTTAATTACTATTGGAGACAGATCTGTTTCTGGGTTAGTAGTAAGAGATCAAATGGTAGGACCATTTCAAGTACCTGTCTCAAATGTTGCTATCACTAAGACAGACTTAAATTCTAAATCAGGACAGACTATGACAATTGGTGAAAAACCTAATATTGCCATTACAGATTCTTCTGCATCTGTTGGAATGATCTTTGGTGAAGTATTAACAAATATTGCATCCACCTATATAGGTGATATATCTAAAATTAAAATGTCTGCAAATTGGATGGCATCATCAACAAACAATAATGAGTTAAAATCACTTTATGATGCTGTATCAAAACTTGCACAACTTTCTAAAAAAACTAATATAACAATTCCAGTTGGAAAAGATTCTCTATCAATGAATACCACATGGATGAATAATCAAAAAGAATATGTAGTAGAAAGCCCTGTCAGCCTAGTACTATCTGCCTTTTCATCAATTCAAGATGTCAATTTACACATAACTCCGTATTGCAAAGATTCTCAAAATTTATATCTCATTGATCTTGGTTCAGGTAAAAATAGAATGGGTGGATCAGCATTACATCAATCACTTAACATTATAGATCAAGATATACCCAAATTAGACAATATAAACCTTATTATTAATTTCTTTAATTGCATACAAAAACTAATTAAAAACAAAATAATTAATGCTTATCATGATAAATCTGATGGAGGATTATTTGTAACTTTATCTGAAATGGCTTTTGCATCAAATTCATCTTTCTCAATAGATGAAAAGGATCTTGGAAAGTTTTCTGATACTAAATTAATTGAATATTTGTTTAATGAAGAATTAGGTTGTGTTGTAGCTGTTAATGATTCTGATATAGAAAAGTTTGAAAAGATAATTAAATCATATCTACTCACTAAACAAACAAAACGTATTGGAGATATATTCTCAGATCTTCAAAGTGGAAATACAAATCAATTTTGTTATATTGCAACTAAAAAACCAATTTTTATATCTTTGAGTTCTCTCAGAGCGTATTGGAGTTATTTGTCCTATAAGATACAATCCATAAGAGATAATTCTTCTACAGCAGAAGCTGAATATGAAATCAAAAAACAAACGCCACTTACATATAACCCTTATATAACTTTTAAACATAAACCTATATCTAAAATATATTTAAATCTTAAAAATAAACCAAAAGTTGCTATATTCAGAGAACAAGGGACCAATGGCCATAAAGAGATGGCTAATTCATTCATACAATCCGGTTTTGATTGTTTTGATTTGCATACTAATGACTTAACTGATAATCCATCTAGATTACAAACATTTGATGGTCTAGCAATTTGTGGAGGTTTTTCTTTTGGAGATGTATTAGGAGCAGGTTATGGGTGGGCGAATAAAATTTTATATAATGATTATCTTTCGTCTAATATGTACAAGTTTTTTCATAACAAGCATAAGTTTGTATTAGGTGTCTGCAATGGATGTCAAATGCTTTCCCATCTCAAACATCTGATTCCAGGTGCGACACACTGGCCAAAATTTGTTCAAAATAAATCCAATCAATTTGAAGCACGACAAGTTAATGTCAATATAACTAAATCTAACTCTATATTATTTAAGGATATGGAAGGATCGATGATTCCTATTATTGTGTCACATGGTGAAGGAAGAATAGACATTCAAAATAAAAAACAACTCAAACAAGTAACAATGAAATACTCATTAAATGGGAAAAATACAGAGCAATACCCATTTAACCCAAATGGATCTATAGATGGAGCAACTGGATTTTGTAATAAAGATGGTAGGATAAATATAATGATGCCTCATCCTGAACGATTGTTTAGTTTGTCAAATTTTTCTTGGGCACCAGAAGAATGGAAAATATCACCATGGAAAAAATTGTTTTATAATACAAGAGAATGGATTAAATAAATGTCAAAATATAATATTGTAAAAGAAAATCAAATAACTAACGAAAAACTTTTTCATAATAGAAGAAAAATTATTAAATCATCTATTGCTTTCTCTTTTTTAACACTATCAAATTTATTAGCTGCTAAAAACAATGATTTATCTTTTAAGAAAGATATTGAATACAGTTCAAATGAACAAACAAATACTATCAAACAAATTACATCCTATAACAATTTCTATGAATTAGGAACGGGGAAAAGAGATCCCATGTTAAATGCAAATAAATTAAACACGGATAATTGGAAATTATCAATTGAAGGAGAAGTAGAAAATAGTTTTGTTATTAAAACTGATGATTTATTAAAAAAATTTCAGTTAGAAGAACGTATTTATAGGCTTAGATGTGTAGAAGCATGGTCTATGGTAATTCCGTGGATTGGATTTGAATTAAATAAAATTATTAAATTATCAAAACCAACATCTAAAGCTAAATATGTTGCGTTTGAATCTATCCTGGATCGTGAAAATTTACCTGGACAAAAACGAGAAATTTTAAATTGGCCATATAGGGAAGGACTACGTATGGATGAAGCAATGAATCCATTAACTATTATCTCTGTAGGACTTTATGGAAGAGTATTACCAAATCAAAACGGTTCCCCCATAAGACTTATTGTTCCTTGGAAGTATGGATTTAAAAGCATAAAATCTATTGTAAAAATTAAACTTGTAGAAAAACAACCTATATGTACATGGAACCAGCAAACACCAAATGAGTATGGTTTTTATTCGAATGTAAATCCATATGTCTCACACCCTAGATGGAGTCAAGCAAGAGAAAGAAGAATAGGGGAATTTAGAAAAAGAGATACTAAAATGTTTAATGGTTATAGTAAATTTGTTTCTCATATGTATGACGGAATGGATTTGAAGAAAAACTTTTAGTTTATGTCTATAAAATTAAAAACTCTTTTTTATTTTAACATTCCTATTGTTTTTATTTTTATATATCCTTTAATTGATAACCTCATTTTTGATCTTATGTCATATATCATAAAGATGACTGGGTATATTGTATTAATTTATCTTCTTTTAATACTATCATTGCCACTTTATAAGAAATCTAATCAATATATAGATAGAAAAATTCTAGGCCTTATTACTTTTTTCTGTACACTAATTCATTTTTTTCTATATGTTTTTGATAATAATTTTAATACTAAGTTGCTTTTAGATGACTTATTATTCCGAAAGTATATTCAAAGCGGTTATATAGCTCTGCTTCTATTTATTCCCCTTGCAATTACTTCAATTGACTATATAAAAAATCTTACTAAATCTTATTGGCATTTAATACATCGTTCAATTTATATAATTATAGTTTTTTCGTTTATCCATTATAATATGATAATTAAAGCTGATTATATGTTATTTTATATTTATGTATTTTTATTTTTATTAATTATATTTATTAAATTATTTCCATTATATAAAAATGAATAGAAGAGATTTTTTACAATTACTACTAGCAACATATTTTTCTGGAATTATACAAAAAAGTTATGCAAATAATTCCAATATATATAATTTTGAAAAATATGGAGACATCAGACTGTTGCATATTACAGATACACATGCACAATTAGAGCCAAATTATTTTAGAGAACCAAATTACAATATAGGCGTAGGTGTTAATAAAAATAAACCTCCGCATATTGTTGGAAATAAATTTTTAAAATATTACGGTATAGATAATGATATATATAAACACGCATATACATATTTAAATTTTAATATTTTAGCAAGTAAATATGGAAAGATTGGTGGTTATGCGTATTTAAAAACTATTATTGATCAATTGAGGGAGGAGTCTAATAATAATTGTCTTTTACTTGATGGTGGAGATACTTGGCAAGGAACTGGTCTTTCATTACTAGAAAATGGTAAAGATATGGTTGAAGCTTCAAACCTTTTAGGTGTTGATGTTATGACTGGACATTGGGAATTCACATATGGAGAAAAAATATTTTTAGAAAATATTTCTTTGTTTAAAGGAGATTTTGTTGCCCAAAATATAATGTTGAATGAAGAAGCTATTTTTAATGATATTGAGCCTATAGATGAAGATAATCATTATCAAAAACCATATACAATAAAAGAAATAAATAATGTGAAAATAGCCATTATTGGTCAGGCGTTTCCATATACTCCTATAGCTAATCCTAAACGATTTATTCCAAATTTAACTTTTGGAATAAAAGAAAAAGAGTTGCAAAAATTAGTCAATCAAATTAAAAATACAGAAAAAACATCTTTAACCGTTTTACTTTCTCATAATGGGGTAGATGTAGATAAAAAAATTGCACAAAATGTCTCTGGGTTAGATATAATCTTTGGAGGTCATACACATGATGTATTACCTAAACCTCTTGAAATAGTAAATAATACCGGAAGAACACTTATTATTAATTCTGGTTGCAATGGTAAATTTATTTCATCTTTAGATTTGAAGATTAAAAATCATTCATTTGATTATAAATATAGATTAATTCCTATTTTCTCTGATTTAATAAAACCTTCGCATACAATGAATAATTTAATTATTAAAAAAAACAATCCTCATAATTTATTATTAAACAAAAGTATTGGTAGAACTAACGCTACTTTATATAGAAGGAGTAATTTTAACGGCACTTTTGATAATTTATTGTGCGATGCAATGAATACTGTACTTGATACTGAGATTTCATTGTCACCGGGATTTAGATGGGGAACAACTGTATTAGCAGGTGAACAAATAAGAATGAAAGATATATAATCATACAGCTATCACTTATCCAAATACATATACTAGAGAAATGTCAGGAAAACTAATAAAAACAATATTAGAAGATGTGGCTGATAATTTATTCAATCCTGATCCATATTTACAACAAGGGGGAGATATGGTTAGAACAAAAGGAATTAAATATACTATTACTCCTCAAGCATCTTTTAATAATCGTATCTCCAATTTAGAGTTATCTAATGGAAAAAAAATACAACCACATAAATCATATAAAGTAAGTGGATGGGCAAGCGTTAATCAAGAGGAATCTGGGAAACCTATTTGGGAGATAACCAGTAAATATATACAAAATATTAAAAATTATGACATAAATACTAGTTTTACCCCTAAAATAAAATCCGAAGACAATAATATTGGAATAGAAACATAGTTACAAAAAAGACATTAAATGTTAATATTTCAATGTTTCAATATTTAATGGAGTTTTTATGTTTAGTGTGGATATGAAAATAGCTGGCTTTGATAACGAGCTAAATGATGCGATAAAAAAAGAGATTAGAAGACAAGAGGAACATATTGAGTTAATAGCATCTGAAAATTATGCTAGTCCAAGAGTATTAGAAGCACAAGGTTCTCTGCTAACAAATAAATATGCAGAAGGTTATCCTTCAAAAAGATATTATGGTG
>CAYFGJ010000028.1:0-12400 GCA_964342835.1 uncultured Ectothiorhodospiraceae bacterium | reverse complement strand
ATTTGCTCCGGTTTCAGTTTGCCACCATGTATCTACTATCGGACATTGTCCTTGTCCAATATTTTTGTAATACCACATCCAAGCTTCAGGATTAATAGGTTCACCAACAGTACCTAATAATCTTAATGAGCTCAAATCATGTTTTTTAGGTAATTGATCTCCTAATTTCATTAATGTTCTAATTGCTGTTGGTGCTGTATAAAAAACTGTAACCTTATTTTCATCTATTATATTCCAAAACCTATCACCCGCAGGATAAGTTGGTGCGCCATCATAAATTAAGATAGTAGAACCTGTTGCTAACGGACCATAAACAACATAACTATGTCCTGTTATCCATCCTATATCAGCTGTACACCAAAATATGTCTTTTATATTTAAATCAAAAACCCATTTGTTTGTCAAAATGCAATTTAGTAAATAACCAGCAGTCGAATGAACTATACCTTTTGGTTTACCAGTTGAACCAGATGTATATAGGATAAATAAAAAATCTTCTGAATTCATTTCTACTGGTTTTGTGAAAATAAAATCTGATTCGACAATATCATGCCACCATAAATCAAAGTCTTTTTTAAATGAAATTTTTTCTGATGAATTCTTGTAAATAATACAATTTTTTACAGATGGACAACCTAAAGAAATTGCCAAATCAACTGTCTCTTTAGTTCTAATTGATTTACCATTTCTCTTGAATGAATCAACGGTTATAACTATTTTTGCTTTACAGTCATTAATTCTATCTTTTAGAGATTCTGCCGAAAAACCTGCAAAAACCACTGAATGTATTAATCCTAATCTAGCACAAGCCAACATTGTGATTATAGATTCTGGTATTGTAGGCATATATATAATAACTCTATCCTGACGATTTAATCCAATTTTTAATAGAGCTGCACTAAAAGTATTAACTTTTTCATATAAATCCTGATAAGTTATTTGTTTTATTTCATTTTCTTCAGTTACATGTTTAATACTTATTTTGTTTTTATAGTTTTCTAGATGACGATCTAAACAATTTGCTGAAACATTAAGAGTTCCATCACCAAACCACTGAGTAAATGGTTTTATACCGGTTTTTATATTATTAAATTTTTTAATCCAAGTAATTTCTTCAGATGCCAAATCACTCCAAAATTTTTCTGGATTTTGATTAAATTTGTCATAAAGTAATTTTAAATTAGAGTTAGTTAATCTACTTGTTTCAGAGAATTTTTTCGGAGGAGAATAACTTCTTAATTCTTTAAGACTTGATTCTATATTTTTCATGTAGAATACTCATTAGTCCATCCGTGTTTTTTCTAACTTTTCATGTCTTTCTTGCGCTTCGATAGATAATGTAGCTATTGGTCTCGCTTCTAACCTCTTAATTCCTATTTCATCTCCAGTATCTTCACAAAACCCATATGTACCTTCTTCAATTCTTTGCAATGCTTGATCAATTTTCATAATCAGTTTTCTTTCCCTATCACGTGTTCTTAATTCTAATCTAAATTCCTCTTCTTGGGTTGCTGCATCATTAGGATCTGATAATTTTGATGAATCTTGTTTCATATGTGCCACAGTTTTATCAACCTCTTTCATTAACAATTTCTTCCATTCATATAGAATATACTGAAAATGTTTAATTTGATCAGGTGACATATATTCTTCACCTTTTGAGGCCTTATATGGCTTAAAATCAAGAAATTTGTATAAGTCTTTAGTTTTTGAAATCTTCTTAATCATCTATAAATAGATTATTCTGCATGTTGATAGTTATGATATCAAGTTTTTTTTATTTTTTTGTCTCAATTTTTACTTTTCCATCATGAAATTCAGCTGTAAATAAGGAAGTATTCATCAAATCTATCTTTTTTTTAATGATTTCTCCTCGTCGATTTCTTATGATAGCAAATCCTTTTTTAAGTATTTTATTTGGATTTAAGTTTAATATCTCTTTACTGAGGCTCATAAAATGATTCTTTTTTAAATTGAATAGACTATTCAATTTAGTCGATAAATTCATCTTTAATACGGACTCATTTTGTTGCATAGTACCAAGTTTATTTTTCAAAAATTTTGAAACTAAACCAAGATTTTTAGTCATGATATTGCAGCTGTTTATTTTATTATCTATAATGTTCTTGGTTGTATATCTAATTTCTTTATCTTTATTATGATAGTTTAATTTCATTTCATTAATTAATTTTTTAGGATTAAACTTCTCTATTTCTGATTTTAAAAAATGTAGTTTAAGTGTAATATTTTGTAACATAGATTTACTCTTTTCAGACAAATGCAATTCATATTCAATTAAATTTTTTAGTAAATCTTTTTTATCAGGCGTAATTCTTTCTGCCGCAGCTGTTGGTGTTTCAGCTGATACATCAGCTACATAATCAGCAATTGTGATATCAGGTTGATGTCCAATTCCAGTGATAGTAGGGATATCTGATTTATAAATTATTCTTGCTAAGTCTTCATCATTAAAGCACATTAAATCTTCTAATGACCCACCACCTCTAACTAACATTAAGACATCACATAATTTATCAAGATTTGCTTTTTTTATTTGATTAATAATATTTTTGGGTGCATCTTTTCCTTGTACTAGTGTGGGATAAATTATTATATTACTGATAGGAAAACGGTCTTTCAATCTTGATAAAACATCTTGTAGAGCATCGCTATCTTTAGAAGTAATTACGCCTATGCACATTGGAAACTTAGGTAGAGTTAATTTATTCTCTTTTTCAAATAAGCCTTCATTTTCTAATTTCTTTCTTGTTGCTTCTATAATTTCTTTTAATTTTCCTTCTCCATATTCAACAATTTTTGAAACAATAACTTGACCAAAAGATTCTTTTCCGTATTGAGGTACGTAATAATTAATGTCTCCAGTTATAATTACTTCTTTATTTTCATACTCAATTATATTTTTTTCGAAAACTAAGCTAGCATATCTTATACACCTTATTGATGATGATTCATCTTTTAATGTGAAAAATTCATGTCCATTTGCAGAAATCATTGCATTGTTAATTTCACCGATTACTGACACGGGATAGTCGAATGCTGCATCTACTACATCATGCATGATGGTATTGAGTTCTGTGACACTGATTGGATCGTTATGATTTTTCATATATAAACTATTTCCTATAATAATTTTAATATGTATAATATAGAATGGGAACTTCTAAAAATAAAGAAAGTAAATACCCAAACCCTTTAGAACAGGGACTGGCGTTCGATGATGTTCTCTTAGTGCCGCAATATTCAGAAATACTTCCTAGTGATGTAAGTTTAGCAACACGATTAACGAGTACAATTTCATTAAAAATACCAATATTGTCTGCTGCAATGGATACAGTCACAGAAGCTGAAATGGCCATTTCCCTTGCTAGTGAAGGGGGAATTGGAATTATTCATAAGAATATGTCAATAGAAGAACAGGCTCGTCAAATAAGGTTTGTTAAAAAACATGAAAGCGGAGTCATCAATGACCCAGTTACAGCTTCCCCATCAATGACAGTAAAAGAAATATATGACATAACTAAAAAATATAAAATTTCAGGTGTACCGATTGTTGAGAATAATAAATTAGCTGGAATTGTTACAAATAGAGACTTAAGGTTTGTTGATAACCTTGATCTTAAAATTTCAAAAATAATGACTCCGAAAAATAAATTAATTACCGTTTCTGAAAATTATACAAAAAAAGAAGTAATTGCTGCGTTGAGAAAAAATAGAATTGAAAAAATACTCATAGTTAATAATAAAAATGAGCTAAAAGGAATGATTACATTTAAAGATATACAAAAATCTACAACTTACCCTAATGCCTCTAAAGATTCTAATGGCAGTCTTATAGTTGGTGCTGCTATTGGTACCAATATCGAATCAATGGATAGAGCTGATGAGCTAATTTATCAGGGAGCTGATGTAATTGTTATTGATACTGCTCATGGTCATTCAAAACTTGTAATTAAAATGCTTAAACATCTTAAAAAGAAATATCCTCAACAACAAATAATTGCTGGCAATATAGCAACAGAAGCAGCAGCTAAAGATTTAATCAATGCAGGAGCAGATGCTATCAAAGTTGGAATTGGTCCAGGGTCAATTTGTACAACAAGAATTGTAGCGGGTGTTGGTGTTCCGCAATTATCAGCAATATTGGATGTTGCGAGATATGCTAAAAAGCAAAAAATACCATTAATTGCTGATGGCGGTATTCGTTATTCAGGTGATATTGCTAAAGCAATCTCTGCTGGAGCTGATGCAGTCATGTTAGGAGGTCTGTTAGCAGGGACAGATGAATCTCCAGGAGATGTTGAAATGTTTGAAGGACGTACATATAAATCATATAGAGGAATGGGGTCTATTGGTGCAATGCAAAAAGGTTCGCGAGATAGATATAATCAGGATACAAAGGCTGCACCTTCAAAATTAGTTCCTGAAGGAATTGAAGGAAGGGTTCCATACAAAGGAACTATGAAAACAATACTCCATCAGCTTATTGGAGGATTGAAATCAAGTATGGGGTATGTTGGATGCAAAGATCTTGATAAGATGCAAAAGAATACTACATTTATTAAAATTAGTACTTCTGCTAAACAAGAAAGTCATATTCATGATGTAGATATTGTAAAAGAACCCCCAAATTATCAACCAAGATAATATGCAAAACAAAAACCCTGACACTATTCTTATTATAGATTTTGGTTCTCAATATACACAACTTATCGCAAGAAGAGTGAGAGAACAAAATGTCTACAGTATTGTAAAACCTCATAATATTAATCTAAAAGAAATCATAAAGATTAATCCAAAAGGTATAGTTTTAACAGGAGGGCCAGAATCAGTTATTGGTAAGAAAAAACTTCGAGTTACTAAATCTATTTTTGATTTAGATATACCTATATTAGGTATTTGCTACGGGATGCAATTAATAGCAGATAACTTTAAAGGAACTGTAACATCATCTTCAAAAAGAGAATTTGGACATGCAACATTTTCCAGAAATAAATCTTCTAGTTTATTTGATAATAAGAAACTTAAAAAGAAATTAGATGTATGGATGAGTCATTCAGATAAAGTAATAAAAATACCTAGAAATTTTATTAGCATTGGTAGCTCTACAAATAGTAAAATATCTGCTTTTGCCCATAAAAATAAGAAAATTTTTGGACTTCAATTTCATCCGGAGGTAACACATACACAACAAGGAAAACTTATCATTAGTAATTTTTTATTCAACATATGTAACTGTACACGATCTTGGACATCAAAAAATATAATTAGCGAGTCAATCAAGAATATACAAAACACTGTAAGAAATAATCAAGTTCTCTTAGCTTTATCAGGCGGTGTAGATTCAACTGTATTAGCAGCATTACTTAATAAAGCAATAGGTAAGCAATTAAAGTGTATGTTTATAAATACTGGCTTGATGAGAAAGGGTGAGGTTGCAGAGGTTAAATCTAATATTGAGAGTAAATTAAAAATAAAACTGAATATAATTAATGCTGAAAATATTTTTTTAAAAAAACTGGAAAACATTACTGATCCTGAGAAAAAACGAAAAATCATCGGTGAAACTTTTATTAGAGTTTTTGAATCTGAATCTAAAAAATATAAGAATATAAAATATCTTGCACAAGGAACAATATACCCTGATGTTATTGAATCTTCATCAGATAGTAAGAAATCTGATGTAATTAAATCCCACCATAACGTTGGTGGATTACCAAAAAAAATGAATTTTAAATTAGTTGAACCTATACGAAAGTTATTTAAAGATGAGGTAAGGAAAATTGGAAAGATTTTATTATTACCTCAATCATTGCTTAATCGACATCCATTTCCAGGTCCAGGTTTAGCAGTCAGGATAATAGGTGAAGTAACCAAAGAGAAAGTTAATATATTACAAGATGTAGATTCAATATTTATTGAAGAAATAAAAAATAGTGGTTTTTATAATAAAATTAGTCAAGCATTAGCAATCTTTTTACCAATTAAATCTGTTGGGGTTATGGGTGATCAAAGACAATATAACTATGTAATTGCAATTAGAGCTGTCAAGACAATAGATTTTATGACGGCTAATATAAGTCAATTACCCTACAAATTATTAAATAGAATATCCACGAGAATTGTAAATGAAGTACCTAAAATCTCGAGAGTAGTTTATGATATTACTAGTAAACCACCAGGAACAATAGAGTGGGAGTAGACAAATGTCAGAAATAACAATATATCATAATCCAAGATGTACAAAATCTAGAAAAACATTAGATTTGATAAAAAATAATAATATTGAACCAACAGTTATATTTTATTTAGAAAAAAAAATTACATATCAAGAATTAAAAAATATTATTCTAAAGTTAAGAATATCTCCAAGAGATCTCTTAAGAAAAGGAGAAGTTGAATATAAAGAAAACAATCTAGGCAATACCAACTTAAGCGATGATGAGATTATAAATTTTATGATAAATTTTCCAAAATTAATTGAAAGACCCATTGTAATAAAAGGAGATGAAGCAATAATTGGCCGACCTCCAGAAAATGTTTTAAAATTAATAATATAAAAAATTAATTAAATATGTGACTATGCGATCATTAATAAAATATTTGTTATCTCTATTAAGTTCTACTTTTTACGAAAAAGGATTAGCATTATATTTGTTGCGTACAAAATTCAATGATATTGGTAATACTAAAAAATATCATGAAAGAGAAAAATTATGGTTAGATGCAATTGATAAATGTAATAATAATGAAATTTTATTTATAGAATTTGGAGTTTGGAAAGGATATTCAATTAATTTTTTTGCACAAAATATTAATCATCAAAAATCTGTTTTTTTTGGTTTTGATAGTTTTGAAGGTTTACCAGAAGATTGGTACACAAATCCTAAGGGAACTTTTAATGTTGATGGTAAAATACCAGAAATTAATGATCAAAGGATATCATTTGTCAAAGGTTGGTTTAATCAAACTTTACCTAAATTTATTGATGAAAATTTATTAAAAACGACTTATCCTAAAATGATTGTTCATTATGATGCTGATCTTTATGGTTCTACATTATTTTGTTTAACACAAATTGATAGATTAAAAATTAAATATCTAGCAATATTTGATGAATTTACACGTGATGAGACCAGAGCTTTATATAATTATATTCAATCACATGGAGCTTCAGTAAAATTTTTAGCTCATACTGACGACAATCAGATATTATGTGAAATTCAGCCAATTATTTAATATTTTGTAAAATATTCTTGTACAGATATAAATTTTTTTGTAAGTTATAAAGACTTTCCCTTGTAAAGTTAGATTTTAAATATTAAAGATATTTAAATAATATCAGCATATTATTTAGAACACCTAGGCATTGATATGAATAAATTTGCTAAATATGATTGGGCTAAAATTATAATGCATATTGATATGAATGCATTTTTTGCTTCTATCGAACAAAGAGATTTTGTAAATTTACGTAACAAACCTATTGCTGTAACGAATGGTCTAAAAGGTTCCTGTGTTATAACATGTTCGTATGAAGCTAGAGCGGTTGGAGTAGCAACTGGAATGAAATTTATTGATGCAAAAAAAATATGTCCTAAGTTAATTAGGAGAAATGCTAGACCACATCATTATGCAAAGATCTCTAAAGGAATTATGGAAACATTGAAGAATATTTCATCTGATATAGAAATATTTTCTGTTGATGAAGCGTTTTTAGATTTAACATCTTACCAAAATATTTATTCCTCCCCATTTTATGTTGCATATTTAATTAAAAATATAATTTATAACCAATTTCAATTAACTTGTTCTATTGGAATATCAGATAATAAATCTACAGCAAAATTTGCTGCTAAATTAAAAAAACCGAATGGTATTACAATAATTGATCCAAAAAATGCAGAAAAAATTTTATCTAACTATCCTGTAACAAAATTATGTGGAGTATCTAATGGAATTCAAAATTTTCTAAATTATCATGGAGTTTTTAAATGTGGAGATATGAAAAAAATACCAATAAGTATTTTAGGTAATAGGTTTGGTAATATAGGTAGAAAGATTTGGATGATGGCACAAGGCAGAGATATAGAATCGCTTAACTTAGTCTCTAGAGAACCAAAATCTATTGGACATGGTAAAGTTACAAAACCTAATACTGACAATATCTATGAAATCAAATGTGTATTGTATCGAATGAGTGAAAAAGTTGCCGAGAGGATGAGATTTTATAATTATGAAAGTAATCATTTTTTTATAGCAGTTAAAACTCAAAGAGGATGGATTTCAAATAATTTTAAGATAAAAATGTATACTAATAATGGTAAAAATATTTTTGATCTATGTACTAATCTATTGAATACAATAAGAGGTAAATATGGTATTTTTCAGGTTCAAGTAACAGCAATCAATCTAAGATTATGTCATATACAAAAAGATATATTTGAGAATGATAATATTCAATATATTTTGGATAGAACTATTGATGAAATAAATAAGAAATTTGGTAAATTAACAATAATTCCAGCACGATTGAATATACCTCAAGAAAATCCAGATGTTATATCACCTTCATGGCGACCTAGTGGTCATCGAAAATCTTTGTAAAAAAAAGGCCGAAAGGGGGTTAGAATCGGCCTTTAATAAAGGGTGGAGATATGACAGTGTGTCTATATCCTGTCTACTACAATATCTGAACAAAATAGACATGTCAATAATAAAAGTATACAAAAGCTGTACATATAATTATTTTTATGATAATGTTTGTTTAAAATTTGACAAAAGATTGACAAAATAAGGAAAAATTAGAAAAATATAGACAGAAGAGTTATGAATAATTTAAGCAAAGAGAATTTAGGTCAAAAACCAAGACATTTAATACAAGTTGTTAGTAGAAGGACAGGAATAAGTCCAGATGTTATACGTGCATGGGAGAGAAGATATGAGGCTGTTATTTCTCATAGAACGCCAACTAACAGGAGACTTTATTCAGATTCAGATATTGAACAATTAAGTTTGTTAAAAAGAGCTATAAATGCAGGGCGAAGGATTGGTGATATTGCAAAATTATCATACGATGACCTTTTTGAATTAGTGATGGGTGATGAGTCGAATGCTACTAAAACCTATCAAAGACCTCATACTGGAACAGTAATGGAATTATTTGATGAAGCTGTTTTTGGTATCCAAGAGATGGACGCACATAAATTTGATATAACTTTATCAAATGCTATAGCAACACTTAGTACAACAGATTTTTTGGTAGAATTTTTAAAACCTTTACATAGTTATATAAATGATGAGTGTAAGAGAGGCTCAATCAGATATGTTCAAGAAAAAATGGCAAAAATGGCAATCAGAACATGCTTGAGTAACTTATATATTAATCTTAGATCCTCAAAAGAAGAAGGACCAAAATTAGTTTGTGCATCATTAACAGCTGAATATGAAAATTTAGATACATGGATGTATATGATTGTTGCACAGAATGTTGGATGGAATATAACATATGTTGGTAATGCTGTTCCACATGATGAACTTTCACATATAGCAAGAAAAATTAAGGCTGATACAGTTGTAGTGGCATTAAATAATCCACGGGATATTGCACGTAAATCATACGAAATAAAAACCATTAAAGAAAACGCCGATAAAAGAGAAAATCTTATTCTTATTGGATCACAGGCTTCTGAATATAGACAAATTGCAGATTCAATACAGGCTATTATATCTCTTGATATAACATCATTTCGATTAACTTTAGAGAGACTTTATAGTTTAATCAGATAAATTTTTGAGTAATTCTTTCTTAGATTCAATATCTTTTATCAAATTTTCTTTTTTTTGTAAATTTTCTTGAATAATATTTGAAGGTGCTTTTTCAATGAATTCTTTATTATCAAGTTTAGTATTAACTTTCTTGAGATAATTAGAAAGATCATTAATAATTTTGTTTAATCTATTTTTCTCCTCTTCTATATTAATATGTTTTTTGACTGGTATAAATATTTTTATGTTAGGTAAAGATTGTGTTATACAGCTATCTATTATTCTATTATTATAATCCCAAACAATATCTTCAAGTTTCGCAAGATTTTTTATAATATGTGAATTTTCACTTATAATATTTTTCTTACTTTCATCATTTACCTTCATATAAATTTCTAAATTTGTTTTAGGATGAATATTTAAATCACTTCTAGTTTTTCTAATTATATTGATTATTTCTTTCACGATAGTAACGGTTTTTAATATTTTTTCATCTTTAAATATTTTCTGCTGTGGTGGAAATTTTGAATTCATTAATATTTTATTATTTGTAAATTTTCTTGTAACAATTTCTGACCATATTTCTTCTGTTATATATGGAATAATTGGATGACATAATTTTAAAAGTATTTTTAATGTGTAGATCAAAATTTCTGGCGAATGTCTATCATCAGATTTTGATATTTCAAGATACCAATCACAATATTCATTCCATATAAAGTTATATAATGATGATGCCATTAAATCAAATCTATAATTAGAACAATGCTTTTTATATTTAGTTATCAGTTCATCAATTAAAATTATTATCCATTTATCAAATATAGTTAATGATTCAAAATTTATTTTATTTTCATAAGTAATATTATTTGTTGTCATAAAAACATATCTGGATGCATTCCATAACTTATTGCAAAAATTTCTGTATCCTTCTATTCTTTTTAAATCAAAATTAATATCTCTACCTGTTGAAGCTAATGCACAAAAACAAAACCTTAATGCATCAGCACCATATGAGGGTATTCCATCCGGAAATTCTTCCTTAGTTTTTTTGATAATATTTATTTTTTGTTTTTCATTTATCAGACTTTCTGTTCTTTTTTTTGTTAAATCTTTAAGATTTATACCATCAATTATATCTATTGGGTCAATTATATTACCAAGTGATTTGGACATTTTTTTTCCTTCAGAATCTCTAACAAGACCATGAATATACACTGTTTTAAAAGGAATATTCTTCATGAATTTTAGACCCATAATTACCATTCTAGCAACCCAAAAAAATATGATATCAAAACCAGTAACTAAAACATTTGTTGGATAATATAATTCTAATTCTTTTGATTTCTTTGGCCAGCCTAAGGTTGTGAATGGCCATAGTGCTGATGAAAACCATGTATCCAAAACATCTGTTTCTTGTTTAAGTTTTAATTTTGGATCAATGTTATATTTTGTCCTGATTTCACTTTCATCTGTGCCAACATATATATTTTTTTTAGAATCATACCAAACAGGTATTCTATGACCCCACCAGATTTGTCTACTGATACACCAATCATCAATATTATTTAACCAATTTAAATATGTTTTACTCCAATTATTAGGTACAAATTTAATAGTCGCATCTTCTACTACTTGCATGGCTGGTTTAGCAAGATCTTTCATTTTCATAAACCATTGATCGGTTAAAAATGGTTCAACAATAACTCCGGATCTTTCTGCAATCGGTAAAGTTATTTGATAATTTTTAATTTGATTTATTTTATTTTGTTTTTTGAGTTCATTAACTATTAATTCTCTTGATTCATGTATGTTTATACCTATAAAATTTTTATGTACTTCTTCATTTAGTGTTCCATCTTCATTCATAATGTTTATTGATTTAAGATTATGAGTTTTTCCAGTCTTATAATCGTTGAAGTCATGTGCAGGTGTAATTTTTACACAACCAGTTCCAAATTCTTTATCTACTGATTTATCCCCTATAATTGGAATTTTTCTATTTATTAATGGAACAAAAGCTGATTTATTTATAAGACTCTTGTAACGTTTATCCATTGGGTGAACACAAATAGCAGTATCACCAAATAATGTTTCAGGTCTTGTTGTAGCAACTGTAATTCCTTTTTCTTGTCCTTCAACATCATAATCAATAAAATATAATAATCCAGATTTTTCTACATTTGTAACTTCAAGATCTGAGATAGCCGTTTTTAATTTTATATCCCAGTTTACAAGTCTTTTTCCTTTATAAATTATCTTATCTTCATATAATTTAATGAAAACTTTTGATACTGCATCACTTAATTCTTCATCCATTGTAAATCTATTTCTTTCCCAATCGGCTGATGATCCAATTCTTTGAGTTTGTTTGATAATTGCATCACCTGATTGTTCTTTCCATTTCCATATTTCATCAATCAATTTATCTCTACCGATCTTATTTTTTGTTATACCTTTTTTTTGTAAATTATTTTCGACAACTAATTGTGTTGCTATCCCTGCATGATCAGTACCAGGTTGCCACAATACACTTTTACCTAACATTCTGTTAAATCTAATTAAGATATCTATTATAGTGTGTTGGAATGCATGACCCATATGTAATGTCCCA
>CAYFGJ010000027.1:0-12532 GCA_964342835.1 uncultured Ectothiorhodospiraceae bacterium | reverse complement strand
TATCTATGTGATGAATATCATTATGAGTGTATACAAACCTGGGGAACTCAAGTTTGTTGTGATGAAGATTTAAATTGGGAATATCCAGTTTGTTGTGATGAAGATGAAGGATATATTTCTGATGATGATGTTTGTATCCATTATTGTGAGGATGGATATATTTCAATTGGAGATTTAACAAAAAATGTAACATCTAAAGATATATCTCTTTCGATAGTTTAACTACATAGTTTATAAGTAACTTGCTATAATAATAATGATGGGGAAAACTTCCACTATACAAGATTTCTTAAATAATTTTCTTTCTAAAGAAGAAAAATCAGGAATTTTACTATTAATATTTTCAATATTAGCTCTAATAATTGTAAACAGTCCATATCAAGATTTTTATTACAAGATAAAATACTTTGTTGTGCCAGCTGAATTAGGTAATTTGGATTTATCTAAATCTATTGAACATTGGGTAAATGATGGATTGATGGCTATATTCTTTTTCGTTATAGGTCTTGAATTAAAAAGAGAAATATTGGAAGGAGAATTATCCAGTTTCTATAAGATGTTATCTCCAGGAATTGCTGCGCTAGGAGGAATGATTGTACCAGCATTAATATATTATTTAATAAATATTGATTATGAACAAAATTTAGCAGGTTGGGCTATACCAACAGCAACTGATATTGCTTTTTCTTTGGCAATTTTGCTAATTATTGGAAGTAAAGTACCAACTAGTTTAAAAATATTCCTCTTATCATTAGCGATAATTGATGATTTAGGAGCTGTTTTAATTATTGCGTTATTTTATTCATCGGATTTAAGCGCAGTATATCTCAGTTATGGATTATTTATTTTTTTGTTACTTGTTTTTATTAATTACATTGGTATTACAAGAACGGGAATTTATATATTTCTTGGTATTATCTTATGGTATTTTATTTTAAAATCAGGAATTCATGCCACAATAGCAGGAGTTTTACTTGCTGCAACTATACCAAACCATATGGAAGTTAATGGAAACACGATGTTAAAAAATCTTGAGAACGCTCTACATAATTATGTAGGTATTTTAATATTACCAATTTTTGCATTTTTTAATAGTGATATAAACTTTAGCTTGGTTTCATTTAATAATATTATAAATCCTATCTCGTTAGGTATTATTCTTGGTTTAACAATAGGTAAACCAATTGGTATTACATTATTTACCTATATTGCTGTTAAATTAAAAATATGTAAATTACCTGATAGCCTAACTATGATTGACATTTTAGGTCTGTCTTTTCTTTGTGGTATAGGTTTTACAATGAGTCTTTTTATAAACAGTTTAGCTTTCACATCCAGTGAATTACTGAACTTAAGTAAACTTGGTATTTTTGTTGGATCAATATTTTCTGCTATATTAGGTTATAAAATTCTTATAAAGCGAAATTTTCAAACATAAATTAATTTTTAAATAATCTGATATGTTCTAATACTGGAAAATTTTTTCTGATAGTTGTTAATTGTTTTAAATCTATTTTAGCTGTTATAAATCCTTTTCCATCATCTATTTTTGATAAAACTTGACCCCAAGGATTCACAATCATGGTATGACCAAAAGTTTTTCTACCACTCATATGATATCCACCCTGACAAGCTGTAATCATATATGACAAATTTTCAATTGCTCTTGCTTTGACAAGTGTTTCCCAATGAACTTTTCCTGTTTGTTCGGTAAATGCAGCTGGCAAAATATATAATTGTACTCCATTTTTATGCTGTAATCGGAAAATCTCTGGAAATCTTAAATCATAACAGCATACTAATCCTGTAGTTCCAAGAGGAGTATCTAATACAACCACATCTTTACCATGATTAAAAACTTTAGACTCGTTATATGATTCTTTAGAGTTCGGCAGTTTAACATCAAAAAGATGGATTTTATTATATTTGCAAACTACTTGTCCTTTATCATTGTAGACAAATGTCGTAGCGGTTAATTTATTTTGATTTTTTGTTTTTATTGGTATTGTTCCTCCAACAATCCAAAATTTATATTTTTTGGCATTCTCTGATAAAAAATCTTGTATTATTCCACTGCCAACATTTTCAGCATATTTTAAAAAATCATTATCTTTCTCTGGCATAAGGGCAAAATTTTCTGGCAAAACAACAAATTTACACTTCATTTTGCTTAATTCTTCAAAATATAACGCTACTTCATACAAGTTGGCTTGTATATTAGGTCCAGAAGTTAATTGAATAGCTGCAACAATTGACATTTTTCTTCCACATTAGATAGGATATATCAATTCAAAATAGGTTTAAATGATTGTGTCACTTTTATATCAGGGTTATCCCATGGTCCGGTCAATGAATATTCAATAGCAGCTAATTTATTTGTATCAATTCCAAATTCTTTAAGTAGCTGATCATAAAAAATAGATGCAACAGCACCTACAGGTCCGCCTATAGCAGCGCCAGTGATTAAACTTGTCGATGATAGATCAGGTATATACAAAAGAACTTGATCGTAAGTTCTATTTTTAAGATTTGTTTCACCAGTTAATCTCATTTCTCCAAATCCTCCTACAATAATCATTTTTTTTGTATTAGCTAATCCATTTCCAAAATCCATCTCAGCATCTAAACTATCGAATTCTAATCCTTTTGAAAATAAATCGCTAAAGTCTAAATTCAACCTTTTAGGCAAAGAAGATATACTAAATAGTCCAAGTACTTGTCCAATTGCTTTTGTCTGTTTTTGTACTTGCAAAACCTCACCTTCCTTTACTTTAATTATAATGTCACCATTTAATTTAGAAAATTCAAACATTTCTGGTGATCCATTCCATTCTCCTTTCAATTGTGCATTTAAAATTCCTTTTTTTATTAATCCATCATGTCCTAATCCTTTTAAAGCTCGTCCAAAATCATCACTTTTAAAACCTGCAGTAAAAAAAGTTTTTTCTTTTCCATTTTCAATTGACCATTTACCATTAGCATTCATAGATAAATAAGCATTAGAAAATTTGAAATTTTCAATTTTTAAATTATTTTTTGAAGGTGTAAATGTGACAGAGACATTATCTAATAGAACACCAGAAATTTTTGTTTGTTGGGCTATAAAATGCATATAAGGTATATCGTCAGGTTGAGATTTGAAACCGAATTGATCAGCATCAAAATATTTTAGCTTTGCTCTAATACGATTATTTGATGTGATTTTTAATGGCCATAACACATTACCTTGAATATAGGGAGAGTTTACATTTATTAACCAATTTGAGTCTTTTTTATCTAATAACATTTTATATTTGTCAAAAATTACCTTCATTTTATATTTCTTTTTTGGATTAACAATATATGAAATCTGGAATAATTTTTTTTCGTTTGATTTTTTATAAAATGGCCTAATCGTATTGATATCCATCCCATCTAGATCGCTTCTCAATGTTACATGAACTTTTTTATCAATATTTTTAGGTTCGTAGTATAAAATAATTTTTGCCTGAACTTTACCTTTTATATATTTTTTATAATCTAATTTCGTATATTCACCAATTAATTTTGAATGTAATTCCCCACTAGTTTGTATAAAATATTTAGGTTTGTTATTTAAGATATCTGTATTAATTTGGAAATTAAATTTAGACTTATTTAAAAAGAATTGTGATTTATTAGAAATTAGATAACCATTAGAAAAGTTTATTCTGGTATTAAGTTTATTTATTACTATATTATTTGATGGGTTTTCTAATATCATATTTTTTAAATTAATAGCTCCAAAAATATTATTATTTTCAGATCTAATATCAATTTTATAATCACCAAATACTTTTAAATCTTGAGTAAGATCAAATGTATCGGATTTTGTAACAATTATATCTTTCAAAGATTTTATTGATCCATTGCTCCGAACTCTATAATTTAATTTATCTTTTTTTACGTTTCCATTTATAAGAACATTATGATAATCATTAATCTTTAAATTATTAGTATTGAAATATAAAATATTTCCTTTAATTTGATAGTTAACTGACCCTTTAATATTTTTTATATTGATATGATGTTGATTTTCTTTTATGCTAATTTTTGTTTTACCATTATTAATCTTAAGATTTCCTTTTTTTAGGCTACCTACAAATCTTCCTGATATATTTTTAAAATTAACAAATTCTTCAGTTTTATTAAAATTGAGATCTGAAAAAATAAAAGATATTTGAGATTTAGAGGGTTTATTAAGTTGATATATATTTAAATTATTAATTTTGCCACTGTTTACATTTTTTAATAATTTTTTTATACGATATTCTTGTCTTACGGATTTCGCAATGATTAAATCTTTTAAATCTGGTATAGAAATTTCTTTAACTAAAATGCTAATTTTTGACTTATTATGTACTTTTAAATACAGATAGTTGTCTAGGTATTTATTATGTTTAGAGTCAAATCTTAGATCCGATAATTCTAATAAAGATATATTTTTTTTCTTCATATAATTAAAATTAGTCATTATGTTCTTGAATGTATTATTTTTTAATTCATTAGAAAGTGTTAAATTTTTTGATGTAATATTACCTTTCATGGAATGAATTTGATTTTCTCTTAAAGAAATCCATATCTCGTAATTAAGTTGCAACGCTGAAAGAAAATTTTTATTTGGAAGTAATGTAGTTTTATTCAGATTAAGTTCATTTCCCTTAGAATATATTTGACCTGATATCGTATTATCATTTGATTTTAAATCAGCTGCTAATTGTATTAGTTCATGAGAATCATTGTAATTAAAAGTTGTAAAAATTTTAATGGTAGGATTTTTTCTTATCAAAACCAAATTAATATTATTCAAATAATGAGTATCGTTTTGATTTAAATCATTTATCGTAATCTTTGAGTTACTAATTCTAAATTGTAGGTTTGATAATTCATTAACAGATCTTTTATTTTTCTCTAGATTATCAAATTTCAAAATATCTTTTCCTTGAAAAAGTATTTTCCCTGTTGTATATGTTAAATTTATATCTGTTTCAACAAGATTTAATTCTTTTGGTATTAATGCAATATTCTTTATTGAATTCATTGTATCTAATGAAATCTCGAGTTTTTTACCATGAACTATACGATTATTATTAGTTTTGTTTAAAGCTTTAATATCATAGAAATTGATCACGGGTGTTAAACCAAACCAATTGATACTAATTTTATCAATCTGCAATTTAATATCTAAAGATCTCTCAATTTTAGATATTAAAATTTTTTTAAAATTATTATTTACAATATTTGTATTTTCAGTTACAAAAACTAACAAAAATAAAAATACTATAACTAATGATAAAAAATAATTAAATAACTTGGAGAACTTATTCATCTTTTTTATTGATATATTAAATTATCTGATTGTAAACTTTCATCCCATAATTTTTCTATAGAATAAAACGCTCTAGTATCTGGATGCATAATATGTACCAGAATATCTCCATAATCTATAAGTATCCATTCAGATTGGGCATAACCTTCGATTCCTATAGGTTTTATTTTATTTTTTTTAAGTTTATTTATTAAATTATCAGCAATTGATTTTACATGTCTGGTTGAACGTCCAGAAACCAATATCATCAAATCAGTAATAGATGATTTGTTTTTAACATTAATAGATACAATATTTTCAGCTTTATTATCTTCAAGTACATCTATCATGGATTGTTTTAATGACTTCATAACATTAGTAAACTTTATTATTTTTGAACCAATCTGCTAAATTCTTATTTACCAAATCACTTACATCTTCATTTTTCATTAATCTATTTCTTATAATAGTAGATGATGCAGTAATTTTAGGCGTATCCTCAAAAAATATACTATCATATGTTGCTTCATCTTCAATAATTTTACTAGATCTGTTAGTAACAAGAATACTACATAATTCAAAAATTTTTTTAGAAGATTTCCAGCTATTCAATTCTTTTAATAAATCTTGTCCAATAATAAAAAAAATTTGGTAATCCTTGTAGTCTTGGCTAATTTCTAAAATTGTATCATAACTATAAGACACTCCACCCCTTTTGATCTCTCTATCATCAACTATAAAGTTCGGATAATCGCTAAGTGAAATTTCTAACATTTTCAATCTCTGTTCTGCAGAGGCTATAATTTTTTTAGATGAATTTGATATGTTTGAAGGAACAAAAAATACTTTTTCAAATTTATATTTCTTGCAAAGATTATTCACAGGAAGAATATGGCCTAAGTGAATGGGATCAAATGCACCTCCAAAGATTCCTAAATTTCTTGTCATTTTAATTACGTATCTTTCCCTTGCTATTCACTATATATTTTAAATTAGTTAAACCTTCTAACCCAACTGGGCCTCTAGCATGTAATTTATCCGTACTAATCCCAATTTCTGCACCCAATCCATATTCAAAACCATCAGCAAATCTAGTTGATGTATTTACCATTACGGAACTTGAATTAACCATTTTCAAAAACTTATTAATTTGTTTTTCGTTATTCGAAATAATTGTCTCAGTATGTCTTGATCCATATTCTTCTATATGATTAATGGCATCATCTATACTTGAAACTATTTTTACAGCTAAGATTGGTGCCAAATATTCCATATACCAATCTGATTCTTTAGCTAATATAACCTTTTTGTTTACTCGTTTGATTTGTTTACAACCTTTGATTTTTACACCCATGTCCATTAGTTGATTAATTAAACTAGATGTAGAAGATTTCGAATAATCTTTATGAATCAATAAAGTTTCAATAGCGTTACAAACTCCATATCTTTGTGTCTTAGAATTAATTACAATTTTTTCAGCTAACTTTGGTTTTGCTGACTTATCTATAAATGAATGACAATTTCCATCCAAATGTTTAATTACAGCTATTTTAGAGTTCTTTGAAATTTTTTTAATAAGACTTTTACCGCCACGAGGAATAATTACATCGATATAGTCATCCATGGTAATTAGATGATTAACAGCAGTTCTATCAGTGGTTTCTATCAACTGCACCATGTTATTATCAAAATTAGAATTTTGTAAAGAAAACTTAATTATTTTCATTAATGTTTTGTTAGTATGGATTGCTTCGGAACCTCCTCTTAAAATAACACTGTTTCCAGATTTTAAACATAATCCTGCAGCATCTATCGTGACATTAGGTCTTGATTCATAGATCATAGCAATCACACCTAAAGGAACTCTCATTTGACTAACTATAATTCCACTTTTTTGTTTTCTTGAATTAATAATTTTGTATAAAGTATCAGGGATTTTAATAATTTCTTGTAATCCATCGCACATAGATTTAATTCTTTTTTTGGTTAATGTTAATCTATCTATCATTGCATCGCTTAATTTATTATTAATAGCTTGTTTTATATCTAAAGAATTACTTTTTTCAATATTTTTTATATTTTTATTAATATTTACCGATATAGATCTAAGTAGACTATTCTTTTCATGCGTTGATCTCATAGCACTAGTACTTGAAGCATTAGATGCTCTAACACAAATTTGTTGTATATATTTTTTAATTGAAGATCGTTCCATTCGTATCTTGATAATAAGTTTTAGATGAGATATTAAGAATAAAACAAGATACAAGAACTTTTAACAAATGCCATGTATCTATCTTATGTTTATTTGATTTAATATTTAAATCTATGAACTGTGAAAAACTCAAAAAGTTTTCCAGTGTAAAATTTTCATATTTACTAGCTAATCTCTTGTATATTTCTAGCTTGAAATTAGGTACAGAATAATCATCATTATTATTTTTTATATTATATATTTTTTTAATCTCATTGTTTATAAGAAATAAAATGAATGGTCTTTGAACATTGATAAGCTTTAAATAATCTATAATTTTATGTGACTTTATTAAATTAGAATCATGAATAGCTTCAATTAATGAAAATTCATTAAATTTATAATTAATGTTCATTCTATTTATATTTTCATTAATAAATTTCTTTGTAAGTAAAGTCATTTTATATATTTCCTGAAATATAGATAAAGTATTGCCTTCATTCTTCTCAATAAGATGCTCGCATAATTCATCAGAGCAATCAATTTTATTCCTAATTAATTTATCTTTAACCCATTTCTTCAAATACATTCCAGTTAATTCATAAATCTCTATTATAGATTCTGATTTAGATAGCATTTGATAAAATGAATTTTTTTTAAAAGAGCTTTGCTGTCTATTTAATTTAAGAATTATTTTGATACTTTCTGGTATATTGCTTTTCATCAATAAATTCTTAATTTTCACTGGTAATGTTTTCGAGACAATATTTATTGTAATTATTTTTTTTGTATCAAATAACGATAAATTTTGTAATTCATTTTCTATATCTTCTATTGATGCGTCTCCATCAATAATATAATTTTTCTTAGACAAAAATTCATACTTGTTATAATAATTTTCTATTCTTTTTTCTACTTCATTTTGTAGAATTCTAGGATTACCATGTATCATATAAATAGACGATTCAGGTATGGTTCTTGTATCTATTAGTCCTTTATAATCATGTATCATATAATTAATTTAAAGATAATATATAATATAACATGTATATGAATAAAAAACCTTCCAAACTTATTGGTTTTATTGGTCTTGGTATTATGGGAAAACCAATGGTCAAAAACTTATTAAAACACAATTATTCAATTAATTTTTTTGCTAGAAAAAAAACGGTTATTAAAGAAATAAAAAAATTAGGAGGAACTTATTGCTCATCAATTGAAGAAGTTGCTGATACAGCTAAAATTATCATAACGAATCTACCCAATTCAAATGATGTGAAAAATATAATATTAGGCAGAGATGGTTTAATAAAAAAGTTAAATCAGGGAACTATAATAATAGATATGAGTACTATTTCACCGAAAATTACAAAATCAATACATGATAAATTGAAAAGAAAAAAAATATATTTAATTGATGCTCCTGTATCGGGCGGTGAAATAGGTGCTATAAATGGTTCTTTATCAATCATGGTAGGTGGAGAAAAACATATATTTAATAAAATAAAATCAATTTTGCAAATTTTAGGAAATAAAATTACATATATCGGTAAAAGCGGATCAGGACAAATTACAAAAATATGTAATCAAATTTTAGTTGCACAAACTATGATTGGAGTTAGTGAAATTTTATTAATAGCAAAAAAAAATGGCTGCAATCAGAAATTAGTACAAAAAGCATTATTAGGTGGATTTGCTTATAGTAAGATATTAGAAATACATGGGGAAAGAATGATTATTAATAATTATAAACCAGGATTCAAAGCAAGCTTACATTTTAAAGATCTAGATATTGCTAAAAAACTAGTGAGTATGAATAAATTAAGTCTATCTGGGACAAAGCTTGCTTATACATTAATGGACAAAGTAATAAAAAATAAATTAAATAATAAGGATTCTTCAATAATAAATAAAATAATTAAAGATATGAACAAATAATTGATTCAAAAGAAAAAATTAGATGATATAATTATATATTATGAAAGATCAATATCAAAAATTATTAAAAAAACATGGAGTAACTGCAACAAAACAAAGATTACAGTTATCAAATATAATTTTTGCTAAACATCAACATTTTAGCGCATCAGATTTAATTGATAAAATACAAAAAAATAAATTACCTATTTCTCAGGCCACAATATATAATACTTTATCATTATTTGAATCAAAAGGTTTATTAAAAACTATTCATCTTGAAAACGAAAAAAAATTCTATGATACAAATTTGAACCATCATTATCATATATATAATACAAGTACTAATACTCTAAGTGATATTGATCATAATAGAATAGAATTTTCTAAATTACCGGAAATACCAAAAAACCTTCAATTGGAACAAGCTGAAGTACTTTTAAGGGTGAAAAATAAATAATCACCAAAAATCTTTTTGTAGACTTTCTTTAATTTCGGATGAAATAATAGTTTGATGAGTATAATTTTGATGATCTACACCAAATTTTATTTCATTTGATAATTGAAATTCTTCAATAGTTTTTTTATTTAATTCAAAACGCAAAAAATGTACTGCCGATGTTTTATTTTCCGTAGCTCTGTCTAAATCTTCATCAGCTATACCAAAGAATTTACTATCTTTGACAGATATCCATACTTTATTTTCTATATCATGTAATTTATTTAACATTATTCTTCTTTCTTCTACATTAGGATACATAATAAGCATTGTGGCTTTCAAATTCTTACCATCTGGTATTAAAGGATTATATGCATCTATTTCTTCTTGAATAGATTCTTTTTGAAAAATCTTTTCAATTCTTAACATTTCTTGGACTTGATATTTAATAGTCTCATAATTCTCAAAAAGGAGAACAACATTTTCTCCTATTTTGACTGTTCTTCTTTTTTTGTTATCTATTATTTGAGACTTAATTTGTTCTCGTTGATTATCATAATCTTCTAAAGAAAGCATATCTGTTAACATCAATTTTTTTGTTTTAAATTCCATAAGCAGTCCTCAATAGAGATATTGGATGAGTTGGAGATACTTTATTATTTAATGAATTTTCTATATGATGTGCTGCTAAAGAACAATCACTAGTATAAATTTTATGCGATGATTGTTCATAAGCTTTCTTAATAGGCTTAACTATTTTCATAGCTATTTCAAAAGTTTCTTTTTTAACCCCATATGTACCATCGTGACCAGAACACCTCTCTATTTCTTCAACATTTGTATTTGGTATAAGTTCTAAAACTTTTTTAGTTAGTAACCCAATATTTTGAACCCTCTGATGACATGATACATGATAAAATACCTTTCCTAATTCGTTTTTAAAATTCACATTTAATTTATTCTCGTTATTTAATTTATATAAAAACTCAAAAGGATCATAAAAAGATTTAGAAATTTTAACTAAATCAGTATTTTCAGGAAATAGTAATGGTAATTCTTGTTTGAACATCAAAACACAAGATGGTATTGGTGCAATAATTTTAAATCCTTTTTCAACATATTTAAGAAGTATTTTGAGATTTTTATGCATCATTTTTTCAACTGTATATAAATCACCTAATTCAAGTTTAGGCATTCCACAGCAATTGTCATCTTTTATAAGTTCTACATCTATATTGTTATATTGTAATATTTTTATAAAATCACCAATCACTACTGGTTCATTATAGTTATGATAACAAGTAGAAAATATAGCAATTTTTTCTTCATTTTTAGATTTATTTTCTTTCAAAGGAGAATATATTTGTTTTGCAGTTTTTCCTACAAATAGTGGTAATCGAGCATTTCTATGTATTCCAATAATCTTTTCAACTAATATTCTAAAAACATTAATTTTATTAAAAAAATTGATTATATTTGAAATTATCTTTCTAGAAAATAAATTTCCCATTATATCTGTAGAAGTAAGAAATTTATCTCTTATAGATGTTTTGTTTGTAGAAAATTTTATATGTTTACCTCTTAACATGAGATGTGGGAAATCAATTTCCCATTCATGAGGAGGAACATATGGGCATTTAGTCAGAAAACATAAATCACATAAATAACAATGATCAATTACAGAAAAAAAATCATTATATTTGACATCACTAACTTCAAAATTCTCTGAATTATCTATTAAATCAAAAAGTGTTGGAAATGAGTTACATAGACTTACACATCTCCTACATCCATGACATGCCTCAGAAACTCTTCGTAATTCCTTTTCAAAAAGATTTTTATTTAAATAATCTGGATGTTTCCAATCAACAGTATATCGTTCTGGTTTTTTTAGACCACCTTCCATGTTATTTCTCCATGTCGAAAATATACATCCTTGAATAAATCAAGGATGTAATTTTTTATCTTTATAATGATTCGAGTGCTTTTGTGAATCTATTTGCGTGCGATCTTTCGGCTTTCGCTAAAGTTTCAAACCAGTCTGCTATTTCATCGAAGCCTTCATCACGAGCTGTTTTTGCCATTCCAGGATACATATCTGTGTATTCATGTGTTTCACCCGCTATAGCAGCTTTTAAGTTTTTTTCACTATCACCAATCGGTTCGCCAGTTGCTGGATCTCCACATTCTTTTTCAAGATATTCAAGATGTCCATGGGCATGACCAGTCTCACCTTCAGCTGTTGATCTAAAAACAGTTGCTACGTCGTTTTGACCTTCTACATCAGCTTTAGCTGCAAAGTATAGATATCTTCTATTGGCTTGAGATTCGCCTGCAAAAGCATCCTTTAGGTTTTGTTCAGTCTTTGATCCTTTTAAACTCATATTTTTCTCCTTTATAAAGTTGTAAACTATAGCATAAGATAAAAAAACTATAGTTTAGAATCATTCTAAATTTATAAATAAAAGTTGTCAATATTTTTCTGATAGACCTTATAATGTGATAATGATTCTTATTTACAATGCTTTAAAGATAAATGAACAAATTATTTTTTAATATATACCAACGTATAGCTTTTTTAATTGATCCGGAAAGATCACATGACATAACATTAAAAATTGCTGAAATAATTTATAAATCATCTTTTAAAAATCTC
>CAYFGJ010000026.1:0-12600 GCA_964342835.1 uncultured Ectothiorhodospiraceae bacterium | reverse complement strand
AATAAATATGCAGAAGGTTATCCTACAAAAAGATATTATGGTGGATGTGAAAATGTTGATGTAGCTGAGCAATTAGCTATAGACAGATTAAAAGAATTATATGATGCTGATTATGCGAATGTTCAACCTCATTCAGGATCTCAAGCAAATGCAGCTGTTTATCTTGCACTCATAAATCCTGGCGATACTATATTAGGAATGAGTTTAGATGCTGGCGGTCATTTGACACACGGTGCAAAAGTAAATTTTTCTGGAAAGATTTTTAATGCTGTTCAGTATGGTATTGATGATAATGGTTTGCTTGATTATGATAACATTGAAAAATTAGCTGTACAGCATAAGCCAAAATTAATTATTGGTGGGTTTTCTGCATATTCTCAAATCATAGATTGGGAAAGAATGGGTGATATAGCGAAAAAAGTTAATGCATATTATTTAGTTGATATGGCTCATGTATCGGGACTTGTAGCTGCTAAATTATATCCATCGCCAGTACCATTTGCTGATGTAGTAACTTCAACAACTCATAAAACATTACGTGGACCACGTGGCGGAATCATTATTTCTAAGTCTAATCCTGAATTAGAAAAAAAATTTAATTCGTTAGTGTTTCCAGGTACACAAGGAGGACCACTTATGCATGTAATTGCTGCTAAAGCAGTAGCATTTAAAGAAGCTTTAAGTTCAGAATTTATAGAATATCAAAAACAAGTTATTAAGAATGCAAATATATTAGCTAATACCTTGATTGATCGCGGCTATGATATTGTATCTGGTGGAACAAAAAATCATTTAATGTTGGTAAATTTAGTTTCAAAGGAAATTACTGGTAAAGCTGCAGATGCAGCATTACATCAAGCCAATATAACAGTTAATAAAAATTCTGTACCTAATGATCCTCAATCACCATTTGTTACTAGTGGAATAAGAATTGGAACACCTGCGATTACAACTAGAGGCTTTAAGGAAGCAGAAACAGCTACGCTGGGAAATTTAATTTGTGATGTTCTTGATAATATTGAGAATGAATCTGAAATAAACAATGTTAAAGAAAAAGTTCTAAACATTTGTTCTCAGTTTCCAGTATATTCAGCTAATAAAAAAGCTGTAGCTTAGGAGTATCAAATGCGCTGTCCATTTTGCGGAGAGCCTGACACTAAAGTCATAGATTCTCGCTTAAATAATGATAACTTTGCTATAAAACGTCGACGTGAATGCTTATCTTGTAAAGCTAGATTTAATACACAAGAATTGACGGAAATATCTTTTCCTAGAGTTATAAAATCAGATAAATCAACAGAAATATTTTCTGAGGATAAATTAAAAAAAGGAGTTTATTTAGCATTAGAAAAAAGAAAAGTCTCTGCTGAACAAATAGATATAACACTTCAGAAAATCTTTACTAGATGTTCAACTCATCAAGAAAAAGAAATTACATCAAAAATTATTGGAGAAATTGTGATGCAAGAATTAATAAAATTAGATCATGTTGCTTACATAAGATTTGCTTCTGTATATCTTAGTTTTGATAATATTGAATCATTCAGAAGTGTTGTAGAGACTTTAGAAAAAAATATTTCCCCTGAAATGAAAAGATTACAACAAGAATTATTAGACGATGACTCAACTTGAATTAGATAAATATTATATTACACAAACATTTAAACTTGCAAAAAAGGGACAATACACAGCAGATCCAAATCCAATTGTAGGTGCTCTTCTAGTTAAAAATAATAAAGTAATAAGTTCTGGTTATCACAAAGGCCCTGGAAAATATCATGCAGAATATATAGCAATTAAAAAAGCAGGTAAAAAATCAATTGGATCTACGTTATATGTAAATTTAGAACCATGTTGTCATTATGGTAGAACACCACCGTGCTCAGATTACATTATTAAAAATAAGATAAAAAGAGTGGTAGTTTCTACGATTGATCCAAACCCTTTAATATCTGGAAAAAGCATTAGACAACTTAGGAAAAATGGAATTGAAGTTACAGTAGGTGTATACAAAAATGAAGCAAAAAAAATTAATGCTGCATTTTTTACAAAGTTTAATCTGGATAGACCTTATGTTATTGCAAAATCTGCTATCTCTTTAGATGGCAAAATAACTACAAGTGATAATAAGAGCAAGTGGATAAGTTCCAATCAAAGCAGACAAGATGTTCAGAAAGAAAGAGCTAGATCTTCAGCAATACTCACGACGAGTAATACAGTTATAAAAGATAATCCAAGATTAACTGTTAGAAGATATGATGTTCTCAAAAAGATTAATAAACAACCAATGCTAATATTATTAGATACTAACTTGAAAGTTCCTAGGACTAATCATATCTTCAAACAGAAAAATCGTAATATTATTATATTTACATCTAAAAAAATTACAGAAAAGATTATTAAACAATATAATTCTAATGTAACACTTTATAAGATAAAGAAAACTGCCAATGGAATAGATTTAACCAATTCATTTAAAATACTTGCTAATAATAATATACATAAATTATTTGTTGAAGCAGGAAATAAACTAATGAGTTCATTATTAAAAAAATCATATATAGATGAATTAATTCTCTACATTGCTCCAAAAATCTTTGGAAATAATGGCAAAACATTCTCAGGAATTACAGATATAAGTAAATTATCTGATAAGATAGAATTTAATATACAACATATACAAGATATTCAATCAGATATAAAATTAATTTTAAAAAGAAAGTAATGTTTACAGGTATAATTGAAAATATATGTAAAATAACTGCTATTACTCAAGGAGCTAGTAATAGCTATAAGATACATATAGATTTTTCTGAAATTTCAAAAAATTTAGAAATTGGAGATAGCATTTCTGTTAATGGAACATGTTTAACAATTGAGAAAATTGTTGATTCCAATTTTATTTTTACACTATCTACAGAGACATTAAATAAAACAGCATTTTCTAAGTATAAACAGAATGATTTTGTAAATATAGAAACACCTCTAACTTTAAATAAATTCATAAGCGGTCACATTGTAACAGGACATGTTGATTGTATAGCTAAAATAATTGATATAGAGAAATCTAATGATTCTTGGCAAATTCTGTTTCAAATAGATAGAAGTTTTGCAAAGTATATTATTGAAAAGGGATCTATATGTATTGATGGTATAAGTTTAACTATAAATACAGTTAAAGATAATACTTTTAGTGTAATGATTATTCCACATACATTATCAAATACTATTATTCAATATTATAAAAATAATATTGAAGTTAATGTAGAAGTTGATATGCTTTTGAAACATCTAGAAAAGTTAAAAAATGATTAATACTACAGAAGAAATTATAGAATCTATTAGAAAAGGAAAAATGGTTATCATTATGGATGATGAAAATCGTGAAAATGAAGGGGATCTTGTAATTGCATCACAATTTATTAAACCTAAAGATATTAATTTCATGGCTTCCAAAGGTAGAGGTTTAATTTGTTTAACACTTACTACAAAAAAATGCAAAAAATTAGGCTTAACCTTAATAAAAAAAATTGGTAAATCTAGTAAAGAAACAAATTTTACCGTATCTATTGAGGCTGCTCATGGAGTTACAACGGGAATATCAGCAGCAGATAGAGCTAAAACTATACAAGCAGCTGTTAATAGAAACGCAAAATCAACAGATTTAGTACAACCAGGACATATTTTTCCTTTAATGGCTAGAGATGGTGGTGTTTTAGTAAGAGCTGGCCATACAGAAGCAGGATGTGATTTAGCAAGATTAGCTGGATTAGAACCATCATCTGTTATTGTTGAAATTTTAAAAGAAGATGGAAGTATGGCTAGAAAGAAAGATTTGTTAGAATTTGCCAAACTTCATAAATTAAAAATAGGTACTATTGAAGATCTTATCAGATATAGAATTAATAACGAAAAAACTATAAAGAGAATAGATGAATTTGTTATTGATACTGCATATGGAAAATTTACATCTATATATTATGAAGATATTATTACATCACAAACACACTTTGTATTAATTAAGAACAAAATAGCAAAAGATCAACCAACATTAGTACGTGTACATGTTCAAAATGTTTTATCAGATACAATTAAATCACTTAACATCACAAGTTGGCCTCTAGATAATGCATTAAAAAAAATTGCTAAATCTAAACAAGGAGCTATGGTATTTTTAACAAATAATTTAGATTTATCACATATAACAAATACAAAAAATGCCAAAGTACCAAAAAGAGTTAATAGAAATCAAAAAAACAAACCTGACGATTATCGAACAATTGGATTAGGTGCTCAAATACTCAGTGATATAGGTGTAAAAAAAATGATATTAATGAGCGCTCCAAAAATATATCATGGATTGAATGCTTTTGGATTAGATGTAATAAAATATGTAACAAAATAATGAAATTAGATACTTTTGATATATCAACTCTTATAGATGGCGAAGGACCGGATTTTGAAGATAAATTTGGAACTAGTATTTATATAGTTAAAAGCGCATACAATAAGCAATTAGTTGATAGTATATTTTGTAGTACAAGACATATGCTTTCAGATTTAGGAATTATGAATAGTGAAATTGGAATACAAACCATACCAGGTGGTGTATTTGAATTAGTTCTTGCAACAAAAAGTATTATAAATCTAAGAAATATCAAACCAGAAGTTGTTATAGTAATTGGATGTATAATAAAAGGTGATACACAACATTATGAATTTTTATCATCAACTGTTATTAATGCTTTAAGAAATATTAGTCTTGAGGCAAATATTCCTATAGTAAATGGTATTATTACTACAGAAACAGCACAACAAGCCATCGATAGGGCTGGGACAAAACTTAATAAAGGAAAAGACTTTGCTGAAACTGCTGTAAATATAAGAAAATATTATCAAAATTTAAAAGATAATGAATAACAAAGAAAAATCTCTAGCTAGAGAAAATATTGTTAAAATATTATATCAAAAAGATATATCTGGGGAAACTTTCTTACGTATAACGCAAGATTTTGTTGAAAAAAGAAAATATGATGAACCATATTTTTTGGAGATGATAGATAATTTAGATAATAATTTAATAAATATTGATAAATTTATAGAAAATAATACAGACATAAAATTAAAAAATATAACATCTATTGATAAAGCAATTCTACGATTATCTATATGTGAACATTTATATAAATCTGATATTCCAAGAAAGGTTATTATAGATGAAAGTATTAATATTGCGAAAAAATTTTCATCTGAAAAGTCATATAAATTTATTAATAAGATATTAGATAATATCATTAAGTCTTAATTATGATAAAGAACGAACAAGGTTTACTTAAATATATTTTATCAAACATAAATACAAAATCTCCAGATGTACTTAAAAGTATTGGCGATGATTGTGCTGTATTAAGAATTAATTCCACAAAATCATATGTCATAACTACAGACACATCGCTCCAAGGACCACATTTTACATCTGATTATAAACCAAACGAAATCGGCTATAAATCTCTATCAACCAATTTAAGTGATATAGCTGCAATGGGTTGTACCCCTAAATTTTTTTTAATATCTATTACTTTGCCAGAATTAAATGATAGTTGGGTTAAATCCTTTTATAGGGGTATTAACGAATTAGTGAAAACATTTAGATTAACGTTAATTGGGGGAGATACTAATAAAGGACCATTAAGTATTACAATACAAGTTATAGGAGTCAGCAATAATAAAATTCTTTATAGATCAACTGCTAAAATTAATGATGATGTTTATGTAACCGGAGTATTAGGTGGAGCTAGTGCAGCATTAATCTTTAAGAAAAAAAGAGACAAACTTAATTATAAAAAGTTTGAAAAATATTTAAAAAAACCAAAACCAAGAATATTAATTGGTAAAGAAATTAGTAAAATTGCTAACTCATGTATTGATATATCTGATGGCTTAATGAAAGATCTTGGTCATATAACAAAAATGAGTAATGTAGGAGCTGCAATTAATTTAGAAGATATACCATCACATAAAACTTTAAAGATATTATTAAATGAGAATTTATATTATCAAAGCCTTATTGGTGGCGGAGAAGATTATGAATTATGTTTTACAGCTAATCCAAGAATGAGAAAAAAAATAATAAATATTGCAAAAAGAACTAACACTAAAATTTCTATGATTGGTAAAATAACAAATAAAGATCTTTTGTTTAAATACAATAGATCTGAAAAAGAATTTAGTTTTGAAGGATTTGATCATTTTGTATAATATTTTAATCAAAATATCTATTTTTCTAAGTAGCGGATTTGGAGTTGGATACTTTAAATATGCACCTGGAACAATAGGAACTTTTTTGGGTATAATAATAATTTATATTTTAACTTCCTTTAATATATATGCAAATATATTGAGTTTAATATTGGTGATCTTTTTTAGTATAGTAATCTGTGAAATTGCCAATAATTATTACTTAGAAAGTGATTCAAAAAAAATTGTACTAGATGAGATAGCTGGAATATTTGTTGCAACATACGGTATAGAAATAACTTTAATCAACATTATATATATATTTCTTTTATTTAGATTATTTGATATTTATAAACCTTTTCCTATTTCATATATAGATAAAAAATTTAAAAATGGTTTTGGTATTGTAATGGATGACGTTTTAGCAGGAGTTTATTCAAATATTATTTTTTTAATTACATCTATTTATTTAGTTAGAATATTATAATCAAATCTTTTTAAAAAATTTATTAATTTTAATATTGGCAAGCCCACTACAGATGAAGGATCTATTCCATTCATTTTTTTAACAAAAGCAATTGCTAAACCTTCTATTCTTATACTGCCTGCACAATGCAACATATCTTCATTCTTAATATAACTAATTATTTCTTTTTTAGTTATCTTGTTCATATGAACTTTAAAATTAACAACAGTGGTATATTTTTTCAAAGTATCAGAATCTATAACGCATAGCCCTGTCTTGAATATAACAATTTTATTTGACAAGTAAGAAAGTTGATTAATTGCAGTATTCTTAGTTAATGGCTTACCTAATATTTGATTATTAACAACAGCAACTTCATCAGAACCTATAACTAATGATTTTTTATATTTTTTAGCTACAAATAGAGCTTTCTCAATTGATAGTCTTTTTACATAAGAATTAACGCTTTCCTTTTTATATCTTGATTCGTCAATATTAGGAGGTACAATTTTAAATTGAATTTTCAATTGTTTAAGTAGTTTTTTTCTATGTTTTGAGCTAGAAGCTAGTATAATTTGTTTTTTCATTTTCAGTATATTAGTATTTTATTCAAAATTATGCAAAAAAGAAGTTATATAAATTGCTAGTATTCTATTTTTTGCTACAATAACGTTATTATTTGTGGATAATCATTATGGCAGTACAAAAAAGCAGAAAATCTAAGTCAAAAAAAAACATGAGAAGATCTCATGACTCTTTAACATCTCCAACATGTTCTGTTGATAAAACTTCAGGCACTAAACATCTAAGGCATAATATTGCTAAAGATGGTTTTTATAAAGGTAAAGAAATCTATACACCTAAGGTTAAAAAACCTAAAGAAGCAGAAAATAACGAGGAACGTTAAAATTATCCATACTTTGTACATATAATGCAAAACAAAATTACTATAGCATTAGATATGATGAGTGGCGATTCAGGTTTAAATACATCTGTACCTGCAGCATTGAAATGTATGGAAGAAATGAATGATCTCTTTTTAATTCTTGTTGGTAATCAAAATGAAATTACGAAAGAATTGGGAGGTAAATTTCAAGAATTTAAAGATAAAAAATTTTCTATTATACATACAGATGAATATGTTGGAATGAGTGATGATATATTAGTTGCTCTTCGATCAAAAAAAAATTCATCTATGAAGTTATCAATAAAATCTGTAAAAGATAATAATGCGGATGCGGCAGTCAGTGCAGGTAACACTGGTGCATTAATGGCTCTATCTAAAATAATTTTAGATACTATACCTGGAATAGATAGACCGGCAATATGTACTGCATTACCTACAAAGAATGGATTAATGCATATGTTAGATTTAGGTGCAAATATTGAATGCAACGAGACAAATCTCTATCAATTTTCTGTTATGGGATCAGCGCTAGTACAATCACTAGAAATTTCATCTAATCCAATTATAGGATTATTAAATATAGGGTCTGAAGAAATTAAAGGAAATAACACAATAAAAAAAGCAGCTGCTTTATTACAAACTTCTGAATTAAATTATACTGGATTTGTAGAAGGTGATGATATTTTTAGTGGCAAGTTTGATGTTATTGTTGCAGATGGTTATGCGGGTAATATTGCATTAAAAAGTATCGAAGGTGTTGCTAATTTTATTAGTTATACTATGAAAAATGAATTTAATAAAAATTTTTATAATAAGTTTTCATCTATTATAAGTTATCCTGTATTGAAAGGGATGAAAAAAAAAGTTGATCCTAGAAGATATAATGGTGCAAGTTTATTAGGATTACAAGGTGTTGTCGTAAAGAGTCATGGTAGTGCTGACTCATATGCATTTAGTCGTGCTATTAAAACAGCATATTATGAGGTAAAAAACCAAATCCTTGATAAAATAGAAACTTTAATACAAACAAAATTATAATAAATGGCAGCAATATACTCAAAACTTATATCTACTGGTAGTTATTTACCATCAAAGATTTTAACTAATCAAGATATTGAAAAGATGGTTGATACATCAGATAAATGGATTCTAGAGAGAACAGGTATTAAACAGAGACACATTGCTTCGACAGAAGAATCATCTGTAGATATGGCTTTTCATGCTTCTATGAAAGCTATCAATCTTGTTTCAATCAATAAACAAGATATTGATATGATTATTGTTGCAACTACAACACCTGAAAGAAAATTTCCAAGTAGCGCAGTTTTATTACAAAATAAGTTAAAGATTAAAAACGCTTTTGCATTTGATGTTAATGCAGCATGTACGGGATTTATATTTGCTATTGATATTGCTGATAAATATATAAAAAACGGTACTGCAAAAAATGTTTTAGTTGTCGGTACAGAAAAAATAACTTCTTTATTAGATTGGAGTGATCGTAATACTTGTGTTTTATTTGGAGATGGAGCTGGATCTATTATACTTACTGCATCTGATAAGCCAGGAATAATATCAAGTTTCATAGAATCCGATGGATCGTATAAAGATTTATTAACTGTTAATACTGATCAAGAATTTATTGAAATGAAAGGAAATGATGTATTTAAAATTGCAGTTAATACATTAAGTCAAGTTGCACTTCATACGCTTCAGAAAAATAACATCAATTGTGAAGACTTAGACTGGTTTATTCCACATCAAGCAAATAGTCGTATTATTACATCTATTGCAAAAAAAATTAATTTACCAGAAAATAAAATTATAATGACAGTAGATAAGCATGGCAATACTTCAGCTGCATCAATTCCTTTAGCTTTGGATGATGCATTCTTATCAGGTAAAATACAGAAAAATGATTTATTAATGTTGGAAGCTTTTGGAGCTGGATTTACATGGGGATCAACATTATTATATTTTAATTAATTATATCGATGAATATATCTACATGTTCAAAGTGCAAAAGACTTTCAAAAAACTTTTCTGAATTAAAAAAAAATTATCCAAATTATTATAATTCACCTATAAATCCTACAGGCACTATTAACTCTAAAATATGTATAATTGGATTAGCTCCTGGTTTACATGGTGCTAATAGAACTGGAATTCCATTTGATGGAGATCATACAGGTAGATTTTTAAATAAAGCATTAGATTTTATCAATAATAAACGTGAAAATATATATCTTACTAACGCACTTAAATGTTATCCGCCTAATAACAAACCATTAGCTACTGAATTAAAAAATTGTTTATCTTTTTTAAAATATGAATTAAGTATTATGAAAAATTTAAGAGTAATTTTATCTTTAGGAAGTATAGCTCATTATTCTACTATAAAAGCTTTATCACTTAAACGATCAGAATATAAATTCAAACATGCCTACATACATAAAATACATAATAATCTACATCTGATTAATTCATACCATTGTAGTAAAATAAACATAAATAATGGAAGACTAACTAAAAAAATGTTCACAGAAGTTGTTAAAAAATCTATAAAAATAGCTGATAATTGTAAATATGAATAAATCGTATCTAAAATCTTTAACATCTAAACCTGGTATTTATAAGATGTTAGATAAAAATAAAAATATAATTTATGTTGGCAAAGCTTCTAATTTAAAAAATAGAGTAAAATCTTATTTTACATCAAATACTAATTCGATTAAAACTAATAAATTAATTGAAAAAATTGATGACATTGATTTAATAATTACTAAAAACGAACAAGATGCATTAATATTAGAAAATAATCTCATAAAAAAATATAAACCAAAATATAATATTTTATTGAGAGATGATAAATCTTATCCATATATTTTTGTTGATACTAAACATACGTTTCCTGCAATTAAATTTTATAGAGGAAATAGAAAGAAACCTGGTAAATATTTTGGCCCATATACAAGTGTACATACATTAAGATATATGCTTAATTTAATACAAAAAATTTTTAAGATTAGACAATGCGATGATACATTTTTTAATACTAGAAAAAAACCATGCTTACAGTATCAGATAAAAAGATGTTCTGCTCCTTGTGTTAATTATATTAGTAAATCTAATTATAAAAAATCTATTGAAGAAGCTTTGCAGTTATTAATTGGAAAAGATGTATCAATGATTGATAATCTTATACAAAATATGAATAGGTTATCTCAAAAAAAGAAATATGAAGATGCGGCACATATTAGAGATAAAATTGCACTAATAAGAAAATTTACAGAAAATAAAAACACAATAACAAATAAAGAAAATATTGATATATTAACTATATCAACTTTAGATAATAAATCATGTATTGATGTTTTTATGTTTAGAAACGGTCTAAATATAGGAAATAAAATATTTAACTTTACAATTTATGATAATTCTGATGATTCAATTATAATGAACTCTTTTTTAAAGCAGTATTATTTAGAAAATAATCCGCCAGAAAAAATCATTACCAGAATAGATATAAAAGATAGAACACTAATGAAAAATTTTTTTAAAAAACGTTATAAAAAAAACATAAATATAATTACTAACTTGCGTGGAATATATAAAGAATTATTTTTTACCAGTCAAGAAAATACAGAAAATAGACTAAATAAATTATTAAGAACTAATATAAATTTATTTTCATGTATTTCCAAAGATTTAGATATTAATCACGATATTAAGAATATAATTTGTTTTGATATAAGTCATTCTAGCGGTAAACAAACAGTCGGATCATCTATATGGTATAATAAAAATGGACCAGTGAAAAAATTTTATAGAAAATATAACCTAGATTGTATTAAGAATTCTGATGATTATGAAGCAATGAGGAATATTATCTTTAGAAGATTATCAAAACTAAAAGATGAAAACAATTTACCTGATATGTTGATTATTGACGGCGGGAAAGGACATGTGAAACAAGCAAATATTGTTCTAAACAAACTTAATATAGGCACTGTTATAACTTTTGGCATTGTAAAAGGAGATAGAAGGTTGACAAAAAATGATAGAGTAATTAATAACGACTATTCAGATATTACTGATAAAATATCAAAAAAAAGCCTAATTGTATTTCAAACTTTACGTGATGAAGCGCATCGTTTTGCTATAATTGCACAAAGGAAAAGAATGCAGAATAAACAATTTAACTCTAAATTAGATTTAATTCCAGGCATAGGAAAGTCTAAAAAATATGAAATATTAAAGTATTTTGGCGGTATAAACGGAGTAATTAAATCTAGTATCAATGAATTGGAAAAAGTACATGGTATTAGCAATAAAATGGCTGAAGTTATATATAATCACTTGCATAAATAAAAATGATATTAAACATACCAAATAGTTTAACCATTCTTAGAATTATACTAATTCCAATTATGATTTTTCTTGTTTTATCAGAATCTTCTTCTAATAGAATAATAGCAGCGCTGTTATTTTTACTTGCTGCTATCACTGACTATTTGGATGGACTGATAGCACGACAAATGAAACAACATACTAACTTTGGTGAATTTTTAGATCCAATTGCTGATAAATTATTAGTTATAATGATATTAGTTTTATTACTTTCAGAGAATAATCAAATATTATTTCTTTTACCAGCTATGATTATTATAACTAGAGAATTTTTAGTTATAGCAATGCGACAGAGATTAGCAGAACTCGGTAATAAAATTACTTTAAAAGTTAGTAATATATCAAAAGTAAAAACAGCTACTCAATTATCTGCTTTATTTTTATTATTATACAAAGAACCATTAATGATGATAGATACATATAACCTCGGAGTAATATTACTTCAAATAGCTTCAATACTTACATTAATATCCTTCATTTATTATGTTAAAAAGTCATGGAATGATATAATCTAGAAGTTTGAATATTTATGCGGGAATAGCTCAGTTGGTAGAGCGCAACCTTGCCAAGGTTGAGGTCG
>CAYFGJ010000025.1:0-12988 GCA_964342835.1 uncultured Ectothiorhodospiraceae bacterium | reverse complement strand
AAAGAATTTAATAATTATTTAGATATATACATAAAACCACTAATTGGATTAAATTGTAATAATCATGGTAAAATTAAACAATTCAATGAATTTTTAGAAAGTATAAATTAAATATGAATGATTTTATAAATCATAAAAAAGATTATAACGAAAAAGGATATTTTGTAGTTAGAAATATTTTTGATAGAAATACAATTAATACAGTTATATCAGAAATTGATATTGCTAAGAACGTAGAAAAATATACTGATAAAAAAGGTAATTTAAGAAGAATTGAAAGACTGTATGATAAAGGAGAATATCTAAAAAAAATTAATTCTTCTGTTCTAAATATATTAGATAAAATTTTTAATCAAGATTTTACAATTTTTAAAGATAAATGTAATGCAAAACCTCCAGGTGGAGAAGGTTTTTTTGCACACTATGATGGAATATTTATATTTAAAAATAAGAATGGTATAGAAGAGAAAGGATGGTATAAATATACTGATTTTTTTATCAATGTCTTAATAGCATTAGACGATTGTAATAAAGAAAATGGTACAATAGAAATTTCAAATGCTCACAATGGTAATTTCGATGAACTTTTATTAAATACAAAACAGAATGGGACACCAGATATAATAAAAGATATTGAGGACAGTATTAGTTTTGAACCAATTAAATTAAAAGCAGGAGATTTAGTAGTATTTAGTAATACTTGTCCGCATAGATCAAAACGAAACAATTCTACAGTTAATAGACGAACACTTTATTATACATATACATTATTAAATAAAGGTTCTTATTATAATAAATATTTTATTGATAAGTCAGAAAGCAAAAATGCTACCAGTAAAAGTTTAAGTGGAGAATCATGATATGAAAAAAGTTTATGTAGCAATGAGTGCAGATATAGTTCATAAAGGTCATATTAACATTCTTAAAGAAGCTAATAAGTTAGGTGAAGTTATTGTTGGTCTGTTAACAGATAAAGCTATAGCAAGCTTTAAAAGATTACCGTTTATGGAATATGAAAATAGAAAAAGCGTGCTTGAACAAATGACAATTGTATCAAAAGTAATTCCTCAACACACTCATGATTATAAAGATAATTTATTATTAATAAAACCAGATTATGTTGTTCATGGTGATGACTGGAAAGATGGTTATCAAAGAAATATACGTCAGATAGTGATTGATACCTTGAAGGAATGGGGTGGACAATTAGTTGAAATACCATACACAAAAGGAATTTCTTCTACACAATTAAATCTAGCATTAAAAGAAGCTGGAACTACGCCAAATACAAGATTATCTATGTTAAAACGATTATTAGGTGCCAAACCATTAATAAGATTAAATGAAGTTCATAATGGTTTATCTGGCTTGATCACAGAAAAGACTACTGCATTACACAAAGGGAAACAAATACAGTTTGACGCTATGTGGTCAAGTAGTTTAACAGATTCAACTGCTAAAGGTAAGCCAGATATAGAAGCAATTGACATGACATCAAGGATGCAAACTGTCAATGATATTTTTGATGTTACAACAAAACCAATGATATTTGATGCGGATACAGGTGGAAAACCAGAACATTTTCGTTTTACAGTTAAATCGCTTGAAAGGTTAGGAGTTTCTGCAGTCGTTATAGAAGACAAGGTAGGCCTAAAAAAGAATTCATTACTTGGAAATAATGTTAAACAAACACAAGATACAATTGAAAATTTTCAAGAAAAAATTAAATCAGGAAAATCATCACAAGTAACAGAAGATTTCATGATTATATCACGCATAGAAAGTTTAATTGTGGGATCTGGAATTGATGATGCATTACTAAGAGCTCGTGAGTACATAGATGTTGGTTCAGACGGTATTATGATACATTCAAAAGAAAATAAGCCTGATGAAATATTTAAATTCTGTGAAAAATTTCATCAATTACAAAAAACAGTTCCTTTAATGGTTGTACCTACAAGTTTTAATAGTGTAACTGAAGAAGAATGGGAGAAAAGGGGTATTAACATTGTCTGTTATGCAAATCATATGTTAAGAAGTGCTTATCCAGCAATGTTAGAAGTAGCAAAATCTATTTTAGAAAATGGACGCTCACTAGAATCATCAAAAAAATGTATAACACTAAAAGAAATTTTAGATTTGATACCAGGAACAAATTAATGATAGATTCATCGTTTTTTTATAATAATTTAATCAAAGAAGATATAAAATTTTTTACAGGAGTCCCTGATTCATTATTGAAAAATATATGTTTTTATATTTCGGATAAAGAGAAAAATAATAATCATATAATTACTGCGAATGAAGGAAATGCTTTATCTCTTGGTATTGGTTATTATCTTGCAACAAAAAAATTACCACTTATATATATGCAAAATTCAGGTTTGGGTAATATTATTAACCCGTTATTATCATTAGCAGATAAAGATGTATATTCAATACCAATGATTTTATTGATCGGATGGAGAGGAGAGCCAAATATTCATGATGAACCGCAACATAAAAAACAAGGAAAAATAACTTTAAAACTATTAAAAACAATGGATGTTCCTTACTATATTATAGATTCAAATAATAATAATTCAGATATACCAAAATTAATAAAAAAAATAAAAAATAATGCGCTAAAAACTAATAAACCACATGCAATTGTAGTAAAAAAAGGTACATTTCATGATTATAAAAACAAAAAGACTGTTATTAACAAATTTTCATTAACCAGATCCAAGGCTTTAAGTATCATAATTCCATATTTGAATGATAATGATATAATTGTTTCTACAACTGGATATACTTCAAGAGAACTTTTTGAATATCGAAAAAAATCAACGAAAATAAATAAAAATGATTTTTTAGTTGTAGGAGGGATGGGACATGCTAGCCAAATAGCATTAGGGATAGCATTACAGAAAAAAAATAGAAATGTTTATTGTTTAGATGGTGATGGATCAGTTTTAATGCACATGGGTTCTTTAGCAATAAATTCTCACTCTAACTGTAGCAATTTTAAACACATTGTATTTAATAATGGTTGTCATGAATCTGTTGGAGGACAACCTACACTAGGATTTAAAGTTAATTTTCAAAAAATAGCACAAGGTGTTGGATATTCAATGGTAACCAAAGCCAAAACAAAAGATGAATTAATAAAAAATCTAAAAAAAATTAATACTCATAATAAACCATCATTTCTAGAAATTATGATCAAAAAGGGCACAAAAAAGAATTTAGGACGTCCAACTACAACACCAATAGAAAACAAAAAACTACTCTTAAGAAATATTAAATGACTCAAAAAGTGTTTATAGGGACCAATTCGATAGATAGTATTGATACGGTAATAAATGATTTAAAAATAAAAACAGTTCTGTTAGTTACTGGAAAAAGCTCATATAACTCAAATAATATTAATGATAAATTAACATCTAACTTATTAAGTACCAATATAACCAGATTTAATGATTTTAGTGTCAATCCAAAAATTGAAGACACTATTAAAGGTATAAAAATATTTAATTCAACTAAACCAGATGCAGTAATTGCTGTAGGAGGAGGCAGTGTTATTGATATGGCAAAACAAATAAATATATTAGCAGTTCAAGATTCGGATAACATACATGATATTATAAAAAATAAAAATGATATTACAAAACCGGGAAAACCTTTAATAGCAATTCCAACAACAACTGGAACTGGAAGTGAATCAACTCATTTTGCAGTAACTTATATCAATAAAATAAAATATTCTTTAGCACACCAATATATGTTGCCAGATTATTGTATTATTGATCCGGTATTTTCATATACAATGCCACCATATTTAACAGCAACATGTGGTATGGATGCTTTAACGCAATCAATTGAATCATACTGGTCAGTAAATTCTACCAATGAAAGTAAAAGGTATGCTAAAGAATCTATTTCATTAATTCTTAAAAATATTGAAAATGCTGTAAAAGGAATTAAAGAAGCTAGAAATGAAATGGCATTAGCTGCACATTTTTCTGGTAAGGCTATAAATATCTCAAAAACTACTGCACCGCATGCAATCTCATATCCCCTTAGTATGTATTTTAATATTTCTCATGGTCATGCTGTGGCTTTGACTCTAGGATACTTTTTTAATATTAATACAAAAATAAATGAGATAGACGTAGTAGATAGCAGGGGTAAAAAATATGTATTAACTACTATGAATGAAATTTTTGATTTATTTTCACAATCAAATGCGAATCACTGTAAAAAATTTTGGTATAAATTAATGCAAAATATTAAATTAGAAACTAATATTTCTAAATTAGGCATTAGAAGTAAACAAGATATTGAAAAAATAATTGAAAACATTGACCCTGTAAGAATAAAAAATAATCCTACAAAGATAAACAAAACAATTATAAAAAATATTTTGCAAGATCTGCAAAGTTAACTTATTTATGGATGATATAAACTTATCGTTATTTAATGCAATAACAATGATTTTTGATTTAGATAGTGATTATTTAGAAATAATTATATTATCACTAAAAATATCATTATCTGCTGTTTTAATTTCATGTATTATATCTTTCCCATTAGCTTCATTACTAAGCACAAAGGATTTTCCAGGTAAGTCTTTTATACTAATAATTATAAATGCTTTTATGGCTTTACCGCCTGTTGTAGTGGGTTTATTTTTATACATTTTATTATCAGCAAAAGGTATATTATCAATTTATGAATTGTTGTATACGCCTGCAGCTATGTTAATTGCACAGATAATAATAGTTACTCCAATAATTACTGCTTTGTCCAAACAATCAATTGATATTTATTATATAGAATACAAAGATTATCTTACCTCCTTAAAAGCTTCTCAAATTAATATTATTAAAACATTGCTCTGGGAAAGTAGACATATGTTAACAATCAATAGTCTTGCTGGACTAGGAAGAGCATTAGCAGAAGTTGGCGCTGTAATGATAGTTGGAGGTAATATAGCTCATCTAACACGCGTGATGACAACTAGCATTGTATTAGAAACTTCAAGAGGAGATTTATCATTAGCATTAAGCTTAGGTATTACATTAATTGTTATTGCTATTCTCATTAATACTCTGATTTATTTATTAAAAAATACTGATTAACTATGAATAATATAATAAATCTTAAAAATGTATCTTATGAAATAAATAACAAAACTATTATAAATAATATTACATTAAATATAGATAAAAACGGTTTGCTAATATTTTTTGGTGAAAATGGAGCTGGTAAAAGTACATTACTAAAATTAATTTCAGGTATTTTAAAACCTACAAGCGGTGAAATAATTATTTCAAATGAGTATATAAAAGAAAATAATAGAATTGGTTTTGTTTTTCAAAAAACTATTTTTTTAAATAGGACTGTAAAAGAAAACTTATATCATGCTCTATACTGTTCTATGAATGGTTTAGATAAAAATAAATATAATAAATTAATAGAGAATGAATTAAAAAAGGTTAATATGATACATTTATTGAATCAACAAGCTAAAGTAATATCAATTGGTGAACAACAAATTATTTCAATGATTAGATCAATAATAATTGAACCGAAAATTTTACTGTGTGATGAACCAACTAGTAATTTAGATGAAAACCACAAAAAAATTATAGAAAATATTATCCTCGATATATCAAAAAAAATAAAAGTCATTATGATTACTCAGGATATTCAACAAGGCAACAGATTGGGTACTGATAAAATTACAATAAAAAATGGAAAATTATTAAATTAAAAGATGATGAATGGTAATATAACAAGATGAAAAAAGCTAGAGTACTATTAGTTAGTCCAAATTTAAAAGGTATTGTTGATGGTATAACAAGAATTCAGCCTACAATGGGGTTATTATTGATTGCTCCAATATTAGAAAAAGCTGGGCATACGGTAAAAATATATGATTCAGCTTTAGATGGCTGGGAAACAAGAAAAGTACTAGATGCAAATGAAAATATTGTAATGATTGGACATTCTGATGATGAAATTGCCAGTGTTATATCAGACTTTTCTCCTGATATAGTAGCAGTTTCAGTTTTATTTTCTAATCTTATTGAGTCAGCACACAATATCGCAAGAATATCAAAACAAGTTAATAGTAATGTACCAGTAATTCTGGGAGGTAATCATATTTCTAGTTCTGTTATTGATTATCAACACTCTATGAATGATTTAACATCTAAATTATCAACAGTATTAGAAGATTTGGAAGATAAAAATATTGATATGGCAATGACAGGGGAGGGTGAATTTGCTTTTGCTGATTTAGTAGATGCTTTAATAAATAAAAAAGATTATTCACATATACCTGGATTAGTCAAAAAAATTGGATACAGAAAATATTTAATAAATGAGTCTGCAAGGTTAAACGATTTAAATTTACTGCCTAGACCAGCTAGACACTTGGTTAATATGGAAGGATATTTTAATATTGGTGCATTTCAATCAACAAAAACTCAATCAGATAGAGTGTTGAGTATTATGTGTTCCAGAGGATGTCCTGAAAAATGTACATTTTGCTCTACTCCACAGATGTGGGGTCAAAAAGTAAGATGGAGAAGTACTGAACATATAATGAACGAAGTAATAAATGATTCGAAAGCATATAATATTGGTGAACTACATATCCAAGATGATTCTCTTACGGCTGATAAAAAGAATTTATATGCGTTATGTGATGCATTAGAAAAAGTTGGACTTCCATGGTGTACACCAAATGGAACAAAAGTTAATTATCATTTTAAAAAACATGATGAAATGTATAAAAAAATGCATGATTCAGGATGTTATCAATTAACATTAGCATGTGAAAGTGGTGTCCAACGTGTTTTAGATAATGTAATCAACAAAAGATTACCACTAGAGACAATTTATCCATCGATAGAACAAGCAAAAAAAGCAGGTATGCTAGTTCATACATATTGGATTCTAGGGTATCCAGGAGAAACCTACGAAGAAATGCAAACTACAATTGAATTTGCAATGAAGAGTGGGGCAGATAGTTTTACTTTTTCTATTCTTAGTCCTTTACCCGGTACACCAATATACAGACAAGTAGTTAATGAAAATTTATGGTGGAGTGGAAGAGGGTTAGATGATGTAATTCTTCAAAGAGAATCATTGATCAAAGTTGATGGTTTTTCATCTCCATATGAGTTTGAAAAATTTGTTAGAGAAACAAATAAGAAGGCAAATTTATTATTAAAACAAAATGATCCTGAAAGGTTTAAGTATAAGTATGGATCTGATGCTGACGAAACATCATTAATCAAACAATCCTAATATAAAGAACTAATCTATAAATTAATGAGATTTTTATTTAAATCAGCCCTGATTATATTCTTTTTTCCTTTAAAATATATAATTCCTAAAGGCAAAATTATTCTCATAAGTACAAATAGTTCGCAAATATACTGTGGTAACACAAAATATTTATTTGAATATCTATCTCGTAATAGTAATTATAATGTGTATTGGCATACTGAAAACAAAATAATTAAAAACTATTTAGATGATTATAATTTCAAATATATTAGTATAACAAAACCTATCCACTATATTTGGATACTTTTACGAACCAAAATCGTTATTAATGATGGTGATGCATATTTAAATACTTTTAAAATATTAGATAATAATAAAACTTTAAAAATCTGTACTTTTCATGGAAGTGCTGCAAAAGCAGCTCTATATGACCATAAAGGAATAATTTCAGTGAAAGATCAAATAGATAGAATTAACAGATTCGATTATGTTAATTTTCCATCACAATATACATGTAAAACATATAGCAATATGTTTAATTTACCAAATAATAAAATAATTTCATTAGGGTTTCCACGTTGTGACCAATTTTTTGATTATAAATTAGTGCAGAAGAAATATGAGCAAAAGAAAACATCTAGGTTACTAACTTCAAATATTGATAAAGAAACAAAAGTTATATTATATACACCTACATGGAGACCATATAAATACAATTTACCCATACTTGATATGAAAAATTTTGATTCAAAAATAATGAATAGATGGTTAGAAGATAATAATCTATTTTTTTTCTATACAGTTCATTCTGGTGTCAAACCAATCAAATATCTAAATAATCATTCACGTATTTATTATATTGATTTAAAAAACCATCCATTATTTGATATAAACAGTTTAATGATTGAATCTGATATATTAGTAAATGATTATTCGGCAACTAGTACAGATTATTCAATTCTAAATAAAGCTCATTTATTTTTTATGCCTGATTATGATAACTACTGGGCAAATAAAAACATTAATTTTATTAAACAATCCGATAATTCAACCTCACATATTAGTTATAGAAAAACAATTCCAGGTGACGAAATACATGATTTTGAATCTTTTATGAAAAAAATAGAATATATCTTTGATAATTATGATATTTATATCAATAAATACAAACCTCAATCAAATAAACTTTTGAATGATTTTTATGATATTAATAATCATAATTCATCTGACAAATATAATAAATTTATTCAAAAACTTACATGAATATATCATTCAAATCTATATCAATAATATTCATAATTATTATTAGTTTAATAATATCTTCTCAAACATATACTAAATCTAAAGAAACACTAATAATTCAGTCAACTACATCAACTCGTGATTCTGGTTTTTATGATTATATTTTACCAATTTTTAAGAAAAAATTTAATATTGAGGTATATGTAGTAGCTGTAGGAACTGGACTTGCTATAAAAAATGCAATGAATTGTAATGCAGATATTTTAATCACGCATGCAACTGAACTTGAAAAAAAATTTATTGATGAAGGTTATGGAATTATACGTAACGATTTAATGTATAATGATTTTGTTATTATTGGACCTAAAACTGATCCAGCTAAAATAATATCATCTGAATCTGCAATAGATGCTTTTCAAAAAATATTTAATAATAAATCATCTTTTATATCTCGAGCAGATGATAGTGGAACAAATATTTCAGAAAGAAAAGTATGGTCTTTGGCACTAATCAAAGAAAATGATTTTAATCTTGATTGGTATCTAGAGAGTGGGCAAGGTATGGGACAAACACTAAATATTGCTGTAGCAAAAAATGCATATACATATACTGATAGAGCTACATGGATTAGATTTAAAAATAAACAAAACCATAGAATCTTATATCAAAATGATCCGTTACTATTCAATCAATATGGCATTGTTAATATAAATCCAGAAAAATGTCCTAATATAAACCAAAAAGGTGCTACAAAACTACATCAGTGGCTTATATCAGATCAAGGTCAACGCTTTATAAGCGAATTTAGATTAAATAATACTCAATTATTTATACCAAATTATAATAAATAGACATAATATATATTATACGAACATATAGATATATTTCTATACTACTACCTACCGAAATAATGATAAAAGTCTTATATAATAACAAATGTCCTGTCTGTTCAAGAGAAATAAATTATTACAAAAAATTAAGCTCTTCTAATATAAAGTGGTTAGATATCAATAATTTATCAGATATTTCTAAAATAATAGATAAATCACATAACGATCTTGTTAAAAGACTTCATGTGATATATGACGGAAAGATATATGTTGGGATTGATGCATTTATAATATTATGGGCTAATCTTCCCAAATTCAGGATATTCTCAAAAATTATATCATTACCAATAATTTATCAAATTTCATATATTCTGTATGAACTATTAGCGATAATTCTAATACTGATAAATTATAATCAATTAGAAAGATAATTAATCTAGAAGTATAAGTAATTGTTTTCTAGAGAAATTATATTCTTCTTCTGTAATAACTCCCCTAATATACTGTTCTTTGACTTTTTCTAGATCCATCAAGGTTTGTGAAACTACTTTTTGATGATCCTGGCTTCGAGTTTCTGTACATTTCTTATTATTATAAAGTCGCAATAGATGCTCTTTCCTTGATGCAGCATTGTATTCGGCATGTGTGGTTGTACCAAAAGTCACAAAATATGCTGGGAAAAAGAATAAACCTGACAATATATTTTCCTCAGTGGCACCCTTTTCTTCATGAGCCAAATCAGATGCTAAATCAGCTTTTTCATAAGCTAATATTAGTTCCTTACAAGACATTTTTTCATCACCCATCTGCTTTATATCTATTGCTTTAGGTGTAGCACAAGAACTTACAAATGCTACTGTTACGATTAAAATTGTTATATTTTTTAACATCTTATTTAATGAATATCATAAATATTTTATTAAAATTAATGGTTAATAGAAAGTAATATTATATCAAATTCTTATTTATTTTTTCTGAATTCCCAAGGTTTTATACTTAAATTACCTGACCACAAACCTAGTTTGTTAGTTTTAGCATAATTTTCAAGATTAATTAGATAATTATTGTTACGATAATTTTTATAAACCCATGCATTTCCACTTTTTATCATTTTTGCATTTATGAAAACAGGAATTTGATTTTCATAAATATAAATTTCAGATAATTGTCTTTGATATCTATCTTTTTTTTCAGTATTTATAGTTACTATTTTATTATTAAGAAGTGAATATAAAAATTTCTTTGAATCAACGCCATGCTCTTGATCTAGTTCTGGCGCATCTATGTATAATAGTCTAATCTTAATTCTACTATATCCATGATTTACTACTATTGTATCACCATCTATGACTTTGATTACTTTAGCCTTATATTCATATGAATACACATTTGTAGCTGATATAAATAAAAAAAAGAATATAAATAATTTCATATTGAATCTAAAAACATCTTAATTTCTTTTGAAAATGTTTCTATATCAACTAAAAAAGAATCGTGTCCTTGGGAACAATTCAATGTCTTAAATTCAACTTTAGTATTACCTTGTGCCAATCCTTCATAAATCTCTTTCTGTTGTGTTATTGGAAATAAAATATCAGTTTCAACACCTAACACTAGTGCTTTTTTAATTTTAGTCTTAGATAATGCATCAATTGTAGATTGAGAATGTTCAGCAAGATCAAACCAATCCATTGCTCTAGAAAGGTATAAGTAACAATTAGCATCAAAAACATTTTGAAACTTTATAGCATGGTGTTCTAGATATGATTCTATTTCATATTCAAAACTCGTATTATCAATACCAAAAGTATTTTGATTAATGACTGTGCCAGAAGTTCTTTTTCTTCCAAAACGCTCGATCCATTCTAATGCAGAACGATAAGATATCATACCGAGTTTCCTAGCCATTCTTACACCATCTAACGGAGGTTTATCATAATCATAATAGCCACTCTTCCATAGAATATCTTTTCTAATTATTTCTCTTTGTAAAGATCTTATTGCAATAGCAAATGGTAATGCTTGAGTTGATGTTGATATTAAAATAATATTTTCAACTGATCCTTGATGCATTACAGAATAAGCTAAAGCTTTCATTCCTCCCATAGATGGTCCAATTAATAAATTAATTTTTTTTATTCCTAGTTTTTGTATCAATAAATTCGAAGCATTTGCCATATCCTCAATACTTAATTCAGGAAATGTTAATCTATATGGTTTTGAAGTCTTTGGGTTAATTGAAACCGGACTAGTAGAACCATAACAACTTCCCAGTGAATTTATACAAATGACATAATACTTGTCAGTATCTATTGCTTTGCTCGATCCAACCATTCCATCCCACCAACCTGGTGATGTATCTTTATCAGATGATGTAATATGTGTATTAGCAGATAAACCCGTAAATATAATACATACATTGGATTTAGCAGAATTTAATTTACCCCATGTTTCATAAGCAATATCAAGTGATTTTAGGACTCCTCCCCTTTTCATTTTAAAATTCTCTGCAACAGACATGACTGTTGCGCTAGAATTAGTATTCTTGAATACTGTAACAACTTTATTATTTATGGTTGAGTTCATTACGAAGATTATATTATTACAATTTACTATTTAAAACAATTAATAAATCATCAAAAAATAATTTCTTATTTACATTGTAAAATAAATCTTTTTTTCTTTGTATTAAATAATTAATTAAATAAATACTATTTTCAGGAGTGATATTTATTTTTTCAAAAAGATTATAGTATAATTTTTTAACAGGGTTCTTTTCAGATAAACATTTTCCTTTAACTAATAGCATGAACAATGTAATTAAATAATCCAAAATAATTACACCTTGCTTATTCCATTTATTGGATAAAATAATTGGATCAGTTTCTTTATTTTTCATTGAACTTAATTCTTCTTCTATATTTTTATACTCATTAAGAATATCGTTATCCTTAGAAAGTTTTTTTAATTCTGGATACATAAATAAGAAATATTCAAAAAATGATTTAATATTTAGAGTATCAATATTTGTTTTATAATTGTATGTCTGACATCTACTTCTAAGTGTCAATGGTATGGCTTCAATAGATGAAGTTAATAATAGAAATATAGCTCTACTCTTAGTTTCTTCTAATGTTTTCAATAATGCTGCATTAGCTTCACGATTTAAATAATCACAATCATTAATTATAATGAATTTATGTTGAATGTATGAAGATAACTGTGTAAATTTAATTAACGATCTAACCTGATCAATTGTTATTTCTGTTCCTATCCTCTTATCATCAATTTTATCTATAAATCCAAATTTGTATAAAACTTTTTCATCATTATTTAATATCCTAATTATTTTTCCTTGCGAATCATATATTGGTAATGAGACATGATATATATCAGGATTATTTTCTATACTCAAACTTTGTTCTTTTGTCTTATCTGAATAATATTTTTTCAATATTTCTTTAACTAATTCATATTTACCACATCCATTATTTCCAGTAATAATAATGTTATAATTAGATTTATCTAATTTATATAAATTGAAGAAATCTTCTAAATTATTTTTTATATTATTCATGAATTAATTTATCTAAATGTTTAGAAATTTCTTTTTGAACAGAATCTTTATCTAT
>CAYFGJ010000024.1:0-13058 GCA_964342835.1 uncultured Ectothiorhodospiraceae bacterium | reverse complement strand
ATCTTCAACTGTTATATCTGGTTCCCAGTCTAATATTTCTTTTGCAATAGATATATCAGGTTTTCTTCTAACGGGGTCATCCATAGGTAAATCTGCATGAATAATTTTAGATTTCGAGTTAGTCATTTTTATTATTACTTTTGCAAGATCAATAATTTTTAATTCGGTTGGATTTCCTAAATTAATAGGACCTATTACTTTTTTGTCTGAGTCCATCATTTTCTGAAGACCATTAACCATATCATCTATATAACAAAATGATCGTGTTTGCTTTCCATCACCAAAAACAGTAATGTCTTTATTAGTTAATGCCTGCATAATAAAATTACTTACCACTCTTCCATCATTTGGGTGCATTTTAGGTCCGTATGTATTAAATATACGTACAACTTTTATATCCAACCTGTGTTGTCTGTAGTAGTCAAAAAATAATGTTTCAGCACATCTTTTACCTTCATCATAACAACTTCTAGGTCCGATTGGATTTACATTTCCCCAATAGTTTTCATTTTGTGGATGAGTTTCTGGATCTCCATAAACTTCTGAAGTAGAAGCTTGTAAAATCCTTGCATTAATACGTTTGGCTAGTCCTAACATATTTATAGCACCATGAACACTTGTTTTTGTTGTTTGAACAGGATCATGTTGATAATGAATAGGGGATGCAGGGCAAGCTAAATTAAATATTTGATCAACCTCAACATAGAGTGGAAAACATATATCATGTCTGATAGTTTCAAAATAAGGATTGGATAATAGTGATGTTATATTTTGTTTTGTGCCCGTAAAATAGTTGTCTAGACACAATACATCATTACCTTCATCAAGAAGTTTTTTGCATAAATGGGAACCTATAAAGCCAGCCCCACCAGTAATTAGGATTTTTTTCATTGATTATTATTTATTTATGTATTCGAAAACTCTACAATACATTATAACTATTTTTTTTACCATTTTTATATAAAATTTATGAAAAAAATATTAGCAATTTGTACATCTCCAGATATAGGTGGCTTAGAATTGTATTTCACTAGAATGGTTAATTATTATGATAATAATTCTATTTATACCATTTCTAGAAGAGATTCAGAGATACAAAAGCGCATTTATTGTCCAGGTTTGTCAATTAGCAAAATTAATATATTTAATATCTTGTTTTATGTTTTCAAGATTTCAAAATATATAAATCAGAATAATATAGAAGTTATTCATGTTAGCTGGTCAAAAGATATATTATTTTCTGTTCTAATTAAAATATTTTGCAGAAGAGATATATCATTAATTTATTATAGACAAATGAAAATAACTAGATATAAAAATGATTTCTACCATTCAATTATTTTTAGATATATCGATCTAGTTTTAGTTATTACAGAAAAGTTAAAAAATGAAGCAGAGAGATTCTATCCTATTAGTAATGATAAAATAAAACTATTAACATATGGAATTTCTTGTCCAAGCAAAATTGATATAAGCCATAAAAGTAAATATTTTAAAGAAATTAATTTGAAACCAGATTTATTCACTATAGGATTATTTTCTCGGGTTGAGGAACAAAAAGGCCAACATTTAGTTATAGAAGCTATTAAAAAAATACAACCAGACGAAATCCAATTGTTAAGTATTGGTCACGTAATGAACCAAGATTATAAATCCCGATTAGATAAGTTAATTGCTGAAAATGATTTAAAAGGATATATTAAGTTTATTGATTTTATTGAAAACCCAATGTCAATCATGCCTTATGTAGATCTGGTAATATTACCTACATTTGAAGAAACATTTGGATTAGTTTTGGCTGAAGCAATGATAATGAATGTCCCGGTAATAGGTAGTAATGCTGGTGGGGTACCTGAAATTATTGAAGATGGAAAGAATGGACTTTTATTTGAACCTAAAAACTCAGATGACCTTTGTAAAAAAATTTTACAAATGAAAAAAGATAAGATATTGAGAACAAATTTATCAAAAAAAGCTAAGGCTTTTGCAGATTATAAGTATAATTATGATTTACATTTTGAAAAAATTAAAAAATATGTAGAAACTTTATGAATAATATAACAGGCACTATAATTACGTTAAATAATGAAAAACACATAAAAGAATGTATTTTATCATTAAAAAAAATATGTGATGAAATAATTGTACTTGATTCTGTTAGCAAAGATAATACTTGTGTAATTGCAAAAGATTTAGGAGTGAAAGTTATTGAACAACCTTTTCTAGGTGATGGGCCACAAAAAATACACGCATCTCATTTCGCTTCCAACAATTGGATATTTAGTTTAGATGCAGATGAAAAATTAGAGAATAATTTAATACAATTTGTAAAGTCTTTAGATTTAGAAAATAGTAAATATGATGGATATTCATTTAGAAGACAAAATTACTGTGGTACTAGATGGATTAAGGCAGCTGGATTTTATCCTGATAGAGTTGTTAGGCTTTATAATAAAAATAAAACAAATTATATAGATAGAACATCCCATTCATTTATTCCAGTTACATCTGAATTTAAAACCGACTACCATATTATTCATCACACATATGATTCTTATAATGAATGGATTAATAAAATTAATTTTTATAGTACACAAAGCGCAAAAACGTTACATTCGAAAGGTGTAAGAGCTTCTAAAATTAGACCTATAACACATTCACTTTTTGCATTGTTTAAGAAACTTTTCATTAAAGGAGGTATATTTCAGGGATTAGATGGTTTCACTGTAGCTATTACAACGATGTTTAATACATATATGAAATATGTGAAATTAAATGAACTCTACGAGAATAATGTTGATCCTAAAACTCATTTCCCAAAAAAAAAATCAGATAGTAAGTAAGTCTTCTTTTGTATCTATATCTTTTAATTTGTCTAGTAAAGAATAATCATGATTATTAGCAACTATACTATCCACAAGACTGGAAAACATAATTTTTTCAGTATTGAATGAATTAAATATTTTATTGAATGATATTGTGGTGCCTAATAAATAAAACCCACCATCTTTACTTGGCCCTATAACATATTTTTTATAATTAAGAGATTTGATAGCTTTATTAATAATTTGATGATTTAGAGTTGGTATATCTGATCCAATGATAAGCACTTTTTCACAAACAGAAGATTGATTAAAAATACAATAATCTAATCTTTGTGATAGATTATTTCCTATTTGTTTATATAGATTTAATTTATATTTTTTTGAAATTTTTTTAAAAAATACATTATTAAAATTAGGATAGACCCAAAGATTAATTTCACAATTATCAATATAATTTAATTCATTAAGAATATTGAGTAGCATATATTGAGATAAATAGGCTCTTTCATCTTTATTTAATAAAGATTTTAATCTTGTTTTGCATTCACTAGTATAAGGACATTTAGTGAATATGTTTATAGAATTCATAATTAATAATATTTCTGTAAAAAAGAAGGATTACAGCCTACCTTATATAATAATCTTAATAATTTCATTTTTAATATAGTTTTTAGATAACCTTCTTTTTCCCATTTTCTAGCTGATGTAATGACACTATGATTCAAAATTGATGGATAGAATATTTTTTTTAATTTTTGACATATTGCTATATCCTCCATAAGATCGATATTTGGAAAACCACCAATTTGATTAAATAAATTCTTTGTTATAAAAAGACATTGATCTCCAGTTCCATACTTAAATACTTTTGATCTAAAGTTAATACAACTACTCAATATATAAAATTTTAATTGCATAACATCAAAAGCTATATTATAGAAACCCCACTTAATATTTTTCTGTTGTTTCTCAAGCATCTTCAGTGCAATTTTTGGAATTATAGTATCCGCATGTAAGAATAGAATTATTTCACCAGAAGATATAGATGCACCAATATTTTGTTGAATTGCACGACATTTATGACTTATAAAAATTTTATCTACTAAATTCTTTGAAAGTTTTACTGTATTATCATTGCTACTGCCATCAACAAGAATTATTTCAATTGGAATTTCTCTTTTAATTTGATTTAAATTTTCAAGAGTTTTAACAATTTGTTTTTCTTCATTGTATGTAGGTATAATAATACTAATCATTGTTTAAATTACCTTCACAACTACTTCCATTCCCTGCAATACATCCAAAACAATGTTTTCCTGTGGTAATATTCTTTTTATATAAATCTTGTGAAGATAATTGAGATATATGAACTTTTCTTTTTTTTTCAATTCCCATATTTAACATTTGATTAAAATCACAGTCATATATATAACCTTGATAATCAATACTAATAAGCGATTTACACATAACATTTTCTAAATGTTTTAGGTTTGATGTTTTTTTTAATAAATTTATATAATCATTGAATTTTCCTTTGGAGATCAAAATACTACCGAATCTTGATATAGGCATATTAGTAATTGTATAAAGATGATTAAATATTATTTTATAATTTTTGTATAAGTGTGTTTTGTATTGTTTTTCTAGAAATTTTTGATCAGCAGGTAAATTATCATCTTGTGGATTATAAACAAGATTAAGAATTAAATTTTTATCTATACCATAACCTTCATCATTTAATTTTATCAGTGCATTTATACTTTTTTTAAAAACTCCTTTCCCTCTTTGTTTATCAACATTTTCTGATAAGTAGCATGGTAATGATGCTATTACTTCCACACTATGTTTTTTTAAAAATTTAATCATATATTTCATGTCAGGTTCTAATAATATAGATAAATTTGATCTATCAATAACATGACAACCAAGATTTTTCGATTTTTCAATTAAATATGTGAAATAAGGATTTAATTCAGGAGCTCCACCCGTTAAATCAATTTTGTGTATATCATTTTTTTGAATAAATTTAATAATGTCATCTACAGTTTCTTTATTCATCATTTCTTTTCTATTAGGCCCAGCATTAACATGACAATGACTACAGGATTGATTACATTTATAACCCATATTTATTTGTACACATTTTAATTTGTCCCTAAATATTGTTGGGAAATCTGAATTCTTAATTAATTGGTAAACATCATGCATTAGATCTTCTCTAGTGTTACAATTTAATATTATCATGAAAGAAGATTTTATAAACCAAGTAAAACAACTAACACCGAACGTGGATTACTGTTCTTTTAGATTTGTTAATCAATTTATTAATACAATATCTGTTACTAGAAATATTGTAGAGCCTGTAACAGTCTCAGAAGATGATGGTGTTATGGTTTCTATAATTAATAATGGAGGTATTGGTTATGGTTCATCAAGTGATTTAACAACCAATGGTCTAAAATTAGCCATAAAAGAGGCTATAGATTGGTCTGAATTTACTAAACATAAGATAGCATTTCTGCCCGACTATAAAACTATAAGAAAAGTTGAAGGAAATTATTATACAAAAGAAGAAACAAATTGGACGCAAGTTCCAACTAAAGATAAAATTGATTATTTAACAAATATAAATAAAATTCTTAAATCAAAACCTTCTATATCAAACTGGGGTGCAAGTTTAAGGTATAAAAAAATAGAGACATTATTCATTGATACTAATGGATCATGTTTTAGACAAAGAATTTCTTTTCTTTTACCTCAAATTGTTGTTTCTGCGACTTATAAAAAAGAAATACAGACTAGAACTTATGGTGGACATGCACATGCAAGACAAATTGGATATGACTTTTTAGATAGGATAAATTTAAATAAAAAAGCTGCAGAATTATCTGAAGAATCTATTCAATTATCAAAATCTCCTAATTGCCCAGATCAAAAAATGTCAGCTTTGATAGCTCCTGATCAAATGATTCTTCAATTGCATGAATCTATAGGTCATCCACTTGAGTTAGATAGAATTCTTGGTGATGAAAGAAATTATGCTGGATCAAGTTTTGTAACATTAGATATGTTTGGTAAATATCAATATGGTTCTGAATGTTTAAATGTAACTTTTAATCCTACTCTTGAATCACAATTAGCTACATACAATTTTGATGATGACGGGACAGAAGCATCTAAACAACATCTAATTAAAAATGGCATGTTAGTTCGCCCCATAGGAGGTCAAATATCAGGACAAAGAACGGGTCTAGATCATGTCGCATGTTCAAGAGCGAGTAATTGGAATAGACCTCCAATTGATAGAATGGGTAACATTAATATTGAACCTGGCGAACATTCAGATGCTGATATGATTTCATCTGTAGAAAATGGAATATTGTTAGAAACAAATAATTCTTGGTCTATAGATGATAAACGAAATAAATTTCAGTTTAGCTGCGAAAAAGGAACTTTAATTAGAAATGGAGAATTAAAAAATATTGTGAAAAATCCTAGTTACAGAGGAGTTACGAAAAATTTTTGGCACAATTTAGAGAAGGTTGGTAATCAGGATTCACAAAAAATTCTAGGAACATCTAATTGCGGAAAAGGAGAACCAAATCAAACTATGTTTGTTGGACATTCAACACCAATGTGTTTATTTGATCAGATAGAAGTTTTTGGGGGATTGTAATGAAGGAATTTTTTAACAAAATTTCAAAAAAAATGTTAGAACAAATTCATGCTGACGAAGTTATGATTATTAATTTTGATGCAGAAATTAGCAATTTTATCAGATTGAATAATTCAAAAATCAGGCAAGCTGGTAATGTTAAACAATTAGATTTAAGTTTAAGTTTAATTTACAAGAAAAAGATCCATACTTCATCAATAAGGTTAAGTGGTAATATTGATAGAGATATAGATACACTTATAAAATCACTTAATTATCTTAGACGAGAGATGCCTGAATTATCAGCTGATCCATATTTGCTTTATTCAAAAAAAAATCAATCATCATCTATATCTAACTGTAAATCAACACTAAACAGTAAAGAAATTATAAAAAACATATTAGATGATATTAAAAATGATGAATTAGTAGGAATTTTTTCTTCGGGTAACATATACAGAGGTTTTGCAAATTCATTCGGCCAATTTAATTGGCATGAAAGCACCTCATTTAATTTTGATTGGTCATTATATAATTCTAATGATAAAGCTATAAAGCAAAATTATGCTGGTATTGATTGGGACCATAATAAGTTTATAAAAATACTTAATGAAGGAAAATTAAAATTATCAGTATTAAATAATAAAGAAATTAAACTTCAACCAGGCCCACAAAGAGTTTATCTATCACCTGCTGCTCTTAATGAAATAATAGATATGATGTCTTGGGGAGGTTTTAGTTACAAAGCAAATAGAATTGGATCGAGTCCATTACATTTAATGACAAAAGGAGATAAGAGATTAAATAAAGATGTGACAATTACTGAAGACTTATCGAGTGGTATTATTCCGAACTTTCATGAAGATGGTTTCATCAAACCTGAAAAAATTGAGTTAATTAAATCTGGACAGTATAATACATCTTTAATATCACCAAGATCGGCTTTAGAATATTCTGTAGAACATAATGCTGCCGAATATTATGAATCGCCGGTTGCTGTGGAAATAAAACCAGGAAATATCCCTTCTGACAATATAACTGAATGTCTTAAAGATGGTATATACATTAGCAATCTATGGTATCTAAATTTTTCAGATAAAAATAATGCGAGAGTAACTGGTTTGACTAGATTTGGATGTTTTCAAGTTAAAGATGGAGAGTATATTGGTCCAATAAATACAATGAGATTTGATGAAACTATATATAATATATTGGGTGAAAATTTATTTGGTTTAACTAATAATCAAGATATGCTTATGGATTGTAGTACATATGAAGGCAGATCTGCATATAGTTCTACATTGCCAGGTGCTATTGTTGATGAATTTAAAATGACGTTATAGGTATGATTCGTACGAGATTTGCTCCAAGCCCAACTGGTTGGCTACACATTGGTGGTGTAAGAACTGCATTATTTTCTTGGTTATATGCAAAAAATAATAATGGCGAATTTCTTATCAGAATAGATGATACAGATACATCTAGAAGTACTCACGAATTTTCTCAATCTATAATATCTTCTTTGACAAGATTAGGATTATCATCAGATAAGAAAATTACATATCAATCTGAAAGGTTTGACAAATATATCAATAAAATAGAAGAATTGTTAGAAAAAAACTATGCTTACTATGATGAAATTGAAATCACAGAAAAAACAAAAGATACAAATTTAGATCTCCAGTATAAAAATAGATTAAACAAACCTAATCATGTAATTAGATTTAAAAATCCAAAACATAAAAAAATTATAGTTAATGATGAAATTCATGGAGATATTAATTTTGATCCAAAAACATTTCATGATGTAGTTATATTACGTTCTAATGGTATTCCAACTTATAATTTAACATCTGTTGTTGATGATATAGAATTTCAAATTTCTCATATAATAAGAGGTGACGATCATTTGAATAATACAGCTATACAAATTAATCTTTTTAATGCTTTCGGTGCAAATATACCTAAGTTTGCACATTTACCTATGATACATGGGAAAGACGGGAAAAGATTATCAAAACGTCATGGCGCAATTGATATAAAATATTTTTTTGATGAAGGGTATCTAAATGAAGCTATTATTAATTATCTTGCGAGAACTGGCTGGTCACACGGAGATAAAGAAATTTTTTCTACAGATGAACTTATAGAATTATTCACTTTAAAAAGAGTAACTAAATCTGCTGCAATTTTTGACCATGACAAATTAAATTGGTTAAATCAATATTATATAAAAAATATGAAAATTCACGATATAAGACAAATGATATTACCTTATATGAATCAGTTAAATATTAAGGTTCAAGATAAAGAATATTTGGATAAAATTCTTGAACTAGGAATAGAAAGAGAATTTAGTCTAAAAAAAATTGCTGAAAGCCTCACCTATTATTTTGAAGAAAATTTGTCATATGATATTGAAATTATAAATAAATTTGACAAAAATCTTATGATTTCGATATTAGATAAATCAATAGATAAATTTGGCAAAACAGATTTCTCTAAAAAAGATAATTTAAGCAAGATCACGAAAAATATTTGTGAAGAACTCAATTTAAAATTTTCAGAGGTTGGACCTATTATAAGATTCGCATTAACAGGCAAACTAAAAGCACCCTCGATAGATGATCTAAGTTTTATTCTTGGTTTTGATAAGACATTGAAAAGATTAAATGATCTTCGATTATTTAGTAAGGCTTAATATTTGTTATCATTTTATTAAATTACTGGGTATAATAAAAAACTTATTTATTCTTTGATGACAATATTGATTAGTCCCCATCGTCTAGAGGCCTAGGACACCGGGTTTTCATCCCGGCAACAGGGGTTCGACTCCCCTTGGGGACGCCAATATACCTTGGCGCAATTACCTTAATTCCTCTCCACTTTATATTAGAAATATTTATACATAGAACCATTGCTTTATCTTTATAATCAAGTAATATGAGCCATGGAGAAAACATGAAATCAGGAATAGTAAAATGGTTCGATTCAGTCAAAGGGTTTGGATTTATAAAACCCGATGAAGGCGACAAAGATATTTTTGTTCATCAATCAGATACATCTCAAACATTGAAAGAAAATGATAAAGTATCTTATGACGAAGAAGAGAGCCCAAAAGGTAAAAGAGCAGTAAACGTTCAAGTACAGTAAAAGAGCAGTAAACGTTCAAGTACAGTAAAAGAGCAGTAAACGTTCAAGTACAATAGTGATTGTGCATAGATAATGTTAAAATCAGATTTCAAATGAATGAAAATCTGATTAAACAGAATATAACGCAAAATTATTGTACACACTGCGGTTCAACAGTTTCTATAAAAATTCCAGAAGGTGATAATAGAGAAAGAGCTGTATGCGATGCTTGTGGAATAATATTTTATGAGAACCCAAAAATTGTTACTGGATGTCTACTTACATATAACAATAAGATATTGCTATGTAAAAGAGCCACAGAACCTAGATGCGGATATTGGACATTACCAGCTGGCTTTTTAGAAAATAATGAGACACTTGAAGAAGGAGCCTTAAGAGAAACGTACGAGGAAGTAGGGGCCAAATCTAGTAATATCAAACTTTTGTTAATATGCAGTTTACCCCATATAAGTCAAATTTATATAATGTATCACGGTTCTTTAACAGACGGTAAATTCTCTACTGGTGCCGAAATGGAAGATGTTAAATTATTTGAAGAAAGTGAGATACCGTGGGGAAATATTGCATTTCCTGTAATATCCGAAACATTAAAATGTTATTGTAAAGACAGAGAAAAGGGTAACATTGATATTCATTTTCACACTATAATAAAAAAATAATGTATTTTTTTAATAAATTTCTAATTTTATTTTCTTTTGTGTTTTCATCAATTGATGTAGCTGCTCATGGTGATGAAGGCAGAATAGAATTTTGGAAAAAATACTACAATCCTACTATTGAAGTGATACAAGAAAAAACTCCTAGTATTAAAATTAAATTACATAAAATAGGTTCGTTTTATCAATTAGAATCAATAATAAAAAATTTTGATTTAACTCCAGAAGAAGATATGAGGAATAATAATTCTACACGCGGATATGTGAAATTGTTTATAAATGGTGATTTTGTAACGAGAATTTATCACAAAAGATTTTTTATGAAAAAAATGCCTATTGGAAACAATGAAATAAAAGCAATCTTGAGTAGTAATATGGATCACGATTTGACTTACAAGAACAAATTAGTAGAAGATACAATATATTATCAATTTCCAGAATATAATTTTGCAGAAGCTAGAGCTAAATCTTATGATTTATTTGTTAAGTGTGAATTTTCTTCAGAAGGACAAACCCGATTAAAAGAATTAAATAATCAAGGCATGACATTGCAAGAATCATCACATTATTTGCAATGTGTTCATGACAGTAGAAGTAACACATTAGATAGCTTCAAAAAACAAATGAAAAAATATCAATTAGCTCATTATAATATTACTCAAGATGCCTTACTAAAAAGAATTGATCTTTGGAAATCCTATGAAGATAACCAGATTAGTCTAAATGATGCTAGAAATAAAAATAAATTCATAGAAGACTCTATTGATGTCCAAATGAATGAATTTATTGCTAAAATAAAAGATAATGGACACTAACTATTTAGAATTATTTTTATATTCCTATAAAGTAACATCTCAAGTCATGTTTCCAATTTTAGTTGTAATAATTATTTTATTTATAAGAGATATTAATAGATATGGAATTATTTCTAAAAAAATTGAAGAAAGAATATCTCACTTATCAGACTTAATATCAGAAAAGAATTATAAGAAAAATTCTGGCGAATCAAATTTAAAATATATTGAGAGATTTTTAACTAAAAAGAAAAATAACTAAAAATCTTTTATATAACTAAAAATTGTTTCAGCATTTAAATTATGCATACATTTATTTATGGGACACTCTTTAATTGCTTGCGTATCATAACAAGGGCTACATTTAAGGTTTAGTGAAGCTATTTTTATATTATTTTTAGAAGTTTTATAAGGTGCAGATTGATAATAATTTGTTGGCCCATGAATAGAAATAATATTTTTTGCAGACGCTCCTGCGATATGAACACTGCCACTATCTGTTGCAACGACATATTCTGAAAATTTCATAATAGTAATAAGATCTGAAACTGTAGTTTTCCCACACAAGTCATACACCCTTTTTCTTAATGGATAAAAATTCTTAAAATATTTTTCTTCATTTTTGCTACCTACCAACAATATATTAAGTTCTGTTTGTTCTAGTATTTTTTTTATGAGTTCTAACCAGTTGTTTATTGGCCATGCTCTGTACCCTCGATAATTTTCATTCTCAAAATGACTATTTGTTGGACAAAGTACAATATATTTTTCTTTTAGTGGAAATTTATTCTCTAGATCTTGCTTTTGTTTCCCTATAATAGAAGGAATTGCATTTTTTTTATTATATTTTGAAAAAAATTCATTCAGAATTCTTAATTGATGATCTACTCTATGTTCTTTGAAAATATCATCATTTACCAATTTAAAAGGCATACCTATTTTATGATGTGAGCGAGTATATCTAACAAGGTCATTAAATTTATTTCCAATTTCTAAGTTTAAAATTAAATCATATGGCTTAAACAATGAGTTTAGAATAATCAAAAATTTATGTAGATTTAATATAAATGGTAATTTGGTGTGTTTTAGCACATAAACATTATTTATTCTTTTATCTAACTCAAAGAGCTGTGAGCTTTCAGGTTTTGATACCCAATCAATTTCAACACTTTCTCCATAGAATTCTCTAATTGGATTTATTACTGAAGTTGCATCTACTGTATCACCCAATAGACCACATCTAATAATTAACACTCTTTTCTTTTTTTTCATTTTTTTTTAGTTTAAAATTATTCTCTTAATATAGTATTCTATTTAAAAAACACAAGATGACTAATATATCTAAAAAACTCAAACCTAGCAAAATATTAGCTTTATGGAATAATTATAAAACATTAGCTACTGAGAAGGGACTTAATAAGCCAAAAAATCCGCTATATATCAATAAATCAATTTCGAGCGTTATAGAATCTGGAGACGAAATTAAAAGACCAAAATTTTATTCTGAAGATATATTTTACGAAGGGGAAATAGGAATTGTTATTGGAAAAGAATGCAAAGATGTTGAAGTAGAAAACGCAAATGATTATATTCTTGGTTATACGTGTGTTAACGATGTAACAGCTATGAATTTGGTCAAAAAGGATTCAACATTTGATCAATGGACGCGCGCTAAGAGTTTTGATACTTTTGGAATATTCGGACCATGTATTGCTACAGAAATAGATCCAACAAATGTTCAGGTTCAATCGAAGCTGAATGGAAAAATTGTCCAGGATTATAATACAAGCGACATGTTCTTCAACGTTTTTGAAATTGTAAGTTATATCTCTAAAGATATGACATTATTACCAGATGATATTATTGCTTGTGGCACAAATTCTGGATTAGGCCCAATGAATGAAGGGGATACTATTCAGATTTCTGTAGAAGGAATAGGCGAGCTGATCAATAAATTAGTATAGTAACTATCAAA
>CAYFGJ010000023.1:0-13348 GCA_964342835.1 uncultured Ectothiorhodospiraceae bacterium | reverse complement strand
CAGGATAATAATAATATTTTGCTGCTTTATGTAATCCAAATGCTCTATCATTGTATGGACCAACCCATTCTGTAGCATCAATTGCGCCTGTCTGTAAAGCAGTAAAGATTTCTGATCCTGCTAGAGTTACTGGTACCCCACCAGCTCTTGCTAATACTTCTCCACCCAAACCAGGTATCCTCATTTTTAAACCTTTTAAATCAGATGGAGTATTTATTTTTTTGTTAAACCATCCTCCCATCTGGACACCAGTATTGCCTGCAGGACGAGGAATTAAATTAAATTGATCATATAATTTTTCCCACAATTTTAATCCATCACCATAATATAACCATGAGTTCATTTCTTGAGCATTTAATCCAAATGGTACTGAGGAGAAAAATTGACAAGCTTGGCTTTTACCTTTCCAATAATAAGCGCCAGAATGTCCCATCTCAGAGCCACCAGATGATACATAATCAAAAACTTCCAGAGGTGGAACTAATTCATTAGCACCAAAAACTTTTACTTTAATTCTATTATTTGATAGATGATTTATCATTTTAGCCAAATTTTCCGCACCTACCCCTAAACCAGGAAAATTTTTTGGCCACGATGTTACCATTTTCCATTTATATTCTGTTTTTTGTGATGCAGAAGATTTATTAGACAGCAACAAAGATGATCCTAATAATGAATATCCAATTGATTTTAAAAAATTTCTTCTTTTATTTGCCATAATTATAAAAAATCCAAGTGTGCATATGTTAGAACTAGCCATTTTGGACCATCATAGTCTTCAAATTTTATTTGAAGTTTTAAATTATCATCAGATCCTTCATAACTCAATATTATTCCATCACCAAATTTCATGTGTCTCACTCTCTGACCAATCTTAAAGAATGGTTTTTTGGTATTTTTTTTCATGGAAACTGATCTAGTATTAGTTCTAACTGATTCTAGTAAAGTATCTGGTATTTCACTTATAAATCTAGATGGATATAAATGGGTGAAATGGCCATGAAGATATCTGCCATTTGCATGAGTAATATATAAAATTTTCATAGCTCTTGTTATTGCAACATAACAAAGCCTTCTTTCTTCTTCTAGAAAAATTTTACTATCATTTCTATTAGCATTAGGAAAAATACTTTCTTCTAATCCAGTTAAAAAAACAATGGGAAATTCTAGTCCTTTAGCTGAATGAATAGTCATAAGCTGAACCGGATCTTCATGGCTTTTAGATTGATATTCACCTGCTTCTAATGCTGCATTATCTAAAAATTCATCAAGGATATTATCACTATCACTATTATTTCTAGCAAATCTATCGGCAACTGAAATAAGCTCATCTATATTTTCTAATTTTGATAAAGCTTCTTCAGTTTTTTTCTGATTAAAATAGGTAATTAACCCAGAGATTTTAACGGTTTTTTCTACTATTGTTTGTAAATTTGATTTTTTTATGAATTCAGTAATATCCAAAATCATTTTTCTAAAATCATCAAATTTTTTTGATAATCTCGAAAGTCCTTCAATCATTTCTTCGTTGTTGATTGCATCCCATAAAGATATTGAATTTTTTTTAGCAAATTCTCTAACCAGACCCATAGTTTTTTCTCCAATACCACGAGGTGGTTGATTAATAATTCTTTCAAAAGCATTATCATCTGAAAGATTAGTTGCCAATCTCAGATAACCAATAACATCTTTAATTTCGCTTCTTTCAAAAAATCTAAATCCTCCATAAATGATATAAGGTATCCCTCTACCATTTAATTCTTCTTCTAACCTTCTTGATAAAAAATTATTTCTATACAAGATTGCAATGTCAGATCTCTTATAACCTTCTTTTATAAAATATTTTATTTTTTCAGCTATAAATCCTGACTCATCATCATTGTTATATGCTTCATAAAGATATACAGGTTCTCCTTTGCCTGCTTTTGTCCATAGATTTTTTCCTATTCTTTCATGATTTTTAGAGATAAGTGTATTAGCTACATCCAAAATCTTTTCAGTAGATCTGTAGTTTTGTTCTAATTTAAAAATTTCAACATTTTTGAATTCCTTTTTAAATAATTGTATATTTTCACTACGTGCACCTCTCCATGTATAAATAGATTGATCATCATCGCCAACAGCATATAATGAACCATCTTTACCATTTAATATTTTTAAAAGTTTAAATTGTAGAGTATTAGTATCTTGAAATTCATCTACCATAATGTGTTTAAATCTTTCAGTATAATATTTCAATAACTCACTATTTTTCTGTAATGTTTCATATGTTGTTAATATTAAATCGGCAAAGTCTAATGAGTTTGTCTGTCTACGTATGTCTTCATATTCTAAAAAAATTTCATTATATTTATCATTGTCTGATTTCCCTGTTCTCAGACCTTTATCTTTTTGATTATTAATAAAAGATTGGATAGATTTTGGATCATATAAATTTTCATCTATGTTATCTCTCTTAAGAAGTCTTTTAATAATCCTAAGCTGATCCTGAGCATCTAAAATTGTATAAAATTGAGATATGCCTGCTTCATTCCAATGTATTTTTAAAAATCTTCTACATATTCCATGAAATGTACCAAACCATAGGCCTTGTGTAGAAATTTTTAATAGCTCTTCAATACGTTGCTTCATTTCATTGGCAGCTTTATTAGTAAATGTAAGTGCTAGGATATTACTTGGTTTTACATCAAAATTATCTATTAACTTTGCTACTCTATATGTAAGTACTCTAGTTTTACCACTACCTGCGCCAGCTAAAATTAATTTATTCCCTAAATTACAATCAACAGCTTTAGTTTGTTCTGGATTCAGTACATTTATATTTTGATTATCTACAAATGTCATTATTTTGGTTTAAAAAATATCAGCAGTATTAATAATACTATGAATAATTCCAAAGTATAATCCATTAACCAAACAGGTATTAACAGTGGAACACTTATAAAAAAAATAAAACCTAATATAATAATCAGTGAAATATACCAATAATTTCTCAATTGATTATTTCGAATTTGTTTTTCGATTTTTTCTAATTGTAATAAATTCTGATGCAGATCTAATTTATCTTTATTAACTAAATTCATAATTTTTCTAATGATCGTAGGAATTTCCGGTAGTAATTCAAAAAACTCAGATGAGTTATTATTAATTTTCTCTATAGTAGCCTTAAATCCTTTTTGTTTTTTCATCCATTTCTCAAGTATCGGTTTTGAAGTTTTCCATAAATCTAATTCTGGATAAAATTCTCTTCCAAGCCCCTCAGTGTATAACAAAGTTTTTTGCATGAGAATTAATTGTGGCTGAACTTCTAGCTTAAAACGTCTTGCTGTATCAAATAATCCAATAATAATCTCACTTAAAGAAACATCCTTAAGAGGTCTATCAAGCATTGATTCACAATTATCTCTTATTGCTGATTCTAATTGTGTAATATTTGTATCTTTTGGAACCCATTCTGATTCTACATGTAATCTCGCAACTTTAGCATAATCTCTATTAAAAAAAGCAACAAAGTTTTCCGCTAAATATCTTTTATCAAATTCACTCAATGATCCAACAATACCAAAATCAACAAGAACAAATTGAATATCTTGTTCGTTTTTTTGAATAAAAATATTACCAGGATGCATATCTGCATGAAAAAAATTATGTTCAAAAACTTGTATAAAAAATAGTTCAACTGATTTTTTTGCAATGTCTTCAAAACTTATATTATTATTAATTAGTGCTTCTTTATTATTTATAGGTATGGCAAAAGTCCTTTCCATTACTAATATGTTTTTAGTTACATAGTTCCAATATATTTTAGGTATATAAAGTAGTTTTGAGCTCTTAAAATTTTGTTTCATTTTTTTTGCATTTGTTGCTTCTTTTATTAAATTTAATTCATCAAAAATTATTGCTTCATAGTCACTTACAATTTCTTTCAAATGCATTCTACGAAAATCCTCAGACAATGAATCCAAATATGATGCAATTCTTTTCATCAATAAAATATCTTTTGTAATTTTTTTTTCAATTTCTGGACGAACAACTTTGACAATTACTTCATTTCCATCTTTAAGTTGAGCAGAATGAACCTGTGCAATTGATGCAGAAGCTATTGGTTCTAAATCAAAATTTAAAAAGACATTATTAAGTTTTTGATTTAAATCTTTTTCAATAATTTTAATTGATTCATTTCCAGAAAAAGGTTTTACCTTGTCCTGTAATTTAGATAATTCAAATGCTACCACTTCTGGTAATAAATCTTTTCTTGTTGAAATCATTTGTCCTAATTTGATAAATATTGGCCCAAGATCTTCAAAAAACTTTCTTAATTTTACTGGATAATTACTTATCTCCTTATTAGTAAACCAATTCCAAGGAAAGATATAAAAAATAAATTTTTTTGATCCAATTTTTTGTGAATTAATCAAAACTTTATCAAGATCATGTTTAATCAATAAATAAAATATTTGTAAGATTCTTAAGAAATTATTAATCATTTTTTGTACTTTCTTGATAATTTTTCAGTTCTACTTTTAAGATTATCTACATCATCTAAAAATTTTTGAACTTCAGATGTCTCGGCCAATATATCAGCATCATTTAATAAGAAATCATTTATATCATTAATAAAGTTTGTTGAAAAAGATTTAGTATGATTCTTAAATTTTATCGAAATATCTTCAACAATGTCAGCTTTTTTTTCTCCTAAAAAAATCACTAAAAACTCTCTAAATTTTTCTTTTTGATGCATCATTTGACGAATTTTATTAGCTGTTTCAATATCACCATTGATAAATATTCTAGATGAATAAATATCAGATCCATTGCTAATTACATACATAAAAAAATTTAATGGTGTTGCAGAAAACTCTACATCAATTTTATCTGATTTATCAATGATATTTAGTTGACTATTTTTTATTTGAAATAAAATTTCTGTATCATGACTTGTAAAATAAATTCTGACAACTTTATTATCTATAGAAGAAAAAAAATTTTGTGAAAAAAAATTTTGTAATTTTTTATTATTCAGGAACTTATTTGAATATTTTATAAATTTATTTTTTATTTTCAATTTTTGTATCCTATATGTATTGTAACTATTTCACCAAAAAGATAAAAATATTTTGTTTTGATAAATCCATTATCTACTAACATTTGTTTTACTTCATCAGCATTCATATATGTCTTAATAGATTCGGCAAGATATCTATAACTATCATAATCACTTGCAATAATTTTTCCTATTTTAGGTATTACATTTAATAAATAATAATCATATGCTTTAGTTATGAATTTATTTCTAGGTTGTGTAAATTCCAAAATTACAAGTTTGCCTCCAGGCTTTAGAATTTTATAAATATTTTTTAAGGCTATATTATGGTTAGTAAAATTTCTAAAACCAAAAGCGATTGTGGCTAAATCAAAATAATTTTGATTTAGATTAATATTCTCAATAGAAGATTGAATGAAATTTAAATTTTTACTGTATCCATGATCTAATAACTTATTTCTACAAATTGTTAACATATCAAGATTTGTATCTAAACATGTTATATTAACATTATTAGCTGACTTAATTAATCTATGAGCAATATCGCCCGATCCAGTTGCAATATCTATTATTAGCTGATTATCTCGTATATCACAAAATCTAATCATTTTATCTTTCCAGATTCTATGTATACCAAAAGACATCAAATCATTCATTAAATCATAGTTATCTGCTACCGATGAGAAGATATCATTAACTAGGTTATTTTTTATATCTTCAGAAACTTTTTTAAATCCAAAATTTACTTTTTTTTTCATCTTAACTTCTCTTTCTATCAACAGAAATTACATTAACATTTTTTCTTAGTTTAGACATTAATTTTGAAAGTGCATTTATATGATTTATTGAAATTACGAAAACCATAATATTGTGTCCTGTTTCTTTTGTATCTCCATACGTTACACTTTCAATATTCGAATTATTTTGAGCTATTATTGATGATATTTGTGCAAGAACACCTCTTTTATTTTTAACTTCAACTTTTACACAGGCATTAAATACATCATCAGTGTCTTCTCCCCATGACAAATCAATAATTTGTTCCTTTTTACTCTTTATTCCTTTTATGCTCTTACAAGTTTGTTGGTGGACAACAATTCCTTTACCTTGACTTGTGTAACCTAAAATAGTGTCACCAGGTATAGGGAAACAACATTTGGCATAAGAAACTATTAAACCTTCAGTTCCTTCTATGTTTACACCTTGAGAATGATCAGATGATTTCTTTTTATCTGATGTTGGAGCAATTCTCATTGCTACAAGTTTTGGTATACGATTTCCCAAACCAATTTCTCTGTATAGATCTTCTATATTTGAACAGTTATATTCTTCTAATACAATTTTTAATGTTTTTGCGGGTATATCTTTTATTTTTAGATTAAATTCTTCTAACATATGTATTAATAATTTCTTGCCAAAGTTAGTAGCATCTTCTCGCTGAATAAGTTTTAAAGAAGCTCTTATACTATGTCTTGCTTTCTCAGTCACTGCAAAATTAAGCCAACCAGGATTCGGTTTAATATCTTTTTTTGTTGTTATTAAAATCAGTTGTCCATTTTTGACAATGGTATTTGGTGAAACGGTTTTATTATCAATTTTAGCTGAAGCAAATTTATTTCCTAAATCGGTATGTATTGCATAAGCATAATCTATAACTGTAGATTTTTTTGGTAATTCAATTATATCTCCTTTTGGACTAAAAACATAAACTTTACCAGGATATAAATCAGCTTTTATACTTTGTAAGTATTCTTTTGGATTACCAGAATTTTCTTGTATATCTAATAAATTAGCTATCCATTGTTGTTCTTTAGTATAATCTTTCAAAGTTGTTTTATCTCCAATTTTATAAAACCAATGAGCTGCAATACCGGTCTGAGCTAATATATCCATATCTTTTGTTCTAATCTGAAATTCAGTTGGTAACCCATGTGGTCCTAATATTTCTGTATGTAACGATTGATAACCATTAGATTTTGGTATTGCAATATAATCCTTAAATCTACCCGGTATTGGTGTATATGAGTTATGTATAACTCCTAAAACTCTATAACAATCATCAACGTTAGAAGTAATTATTCGTACACCAAAAATGTCGTGTATCTGAGAAAATTTCAATTCCTTTTGTTTCATTTTTTTATAAATACCATAAACATGTTTTTCTCTTGCTAATACTTCGGCATTCAATCCTTCATCGGTTAATTTTTCTTCTATAACTTTTTTTATTTTTTTCATTAATTCTTTTCTATTACCTTGAGCTTCATTGATAAAATTCTGCAAAATTTTAAATCTAATAGGATAAAGAGATTTAAAAGCTAAATCTTCCATTTGAATAGTCATATTATGTATTCCAAGCCGTAAAGCTATAGGAGCATATATTTCAAGAGTTTCTTTAGCAATTTTTTTCTGCTGCTGAATCTTTAGAACAGAGATTGTTTCTAGATTATGTATTCTATCAGCCAATTTAATAAGTATAACGCGAATATCTTGGCTCATAGCTAAAATCATTTTTCTTAGATTTGCTGCATCAGCTTCTTCTTTTGATGAAAAATTAATTTTATCTAACTTACTTACACCATCTACTAACTGAGAAACTTTTGCCCCAAATTCCTGTTTTAAAATTTTCATATTTATTTGTGTATCCTCTATAACATCATGGAGTATCGCAGCCATAATTGTCTCGTGGTCTAATTGAAAATTAGACAAATATGTTGCGGCTGATAAAGGATGTTCTATGTAAGCTTCTCCTGACTTTCTTACTTGTCCTTCGTGAGCTTTGAAAGCTATATTATAAGCTTTTTCTATTTGTTTAATTTGATAATCGTTTAGATATTTTTGGAGTTTTTTTTTAAATGAACTAAAATTTTTAATATCAGTATCTTGTCTTTTGATCTGATGTTTTTTGTGTTGTCTTACCATTAGAAGTAATGGATTATAGTTAATCTGTTTTAGAATCCGTTTGAGTATTTTTATCTGACTCTAATTCAGATGTTTCTTCAATATTAGTATCTATATTTTCTTCAGTTTCAACAGTTTCAACAGTTTCTTCATTAATCTCTTCTTCTGATACGATAGTATTGGTTGAATTCATTGCTTGATCTTGTTCAGATGTATCTGATTCTGTTTCTTGAATTGAATCTTCTTTCAACATCTCTTCTGTGTTTTCATAACCCTGATTAAGTTCATTTATTATTTCTTCTTCACTAACTGTATCAAAAAGTTTTTGTTCAATTTTTTGTCTTTCGCTTACTTCAAAATAATCCAAATTAATTTTTCCTTCAGCTATTTCACGTAAAGCAATTACAGTAGGTTTATCTTTTGAATCAATTAGTGGCTCAGAACCTGCCATTAAATCTTTAGCTCTCTTACTTGCTAATGCAACTATATCATATGTATTATCTATTTTTTTAAGACAATCCTCTATTGTAACTCTGGCCATGAATTTATCTCCTTACGATAAACAAACATTGTATCAGATTAAATATTTTAAACAAATTTCTTTATTTAGAGATTATAGAATTAATCCAATTATCAAGATATTTATTTTTCATTTTTTCTTTCAATATTATCCTTTTTAGATCATATAAAGCATCATCAAAAATATCATTGGTGATGATATAATCAGCAAATTGCGCATAATTCAGCTCTTTCTTTGATGAACGAATTCTACGTTTTATTATTTCGTTTTGATCATCACCTCTATTTATAAGTCTATTCTCTAAAGTTTTTATGTTAGGAGGAAGAATATAGATAGTTATAGCATCAGATATAATATTCTTGACTTCGAGCATGCCTTCATAATTTATTTCAAGTATGACATCATAACCAATATTTCTAATTGAATTAACTGATTCAATTGAAGTTCCATAATAATTTCCATAAACATTTTGATATTCTAAAAAATAATTTTTTGATATTTGTTTCATAAATTTGTTTTTAGTAACAAAAAAATAATCTTTTCCTTCCACTTCTCCTGATCTACGTTGTCTTGTAGTATGAGAAATTGAAGGTTGTATAAAATCCCAATCATTGCACAAACTTTTAACTAAAGAGGTCTTACCCGCTCCAGATGGTGCACTGATTATATATACATTATTGAAGTTTTTAGATATATTGTAATGCATAGGATATCAATTATAGTAAAATTCTAGTTAGAGGTAAATTATGGCAGATCCATGGAAAACTATTACTGTTGAATCAGTTAGAGCATTCACAAAAGGAATAATAGCAACAGCCCTTTTATGGGTATCTTTAGAAGGATATCTTGCATTTATCATCAATACACTTAATGTAATAATACCATCAACATTTGCAGCATTAATTATATTTTATACGATAATCTTTCTTGCTTGCTATATGATAGTACGAAAAAAGAATGGGAGTTTTGATGTAAATGAAAAAAGAGCAACAATTTATTCTATAGTTACTGTACTAATAATTTGGTTTTCTACATCAGGATATTTAAATTTCATACCTGAAACATTAATTACTATTGGTGTTTTTGAAAATCTAGCTTATTCATTATTGATTGGAACTGTACTTTTTACTCTACTTATCACAATATTTTATGGATTAGATGGAAGAATTTTTACAACCATGATGCTAGGTCATATGCCATGGGTAAAAAACCCAGATAAGTATTTATTCTTTTTTTGGGCTTGGATCAATTTAATAGTCTCAGGACTTGTAAACGTTTTTGAGCTAAATGTTTTTTGGGTTTTTGTAAGTTTATTTTTCTATTTTCTTGTTCCTTCACTGTACATCGGTACACAAGTCCAACAAATACATGGTTCAAAAAAAGAATAAATTTTATTCTTTAAAAAACCTGTCTGGTAATATATTTATACCAAACTTATTTCCCAATTTAACTAAAAATGCAATTGCTAAAATTCCTCCAGGTAAAGCAAAAATTCCAAGGGCACCAATATTTTTTATTAAATTAGAAAACTGTATGTTAGCTTTTTCTATCTCATCTTTATCAATGTTTTTACCAGACACATATTTTTGATACGTATTTAGCATATCAGATGATTCTTTCGATTCCTCATCTAAAATTATTTTAATTTGTAATAGTGTTTTCTTAATCTTTTCTTTATTAATTGTTAGTTTATCAATCAACTGAGAAAAAATTCTATTGTCATTAGGGCTCATTTTTCACTTTAAATCTAAAATTAGTATGTTTAAAATATCATATGCGTAAATTACTATTTATTATTATGGCTATTATTCCATTATTTGTATATAGCGAAACAATGGATAAAGGATATCATGCGTATCAAAGTAAGGACTATGTTAATGCCTATAAGTTTTGGAAGTATGATGCTGATAAAGGTGATGCATTATCGCAATTTAATTTAGCTCTTTTGTATTTTTTTGGTAATGGTGTTGAACAAAATTTTAAGAAAGCATTCTATTACTGTTCGCTATCAGCAAATCAAGGTTTGCCAAGAGCTCAAAATAATCTAGCTCATATGTATTTTAAAGGGTCTGGTGTTGAACAAAATTTTATAGAATCATATAAATGGGCTTTTTTAGCAAAAAAGAATGGTTACCTCTCTCAAAAAATTCTTGATGATAGTTCAAAAAATTTAACAGAAGCAATGAAAATAGAAGCAAATAAAAAAATTAAAAATTATTTAATAGGTAAAAAAACAGATGAAAAATAAGAAAAATGATATTTTTATTAATGTAGAAACTATGTATCTGCAAAATGAATCTGATCCAGATGAGAATAAATTTTATTTTTTATATACTATTTCAATAAAGAATAAAGGTAATGTTGGAGCAAAATTATTATCTAGACATTGGATAATTGAAGATTCTAATGGAAAAATACAAGATGTTAAAGGTGAAGGTGTGATAGGTGAACAACCACATATTACCCCAGGTCAGGAATTTGAATATACTAGCGGTGCTATGCTTGAGACTTCTTTTGGTACAATGAAAGGGACATATCAAATGATAGATGATAATGAAAATTATTTTGATGCAGATATTCCAGAATTTGTTTTATCAACTCCTAGAGTTATACATTAATGCGCTGTAAAACCAAAAAACTATAACTAATATTTTTTTCTTTATAAATTTTTTGTTCTTGTTCAATAATACTCCATTCTGCTTTATTAATATTTGGAAACCAAGTGTCTCCGACAAATTCTGAATTTATTTGCGTCATATATATCCTGTTTGTATATGGTAATGCTAAATTATAGATTTCTGAACCACCTATAATCATGATTTCAGGATATGAACTAAATTGTTTTATACATTCTAAAAAATCATTAAATATATGAACGTATTTTTTCTTGTATTTTTTGTTTTTAGTAAGAATAATATTTATTCTACCATCTAAGATTTTTCCTATTGATTCATGGGTTTTTCTTCCCATAATAATAGGTTTATCCATTGTTATACTTCTAAATCTAGTAAGTTCGCCTGGTATTTTCCAAGGTATTGTATTTTTATTACCTATTAAATTATTTGCATCAACCGCTACTATAATTGATATTATTGGTTGATTTTTATTCATACAGAGACTTGAGCTTTTATATGATCATAAGGTTCGTAATTCTCTAAAATAAAATCAGAGAAATTATAGTCAAAAATAGATTTCTTATTTTCTTTAATAATAAGTTTAGGCAATTTTCTAGGTTTTCTTTTAAGTTGTAATTTAACTTGATTTATATGATCTAAATATATATGAGCATCTCCAAAAGTATGAATAAATTCACCATATTTATAATTTGTTATATCTGCCACCATCATAGTTAAAAGGGCATAAGAAGCTATATTAAATGGAACTCCCAAAAAGACATCTGCGCTTCTTTGATACAGCTGACATGATAATGTATCGTTATTTACATAAAACTGAAATAAAATATGACAAGGAGGCAACTTCATTTTGTCTAATTCTGAAACATTCCAAGCTGAAACAATATGTCTACGTGAATCTGGGTTTGTTTTTAAATTTTCAATAAGATTCTTTATTTGATCAATGTTTGTATTTTTAGCTGGCCATGATCTCCATTGAGATCCATATATGGGACCTAACTCACCATCATCATCAGCCCATTCATCCCAAATTCTTACATTATTGTCATTAAGATATTTAATATTTGTATTACCTTGAAGAAACCATAATAATTCATAAACTACAGATTTAAAGTGAATGGCTTTAGTTGTTACTATAGGGAATCCTTCTTCAAGATTAAATCTCATCTGATATCCGAAAATTGATTTAGTTCCGGTTCCAGTTCTATCTCGCTTTGTCACCCCATTATCTAAAATATAATTTAGTAATTTATGATATTCTTTCATCTAAATTTTGAATTTTTTAAAAAATATATAATTATAATACCTGTTATTATCATTGGAATACATAATAATTGACCCATCGTTAACCAATTATTATATAAATAACCTATATGACTATCAGGGACTCTAAGAAATTCTATACTAAATCTGAATACTCCATAAATAATTAGAAAATAAGATGTTAAGATACCTTTAGATGGATTTTTATAAAAAATCATTCTCATTAAAAAGAATAAAACAAGTCCTTCCAAAAAAGCCTCATATAACATAGATGGATGTCTTGGAATCTGATCAATAGCTGGAAAAATTACACCCCAATCAGTATTAGTTGGTTTTCCATATAATTCTCCATTAATAAAATTGCCAATTCTACCTAATCCTAATCCAATAGGTATATACAAAGAAATCAAATCTGATATATCAAAAAATTTTATATTTTGATTTTTGCTAAATATTAAGAGACCAATAAATGCCCCAATTAGTCCGCCATGGAAAGACATTCCTCCTTGCCAAATCATTAGAATTTTTATGGGGTTATTAAGATAATAAGTAATATCATAAAAAATAACATAACCCAATCTTCCACCTATCAATAAAGATATTAGAGAAATAATCATAAAATTATCAATAAAATTTACGGAAAAATTAAAAAATTTTTTTTTAATATCTCTCTTAATCATATAATCTATTAAAATAAATGATATTGCATACATTAGGCCATACCAGTACAGATGGATTGACCCTATACTCAAAAAGATAGGATTTATGTTATGAATATAAATCATAGTTTAAAAAATTGAAATCTTATATTATTTATAATAGCCTACAACCGAAACTATAGAAATAAATCATGAACAGTTTGAGTAAAGAAAAAAGCTTATATTTACTTCAACATGCATCAAATCCAGTAGATTGGTATCCATGGTGCGATGAGGCCTTCGAAATTGCATCTAAAAATAACAAACCTATATTATTATCAATTGGATATTC
>CAYFGJ010000022.1:0-13563 GCA_964342835.1 uncultured Ectothiorhodospiraceae bacterium | reverse complement strand
TTTCTCAATTAATCTATCAGCTAATGTAGACTTGCCATGATCGATATGAGCTATTATAGAAATATTACGAATATTATTCATTTAACTTATATAATATATAAGCATAAATAAACATCAATAATTAAGGAATTTTTATTGCTAAATATAAAGGAGATGAATTGCGATATACTAAGAAATTAGCATAATCATTCTTTTTTACTTTCTTAAACCTACTTTCAAAATCTGTAGCACTTGATATTGGGATGTTATTCATATGAGTTATGATATCACCTATTCTAAGTCTAGATTGATTCGCAATTGCATTAGAAATTTTCCTAACTATAACACCTCCATTTATGTTTAATTGACCTTTGACTTTAGGGTCAATATCAACAACTGTAATACCAGCCACCTTAATCTTATCAATTTCAGTGGTATTCAATTTCGAAATTTTTTCATCTGATGGCAATTCTTCGATTTTAATCTTTTTGATCAGTTTCTTACCATTTCTTAGAATTTCAACACTAACAGTCGTATCAATTTCTGTATTACCAACTATAAGCGGTAAATCTCTTGATTTATTAATATTATTACCATCAAATTGTAAAATAACATCACCCGCAGAAATGCCAGCCTTTTCAGCCGGACTATTTTCTAATACTTTTGCTACAACTGCTCCTGATGGTTTTTTCATACCAAAACTTTCAGCCAAATTTTTATCTACTTCTTGAATAAATATTCCCAACCACCCTCTACTAACTTTACCGTTTTTCTTTAGTTGTTTATATACACTATTCACAGTTTCAGATGGGATCGCAAATGAAACACCCATAAAACCACCTGTTCTACTATAAATTTGTGCATTAACACCAACTACTTCTCCATTAAGGTTAAATAAGGGGCCTCCAGAATTTCCAGGATTAATTGCTACATCTGTCTGTATATATGGTACATAGTTTTCATTTGGTAAGCTTCTTTGTTTACCGCTAACAATTCCAGCTGTAACAGTATGATCAAAACCAAATGGCGAACCAATTGCTAATACCCATTCGCCAACTTTCAATTTATCTGATTTTCCCATAGAAACTATTGGTAATTTTTTTCTTTCTACTTTCAATAAAGCAAGATCACTTCTTTCATCAAATCCAATTAATTTTGCTTCTAATACACTTCTGTCACTCAATGTCGCAGTGATTGTATCAGAATCTTTGATGACATGATAATTAGTCATTATAAATCCATCTGAAGATAAAATAAAACCTGACCCAAAACTTGGTGTTGGTCTATTTTGATTTCCAAAATTTCTATCATTAAAAAATTTGTCCATAAATTCTTTAATATCATCAGGTGTTTGTGGATTATTGAGCTGTTTATCTGAAGGTTTCTTAGAAATATTACGTACAGCATTAACTATTACAACTGCTTTAATGTTTTTTTCAACAATAGATGTGAAATCTGGTAATTGATTTTGGGACAAAACCAATGAAGAATAAAAAAAAGATATAAATAAAACAATATATCTAGATTTTTTTAAAAAATTTATCATTGTTTATTTACAATCTTTTTTGAATGATTTATTTGATTTCTCATTCGAATTACATTTATCGATAAATTTATCATTAGTTACATTATAAGTTTTAGAATTCTGATTGATTATTGTTTCGGGTTTTTTTGAAAACTCAAGAGTTTGTATTGTAGAAAATTTTATCAAGAATAAGGTGACTATAGCAAATGATGCTGCTGTTGCAAACTGTAGAAAAAAACCAATATTTTGTTTATTGTTATTTTCTTTAATTTTATTAATTGTATCATGTGAAAAATTTTTAGAAATATAATGCGGATATTCTTTTTTTAAAAAAAATTTTATAAAATATAAAAATTCTGTCTGTTTTAATTTGTTTTTATCCATTTTTTATTATTTTTTTCATTTCTGCAATTAATATTTCTCTAGCCCTATGTAATCTAGATCTAACTGTTCCAATAGGCATTTTAGTTTTAATTGATATATCTTCATAACTTAAATCTTCTATTTCCCTAAGTTTTACCAAGAGTCTTAACTCTTCTGGTAAGTTATTATATGCTTTTTCAGTCTCATTTGCCAAATTTTGCATATTGTAATAGTTATCAGGTATATTCTCCAAATTATACTCTGGAACATTATCTATTAGACCAGAATTTTCTGAAATAGTTTCCCTTTCTTTGGTTTTTTCTTTGGAATTTATATGATTTAGAGAACAATTTATAGCAATTCTGTGTAGCCACGAATAAAATTTACTCTCAAACCTAAAATTTGAAAGTCCATTAAAAGCTTTAATAAAGGCTTCTTGAGCAACATCTTCAGCATCTGCATGATTTTTTGTATATTTAAAGCATAGATTAATGATACGAATTTGATATTTCTTAACAATCAGTTCGAAAGCATCTACATCTCCATCCTGGCATTGTCTGATTATGCTTTGATCATCTATTTCCATAGGTATACATCTCTAATATATGTATTTCTATAAAATTGCATATATAATATATTTTTATTATATATGAATAACTACAAAAAAACGGAAATTTTAATTGTTGGATCTGGTTTATCTGGTTTAGTATCAGCAATAATATTATCTAAAAAATATAAAATTACACTTGTTACAAAACAAAAATTAAATAAATGTTCAACTGCATGGGCACAAGGTGGTATTGCAGCCGCCCTTAGTTCTGTTGATACTTTTACAAAACATCTTGAAGATACAGTTAAAAATGGTCAAAATTTAGTTGATAAAGATATTGCTAAATTAATTATAAAAGAAGCTCCCAGCTGTATTAACTGGTTAGAAGAACATGGAATAATTTTCAATAAACATGAAGAAAAAATAGATTTAGCTTTGGAAGGTGGTCACAGTGAAAGAAGAATTGCTCATATACGAGATGAAACAGGAAAAATAATACATGATAAATTATGTTTAATTTTAAAAACAAAAGAAAATATTGAAATTATAGAAGATAGTATTGCTATTGATTTAATAGTAAATCAAAATCAAAAAAAGAAAAAGTGTTTAGGAATGTATGTTTTTAATTGTGCAACTAAATTAGTTACTACTTTTTCAGCTAATAATATAATTATTAGTACAGGTGGAGCAAGCAAAGTATATCAATATACATCTAATCCTAATACATCTACTGGTGATGGTATTGCTATGGCTTGGAGAGCTGGTTGTACGATTGTAAACATGGAATTTGTTCAGTTTCATCCAACCTGTTTATATCATCCAAACGCAAAATCATTTTTGATTTCTGAGGCTCTTAGAGGTGAAGGTGGAAAATTATTGTCTCCGACAAACGAAAGATTTATGAAAAAATATGATGCTAGAGGAGAACTAGCATCAAGAGATATTGTAGCAAGAGCTATTGATTATGAAATGAAGAAATATAGTTACACTAATGTTTTATTAGATATTAGTCATAAACCTTCTAATTTTATAAAAAAAAGATTTCCATTAATTTATAAAAAATGTAGTGAACTTGGTATAGATATAACTAAAGAAGCTATACCTGTAGTTCCTGCTTCACATTATACGTGTGGTGGTGTTCAAACAAAATTAAATGGAAAAACTGAAATAGAAAATTTATATGTTATAGGGGAAGCAGCGCATACTGGTTTTCATGGAGCTAATAGATTAGCAAGTAATTCACTTTTAGAGTGTCTTGTAATGTCTAAAATGTGTTCGGAATCAATATATAATTCTATGAATAAAAAAAATATAAATAATTATAATCAATTAAAATTATGGGATGATAGTTATGTCACAGATTCAAAAGAAAATATAATGATTTCTCATAATTGGGATGAACTTAGAAAGATTATGTGGAATTTTGTTGGTATTGTTAGATCCAATAGAAGATTAAAAAGTGCAAAAACAAGATTAAAAATAATAGAAGATGAAGTTAATGATTACTATCATCATCATAAAATAGATAAAGATTTATTAGAATTAAGAAATATAATAGAGATATCAAACTTGATAATAGATTCAGCTCTAAAAAGAAAAGAAAGTAGAGGTTTGCATTTTTCTATTGATTATCCAGAAGTTAGTAATGAGTTTCAAAAAAATACGCTTATAAAAGGAAAAAGCAATGATTATTTTATGAAATTAGTTCATTCTAAAATTAAAGTTTAAATAAATTCTTTCTATAATATCTTAATTCTTCAATAGATTCTCTAATATCATCCAAAGCTCTATGTCTAGAATTTTTCTGAAATTTATCTGTGTCTTCAAAAAACCATCGTTTACCTAATTCACGTAATGAGCTAACATCAACATTTCTGTAATGGCAGAAAGATTCAAGATCTGGCATACACCTTGCTAAGAACCTTCTATCTTGGCAAATAGTATTTCCACATAAAGGAGATTGTCCTTTGATGATATATTTCCCTAAAAATTTTATAGTTTCTTGTTCAGCTTTTGATTCATTTATGGAGCTTTGTTTAACTTTATCTAAAAGACCACTATTCGAATGAGTTTTTGTATTCCAATCATCCATATTATTTAAAATTTCATTTGGTTGATGAATCACTAAATTAGGTCCTTCGTCAATAATATTGAGGTTTTTATCTGTAACAATAGATGCAATTTCAATAATATAATCTCTTTGGGTATCAAGTCCAGTCATCTCTAAATCAATCCATATTAAATTACTTTTATCTTTCATCGTCATAGAGTAGTATATCTAAATAGAATTCAAAAAAATACTACTATAATGGGAACATTAATCATATTTACAATACTTTTTTATTTTTTAGTAAAATTCTTTCTAGATATTATTCAGATTGAATATATTAAAAAGGTGCAGATAAAATCTGATGAATTAACTATGCTTAATTTAAATAATGATTTTATACAGAAATCTAACTCTTACAATACTGACAAATTATTTTTATCAGTAATTAATTTGTTTATACAAATGTTTATACTTGTATTATTTCTTTTTGGTGGAGGTATAGATTATATTTCTAATTTTGTTCGTTCAACATCAATAAATTTCATCAATTTTGATTTACAAATTATTTTAATATTTTTTATAATTATTAATATAGTTAATATACCACTTAGTATGTATAAAACATTTATTGTAGAAGAAAAATATGGTTTTAATAAAATGAAAATAAGCCTTTTCTTCAAAGATAGACTTATATCACTTATTATTGCTTTAATTCCTATAATTATACTGTTTCAATCATTTTTATATTTATATGATAATTACAATAATTATTGGTGGTTATTTACTTGGCTCCTTTTTATGATTTTTAATATATTTGTTATTCTAATATACCCATCTGTTATCTCACCATTATTTAATAAATTTGAAAAAATTACAGATGAAAAAATTCTAAATGTAATTAAAGATTTATCTGATGAAACACAGTTTAATGTAACAGATGTTTTTGTAATGGATGGTTCGAAAAGATCTAGTCATTCAAATGCTTATTTTACCGGATTAGGTAATGTTAAAAGAATTGTTTTTTTTGATACTCTGCTAGAGATGTTATCAGCTAATGAAATTAAATCTGTATTAGCACATGAAATTGGACATTATAAGAAAAAACATATTACTAAATCTATTATAATGAGTTCAATCATAAGCATGATTACTTTTTATTTACTATATATTCTAATGAATACATCATCATTTTTTGTTTCAGCAGGAGTAACAATTATTACTCCAGCATCTATGATTATTAGTTTCTTATTATTATTTCCTTTAATAGAATTCTTTTTGACTCCATTATATACATATATATCTAGAAAAAATGAATTTGAGGCTGATAATTATGCCAAAGAATATACTAATAAAGATGACTTGGTATCATCGTTATTAAAACTTTATAAGGAAAATCTAAGTATTCTTAAACCTAGTCCTATTTATTCAAAATTCTATTATACACATCCAACAGTTTTTGAACGCATTAGTAATTTAAAATTATAAAAATATGAATGATATTCATGATGATTTGTCTACAAAAAAATGTATGCCATGTGAAGGTGGGCTTGACCCAATGTCTTATGAAGAAGCATCACGATTATTATTAAAATTATCAAAGGGTTGGATATTAACAAAAGATGGAAAAAAGATTTATAAAGATTATAAAACTAAAAATTATCATGAAATAACATCATTGATAAATCTTGTAATATGGCTATCCAATAAAGAAGATCACCATCCAGAAATTATTTTTTCATATAATACTGCTAGAGTTACTTACTTTACGTATGCAATTAATGGATTATCAGAAAATGATTTCATTTGTGCATCAAAAATTGATTTAGCAACAAACATCTAGATTACTTTTCTCTCATTAAAAGCATGTGAGATTGTTTCGCTATCAAGATAACCTAATTCACCATTTAGTGGTATACCAAAAGCAATTCTAGAAATTTTTATATTTAAATTTATTGCCATCTGATGAATATAATGGGCAGTTGCTTCTCCTTCAACAGTTGTATTCGTTGCTAAGATAAGTTCAGTTATAGTATTGGATTTAAGTCTTTTTTCTAACTTTTCTATTCCAATCTCTCTTGGTCCTCTACCATCTATTGGTGAGAGATTTCCTTCTAATACGAAATAATATCCGTTGTAATCTGTACTATTATTAATTACATAAACATCTGATGGTGATTCAGTTACACATATCTTAGATTTATCTCTGTTATCTCGTATACAACTTAAACATTCATCTTCCGTTTGTTCCAATACATCCTCAAGATCCAAATATATCCCACATATTTTACAATTAGATATTTGAGTTGTTACCTCTTCTAACTTCTTAGACAAATTTAGAACCATACCTCTATCAGATCTAATTATTTGATAAGCCATACGTTGTGCTGATTTTTTTCCTATACCAGGTAATATAGTTAATGCTTCAATAAGTTCAGATAATTTTCTTGATTTTTTCATAGATTAAAAAGGTAGTTTAAAACCAGTAGGAATATTCATAATCCCTCCCATTTTGCTTTTAATTTCTTTATCAAGTTTATTCATAGCATCATTGCATGCTGCTATAATTAAATCATTTAAAATCTTTGCATCACCTACTCTAACTGGTTCTTCTATTATTATATCAACTATTTGATGATTTCCTTTAACCTTGACTTTAACTGATCCTCCGCCAGCTTGTCCTTCAACTGATATTTTTTCAATTTCTTGTTGTGCTTTTTTTACATTGTCATATACATTTTTAGCATCTTTCATTTTGTCTAAAAAACTCATGATTGTCCCTCCACATCTTTAATTTTTTTTATAGATTTCTTATCAATATCAGATCCAAATATCTCTTTTATATTATTTATATTGGGATCTTGTTTTGCTTTATCATAAATTAAATTATTTTCATTTTTTTTATTTTCTTTCTGAATATAATCTGGTGTTTTTAGATTTTCTTGATAAATAACTTCATATTTATATTCTTTTTTCAAAAAACTATTTAATATATTAAAAAAATCTGATAAACATGATTTTGGATAAATGTTTTGCTTTTGCATATCAATCATAATTAAAAGCGTATTATCATTTTTTTTTGATAATGTACAATGTCTAGCTAATTCTAAAGCCATTCCATTCAAATTAAGTTTATTTACTATTTTATTCCAATCAAAATCATTTTCTTCATTTATACTATTTGGGAGATTATCTTCTTCCTTATTTTCAGAATCATTATCAGAAAAATAAATCATTCTAAGCATAATCATGGAAAAATAATCTTTTTGGTTAGGAGCCCATGATATATCTTTTTTTGAAGAAACAGCAATTTGATAAAAAAGCTGAATATCTTCTGATAATATATTAGCTGCTAATTTTTGATAAAATACATCATTTTTATATAAATTATCTTTAATTTTAGAATTTATTTTATATAAAGATAATCTATATAAAATGTCTATAACTGAATCTAATAGTTTTTCAAAACTTGAACTATTTTCAATTTCCTCAATGGTATTAATTAAATTTTCAGGTTCTTTATGAATAATAGAAGATATAATATTTTTAATAATTTCATCATCAATATATCCCATTAACATCTTTATTTTATTTATTTCTAGCGATCCATTACAATAAGCTATACACTGTTCTAGTATACTTAGTGAATCACGCAAACTTCCTTTAGCATTTCTTGATATTAGGTCTAATGATTCATTGTCATACTTTATATTTTCACTTTTTACAACAAACTCAAGATGTGACGAAATAACATTAAAATCTACTTGTGCAAGCTTAAAATGCAAACATCTTGACAAAACTGTCTCAGGTAATTTATCAGGTTCGGTTGTCGCCAATAAAAATTTAATATGTTCAGGTGGTTCTTCTATAGTTTTAAGTAAAGCATTGAAACTTTTATCAGACAACATGTGTACTTCATCTATTAAATAAATTTTAAATCTAGATGATGTAGGAGAATACTGTACATTTTCCATTAAAGTCTTTGTATCTTCAACTTTTGTTCTAGATGCAGCATCAATTTCAATTAAATCAAGGTGATTGCCATTATCAATTTCGTTACACGAATTACATTTTCCGCATGGTGTATCTGTAATGCCTGTATCACAAAGCAAAGATTTGGCAAATAATCTAGCTAATGTAGTTTTCCCTACACCGCGTGTTCCTGAAAATAAATATGCGTGATGTATTTTATTAAGTTTTATAGAATTCGACAGCATATCTACTGTCAAATCTTGTCCAGTAACTTCACTAAAAAATCGAGGTCTATATTTTAAGGCTAATACATCATTGGTCATATTATCATTGTATCATGTCTCATTTTGAAATAAGTGGCCTGTCTTTACAAAAATTATAGTTTCTTCTTCTTTGGTGTATGGAGTATGAATACTTTCATGAGGACTTCTTAACCATGTTCCTTGTGGATATGTTCCATACTCATCATAAAAAACTCCCTTAATTACAAATATTTCTTCTCCACCAAAATGTTTATGAGTAGTAAAATGAGTATGTGGCATCCATTTAACAAGAGCAACATGTTCTGTGTTGAATTCATATAATGGCATTACAGATAATCCGTCAACAAGACCTGGCAACCATTGCTCATTATGTGTATTTTTTATTATTCTGTTTTGATCTTTATTATGAAATTGTCTTAATTTCACAAATATAGTGCATCCATTATTACTAAATGGACTATGACTAGAACCATCTGGATTTCTAATATAGGTTCCCATAGGATAATCTCCAAATTCATCTGAAAATATTCCATCCAAAACAAAAATCTCTTCTCCTTTATCGTGAGTATGTTTTGTAAAATGACTGTTTGCGTTAAATTTAACAATAGATGTAGCTACAGCATATTCACCTCCATCATCTCTCTCTAGATAGATTCTTGTAACACCATCTGATGGAGAATTATGTTGTTTCTCGTTTGCTGTATTAACAACTTCTTTTTTAGAATAGTCTGTTCTTATCATAGATACATTAACGTTTTTTTAACGTTCCTTTTAATCTGCCTCCTGTGTTACGATGAATGCGACGTGGTTTAGTATTTCTTTTTTTCTTATAAATTTCTATACTATCTTTATTATTCATGTCATTAGCTTATCATGGAGAATTAATTTTGGAAGCGAAAGTTAAAAGGCCTTGGGGTTATTATAGAGTCATACATACTATAGGTAAAACTATAAAGGTTAAAGAATTAGTTATAGAACCAGGTAAAAGTCTGTCTAATCAAAGGCATTTTAAAAGATCAGAAATGTGGTATGTGGTAAAAGGCAAATGTATGGTTAACAATGACACCCTAAATCCTCTGACACAATCATATAATATACCAGCAAAAAGTTGGCATAGAGGACATAATCCTTTTAATGAACCATGTCACATAATTGAAGTTCAACACGGAGAAGAATGTGTTGAAAATGATATAGAAGTAGATAATAGCTAATTTGATAAAAATTCTTTATAAGAGTCTGTAATTAAATAAGGGCTTTTATATTTTTTTAAAAATTCTTCTTTCAATGCTTTTGTCAAGTATGTTGAAGGTTTAGAATTAGAATCATGAATATTAATACCTTTGTTCGTTTCCATAAAACTAAATCCATTATAATCTGATAGACCATCAACTTTAAGAACAAAACTTCTTGTTCCGGTATATAATACATAAAACTTAAAGTTTAAAATAGTAGCAGAAGATTCAATTTTCCAATTACTATCTGATATTTTTTCCATTTTAAGTTTTTTCATTTGTTGAATAAAGTCTGATTTTTTTATATTTTGTGATGATAATAAATTAATCAAAGAACTAATAAATGGAACTAAAAAATCTATAGATAACCTAATATTATTTCTTTCTTCTTCTTTGATAACATTAATCATTATAATTCTTAACGTTGATCTTAATTTTTTTAGAATACAATGGAGGAGTATGAGGTATATGTATAAAATCAGCAAACAATAATTGTAGAGTATGTTCGCCTTCAGTTAATTGAATCGTTGTTTCAGTTTGTCCTTTACCAAAATGGATATGTTGATCATCAGAAGGTATCGGTTGATTTAAATTTGGTAATACAGGCAAATCAATTAACAGATGGTGGTGTCCCGAATATTCTTCTTTGATTCCTGCTGGCAATATTTTCATGCCTGATATTCCAAAAACTATTTTTACGGGATTATTTACTGTTTGACCATCCAATGGAGAAATAAAATATACTTTTGCGTTCTTAGTGGAAATTGATTCCGCATCTAATCTATCATGTGGCAGCACGAACAATATAAATAAAATAAATATAAATGAAAAGTTTTTCATAAACATATTCTAGCATGGAGAGAGTGGGATTCGAACCCACGATACAGTTTCCTGCATACACGCTTTCCAAGCGTGCTCCTTCAACCACTCGGACACCTCTCCTTAAATTATTAGTAATTTAGATTTTACTTTGTTTGTTAAATAAATATATACCAAATATAAAGAAAAGGGATAAACTTAAGATACCTATCCTGGTGCTATCAAATAGATATGACACAAACCCGACTACTAAAGGGCCGACTAGTGCAGCAAATTTTCCAAGCATATTATATACTCCATAAAGCTCTGAACTTCTATTTTTTGGAATTAATCTTGCATAATAAGATCTACTAAGTGCTTGTATACCCCCTTGTACAATTCCAATTAATATAGCAATCAAATAAAATTCATAAATGGATGTTAAATTAAAAGATATAAAAGTTATAATGATATAAACAATTAGACATAATTTAATGCTTATATCGATTGTGTAATAATTTGCTAGTTTGTTAATTAAAAGTGTTCCAGGAAAACTAACGAATTGTGTTACCAAAAGAGCAATCAATAAATCACTTGATGTAAATCCAATGGTCATTCCGTAATTAACAGCCATACGAATAATCGTATCTACACCATCAATATATATCCAATATGCAAATAAAAAATATAACAATCGTTTATCATTTTTCACATATCTATATGTATCAATTATATTAATTTTATCTGATGAAATATTGCTATTATTATTTTTCCAATAGAGCATCAGTGGAATCATAAACAATAACCACCAAAATGCGGTAAATATAAAAACAATTTTTTTCTCAGTAATTAATGCAATTGTTGAATCATTAAAATAAAAAAGAAAAAGTAACGAAAGAACAAATGCAATTCCTCCGCCAAGATAACCGATAGCATATCCATATGATGAGATTGAATCATAATTTTTATCTAAACTTTCAAAATTAACTAACATAGAATCATAAAAAACATTAGATAACATAAATCCAAATAATGAGATACTAAATAACAGTGAGGCTAACATCCAACTGTCTTTGCCTACAAATGATAAAAAGAGTGTAGATAATATGCTTATTATTGCAAAAAATATTAAAAAATTCTTTTTATCCTGTCTTCTATCAGATATTAGACCTATTAAAGGTGCTAGAATTATAAGTAATAAACTTGCTGAAGAATTTGATATGCCCAATACTAATGTTCTCTCAACATCTGAAAATAATGAAGCAAAATTTTCAGCAAAGATAATTGGATAAAACCCTGCAAGAACAATAGTTGCATATGCAGAATTTGCCCAATCATACATAACCCAACTAAAAATTTTTTTATCTTTCACTAGTATTTTAGTTTTATGGAGAGACAGGGATTCGAACCCTGGAAGGTCGTTAAACCTTGCTGGTTTTCAAGACCAGTGCATTCAACCGCTCTGCCATCTCTCCTAATATCGGACATTATAGTTCAATTAAAAAAAATTTCATAATTCAATAGTTTTAAATCCAGTATAACTATGAAGTTCTTTTGGAATATTTATAACTTTATCTTTATAATTATTTTCTATTAATGCGGCCAAAGTTCTTCCTACAGCAAGTCCTGACCCATTTAATGTGTTGACAAATATTTTTTTGTTATCTGAATTTTTATATTTAATATTCAATCGTCTAGACTGAAAATCCTTAAAGTTAGTACATGATGATATTTCTCTATACTTGTCTTGACTAGGAAACCATGCTTCTAAATCATAAGTCTTAGATGCTGCAAAACCTAAGTCACCAGTGCATAATGATACTCTTCTGTAAGGAATAAATAATGATTCTAAAATCATCTCAGCGTTTAGGGTAATATCTTCAAGGGCTTTTTCAGATTGATCAGGATTTACAATTTGAACCAATTCTATTTTTTCAAATTGATGTTGTCTTATAATACCTTTTGTATCTTGACCATATGCACCTGCTTCAGATCGAAAGCAAGGAGTGTGTGAAACTAATTTTATTGGTAAATTACAATTATCAAAAAGATGATTTCTGTATAAATTAGTTAAAGGTACTTCTGCAGTTGGTATTAAGTATAGATTGCTATCATGAATATGAAATAAATCACTTTCAAACTTAGGTAATTGGCCGGTACCTATCAAACTTTCACGATTTGCTATATATGGCACATTGTATTCTAAATAATTATTTTTCTCAGTTTGTACGTCCATCATATAATTAATCAATGCTCTATGAAGTTTTGCAATATTACCCTTCATAACAGTAAATCTAGATTTTGCTAGCTTAACTCCAGATTCAAAATCTAATAATTGATCTTTTTGAAAAACATCAGAATGATCACAAAAATTCTTTGGTTTTGTTCCCCACTCTTTAATAACTTTATTATCAATAGAAGATTTACCTACAGGTACATCGTTTAAAGGTATATTTGGTATTACCAATAAGTAATCATTAAGTTTTGTTTCTACTTCATCTAATAATTTTTTAATATTATTTATTTCTTTATCTAATTTTATAGATTTATCTTTAAGTTTATTTCTTTCCGTATCATTCTCAATGGTTTTGAAAATATCAGCTATTTTATTCTTTTCTGCAGAAATAGATTCTTTTTCATTTATGTATTTTTTTCTTTCTTGGGACAGATTATTGATCAGGTCTATATCCAGATTGAATGATCTAGTTTTTAATATTTCCTTAATATCTGAAATATTATCAAGTAAAAATTTTATATCTAACATTCAATTTTAATATTGTTATTACTGTAATTTTTATGGTTTTAAAATTTCTCTATTACCACCATTAGATTGA
>CAYFGJ010000021.1:0-13740 GCA_964342835.1 uncultured Ectothiorhodospiraceae bacterium | reverse complement strand
TTCTTATTATCACATATGTGCCTTCATCCTATTCTGATGTGACTGATGATGGTAAAAAACTTACATTCGATAGAAAAAAAGGTAATTGTTTAGCGTGCCATATGATTGAAGATGGAGAACTGGCTGGGAATAATGGACCGCCTCTGATAGCAATGCAAGCAAGATTTCCTAAAAAACAAGATCTTTTTGATCAGATTTGGGATCCAACCAAGAAAAACCCTAATTCCTTTATGCCTCCATTCGGGAAACATGGTATATTGACTAAAAATGAAATTAACAAGATAGTAGAATATCTTTACACTTTATGAGGTATTTATGAATAGAAGAAATTTTTTAAAAAATTCACTGCTCACAGTTGGAACAATAATGTCAGTTACTGCATTATCAATAACTCCTAAACGTGTTTTTGCAGCTTGGCCAAAACAATCTTTTGATGAAAAAGATTTAGCGAAATCAATAAATAGCATCTATGGACATAACGATTTAACAGAATCATCTAAAGTCATACTCAAAGCTCCAGAGATTGCAGAAAATGGAGCTATAGTTCCTATTAATGTGAAGACAAAATTAAAAAGAGTTGAATCTATAATGATATTTGTTGAGAACAATCCTCAACCATTATCTAGTGGTTATTATTTTACTTCTTTAGCTGAACCAACAATTGGAACTAGAATAAAAATGGGAAAATCTTCTAAAGTAATTGCTGCAGTAAAAAGCGGAAATAAAGTATATAGCTCATCAAGAGAAATAAAAATAACTATTGGTGGATGTGGAGGATAATTCATGAGTACAATAAAAATTAGGGCAAAAGAAAGTAAAGGAATAGTAACTGTTAAAGCTCTTATAAAGCACCCTATGGAAACAGGTAAGAGAAAAAATAAAAAAACAGGTGAATTGATACCTCCCCATTACATTCAAGAAGTTTCTGGTGAAGCAAATGGAAAAGAAGTTATAAAAGTCTATTGGGGACCAGCTGTATCTAAGAATCCCTATTTAACTTTCAAATATAAAGGCGAAAAAGGAGATAAGGTAACTTTAACATGGGTAGATAATAAAGGTAATCGAGATTCAAATAAGCAAGCTGTGAAATAAACTATGACGATAAAAAAATTTTTGATTATACTTTTTGTATTTTTTTTAACATTTAATATTGACGCACAAACATCACCTGAAGAAGATTTAGAAGATTTTAGAGATCATTTTAAGGAACGTTTTCCTAATACACCATTTAATGATTTCGCAAATGGTGTGTACTCAATAGATAAATCATCAAGAGATCAATGGGAGTCTATAGAAGACTTTCCGCCATATGAATTAAATATTGAAAATGGTGAAAAATTATTCAACATGCCATTCAAAAATGGAAATAATTATGCGTCATGTTTTGAAAATGGAGGAATTGGTATCCGCCAAAATTATCCATATTTTGATGAAGATACAAATCAAATTATTACTCTTGAGTTAGCAATAAATAATTGCAGAAAAAAGAATGGTGAAAAACCTTTAAATTATTATAAAGGTGGTGATATGGCTGATATATCAGCATATATGGCCTATACATCAAGAGGTAATATAATCAATATTGAAATACCTAATAATATGGAAGCATTGGATGCTTTTGAAGATGGAAAAAGACTCTATTTCACAAAAAAAGGACAGTTAAATTTTTCTTGTGCTGATTGTCATGTGTGGCAAGTAGGTACAAAATTACGTGCTGATATTACAAGTCCAGGTATAGGACATCCTACACATTTTCCTGTATACAGATCTAGGGCTGGAAGATTAGTAACATTACATGAAAGATATGCTGGTTGTCTTAATAGAATTAGAGCTAAACCTTATAAAGGACAAAGCAAGGAATATAGAAATCTTGAATATTTTATGACATTTATGAGTAATGGATTGGAAATAAATGGTCCAGGTTCACGAAAATAGGTTATAATTATACTTAGATATTTATGAACATCCCACAAAATAAATTTATACTGATATTTATTTTAACCTTATCACTAACATCTTGTGCAACTATTGATGGTATGATCTCATCTGAAGATGAAGCTACATCTGAGGTAAGAGATGTCAGTTTGGATCAAAGGTTACAAATATCTATACCAATACCTGATAATTCTCAATACGCAACAGATAAAACTGTAATCTTTGGCGAAGGTAATCGATTTACTGGTGTCTTATATCTGATACACGATGAAAGCGCTGAAGATGTAGTAGATTTTTACAGAAAAGCTATGATTAGTGAAGGTTGGACAGAACTTGCAATTGTAAGAAGTAATTTTATACTGTTAAATTTTGATAAAGAAGATAGATTTGCAACCATCAAAGTTTCTAGAAAAGTTTTCAATAATTCTGAATCAGAAATAACTATAGGTCCTAAAACATCAGCAACTATAAATAGAAGTATTAATATTCAACCTGAGATTCAAGAAAGTATCGAAGAACCGTTTGAGATACAATAAAACTACTTCATTAAATTTAATAAAATTTCAATAAGATCATCAAAATAAAAATCTCTAAAAAAATGATCTGCATCATCAATTAAAAATAACTCAATATTTTTTTTAGATGGCAAGTGTTGTTTTAACCTACTGTAAGTATTTGGTACAAATATATCTTCCGAGGCTGTTATTATATAAGTTTGTTTTGTTGTGGTTTGCAATAAACTTATCAAAGGTTTTTTACTATTGTCAATATTATTAGAATCTAGATTATAATAGTCTAAAAAAGTCTTTCTGTTTACACTAGCATTAGCGCAATTTAAAAAATCAATTTGTATTATTCCGGTTTCTTGAGATATAAGATCTTGAATATCAATTTTATTTTTTTCCATCATAATTGTTCTTGTATCATGGAAATCATCAGAAATTGGAGCTATCAAAAAAATTGCATGAATTAAACTAGAATCTGCCTTATTTAATCCTTTATAAAATTGCATCATATTTAATCCGCCTCTTGAATGGCCTATTAAATAAATTTTTTCATAATTTAATTTTTTTATATAATTAAACCAGTATTTTATTTCGTGAATAGATTTTGATTGTAGATGTTTGTGATTAATATCACATGGCAAAAAATCATTTTTTCTGTTAGTAATTCCATAACTTAAATTTATAGACAATGAATCTATATTATTTTCAAGAAGAGTGGCACCTAATGATGTTATTAATTCTAAATTTTGATGACCGCGTGTACCATGAAGAATAATTGCTATAGACTTTGATTCTGTATTTGTATAATGAAAGCCATTTAATATTTCTCCAGAGCTATATTGTATTTGCACCGGCTTACATAATCCATCAATGGAAAAAACTAAAAAACATATGATTAAAATATTTCTCATTTTTTTATTAGGGCGTACAGGATTCGAACCTGTGACAAATGGCTTAAAAGGCCACTGCTCTACCAACTGAGCTAACGCCCCATTATATTTTCTCTAATGTTCGAAATCTATTAGGTATTAATTTTAAATCAGATAGTGCAGACTTTAAAGCATCAAAAAAACTGCTATCTTCATAAACAGCTTTATAATACTCTATTTTCATAGTTAAAGCAGCTCCTAAAATTATAGATCCCAAAGTAATAAACGAGCCTAAAGCTAGTGTAGATACACCGGAAACACCTTGTCCTATAGTACAACCCAATGATAAAACACCTCCAATACCAATAAGAACTGCTCCAATGATATGTCTTAAAAAATCATTAGTAGAGATAAACCATTCAAATCTAAAACTCCTAGAAAAAATTGAATAAATAAATGAACCCAAAATAGTTGATATCAAAATTGTAACTCCAAAAGTTAAATAATACATGTCGGCACTATTTTTAACAAAAATTAAAGTTTCACCCATTGGATTAATAAAACTGACAGATTGTACCCCAACACTAGGCATGGGTGTGTCAAGAAAATCATTTGCTTCAATCCATTCTTTACCTAAAGATCCGCCAGTAATAAACCATGCTAACACAACAACAAAACCAACAGTTAACCCAGACAAAATATTATCATTATTTTGTGTAAATTCACCTTTTCTAAAAATAAAGATAAATAATAAAATAGATATACTTAATGAGACAAAAAAACTTAATAAATGGCTCTTATTATCCAGAAATAGAATTGATGGTATAGATTGGTCATTGATTCCTATCATTGCAAGATCAGGGCTAATTGGACTCATCCAGCTATGGAATGCTATTCCATAAAAATCAGTCCTAGTCATCAAATAAGCCATTAAACCTGCAACGATTATCACAATCAGAGATTTAAAATTACCTGCTCCAAATCTTATTAGAACTTTGTTACCACAACCACTTGTCAATGTCATTCCAATACCAAACATTAATCCACCAAATATATACCTTGGCCAAAAAAATATTGAATTTCGATATGGTATTCTAGATTCACTAACATTTATAATGTTATTCAGTTCTAAAAGAGATACACCTAAGGTAGCTATGGCTATGGCTAACATCCATGACTTAAATCTGTTTAAATCACCTATATTAACCCAATCTGATACAGCACCCATGGTACAAAAATTTGTTTTATTGACAACAATACCAAGTACTAAACCTAATATTGCAACATATTGTAATAGTGTGTATGAAATTTCCATATAATAATTATATTAGCATACGTTAATATATATATAATAATTTTTCAATTTATTTATATATAGTCGGATCTTCAACTTCTGCTTCTTTAAAACCCTGTTTTCTAAACCTACATGAATCACATACACCGCAAGCTTGGCCATTTGAATCAAGAGAATAACAAGAAACAGTTTTTGAATAATCAATGCCTAGCTTTATACCTTTTTTAATGATTTCGTTTTTAGTTAATTTTATTAAAGGAGTATGTATAGTAATATCTCCATGTTCTAATCCATACTTAGTGGCTGTATTTATCATTTTTTGAAAAGCATGAATAAACTCTGGTCTACAATCTGGATATCCAGAATAATCAATAGCATTTACACCTATAAAAATATCTTTAATTTGTTTTGATTCAGCAAATGATGATGCCAATGATAAAAAAAGTGTATTCCTGGCTGGTACATAAGTAACTGGAATTCCAGAACTTTCAACATTAGGAACATCAATTTTAGAATCCGTCAATGCAGAACCCTCAATCATTGATAAATCTAAATCATAAATTATATGTTCTACATCTTTATAATCATTTAAAAAAAGTTTTGATGAACTAACCTCATATAAATGACGTTGTTTATAATTGATTGTCAAAGCAATACATTTATACCCTTGTGATAATGCTGTTACTAATGTTGTTGATGAGTCCAATCCTCCTGAAAATAATACTATAGCTTCTTTTTTATTTACCACGTATATCACCCCAAATGAATTTATGTATTTGTAATTGTAATCTTGCATCTACATGATCCATCAACATTTTATCAGCAAGAATTTTTGGGTTCATTTCATTAGAGCTGGGGGAAAAAAGTATATTACAAATATTATTTAATTTATATTTTTGTATATATTTTTTTGACCATTCATAATCTTGGATATTGCAAATAACAAATTTAATTTGATCAGATTTTTTTAGGAATTTATAATTATTTGATAAATTTTTATTACTTTCATTTGAACCAGGTGTTTTTATATCCAGTATTATAATTACTTTCTTATGGATAGAACTAATATCAATTGCATTACTTGTTTCAATAGAGATTTTATATTTTTGTTTAATTAATTGCGTAATTAATTTATGAGTATTTTTTTGTGCTAATGGTTCTCCACCAGTTATTGTAATATTTTTACATTTATATTCATTGATAATAGTTAGTATTTCATCAAATGACATTTTTTGTCCTTCTTTAAATGCATATTTTGTATCACAATAATTACATCTTAACGGACAACCTGTTAATCTAATAAAAATAGTTGGCTTACCAGAATCAAGTCCTTCTCCTTGAATAGAATAAAAAATTTCATTTATTATTAAATAATTCATATTATATGCTATTAATTTTAGTGATATCATTTTGAAAAATTATTCCATGACAAATAGCAACTGCTAATGCATCTGATCCATCTATTTCAAGTTTTCTTCTTATATTTAGAATTTTTTTCACATTTCTTTGCAATTCTATTTTATCAGAAGCCCCACTATCGGTAAGTATCAATTTAACTTTTCTAGGACTATATTCAAAAATTTCTAATTCAGAAATACCACATGCACATAATGCTGACCCTCTTGCCTGACCAAGTTTTATTGCAGTACCCGCATTAACACTAAAAAATACTGATTCAACAGCAACATGATTTGGTTTGTATTTATCAATTATGTTTCTGGTAGCCTGAAAAATTAATGATAATTTTGTTGTATATTTATTTTTTAATCCAGTTTTAATTATTTCATGATGTATATATTTTAGATTATTGTCTTCTGATAGTTCAACTAATCCAAAACCAGTAATATTTGTCCCAGGATCTATACCTAAAATTTTTATCATATTCTTTATTTAATTTATGTTCATATTCATATATACATTTTGTACATCATCTAATTCTTCAATTTTGTTAGACAAATCTAATATTTTTTCTTTATTATTATCATCTAAATCTACAAAATTTAATGGAATCATAATAATTTCTTCATTAACAACTTCCAAGGAATTTGTTTCAAAAGTTTTTTTTATTTCAAATAACTCATTTGGTTCAGTAAATATAATGCAATCATTATCAATAAGTTCAAAATCAACAATATTTATATTATCTATATAATGTAATAATTTCTCTTCTGTAATATTCAATAATTTAAATATACCAACTTTCTTAAATAAGTGAGATACAGATCCTTTGGTTCCAAGACTGCCGCCATGTTTACCTAAAATATGCCTAATTTCAGAAACTGTTCTGTTTTTATTATCTGTAAGACATTCCATAATAATTGCAATTCCTTTAGGCCCATAACCTTCATATATTATTTCATCATAAATTTGATTTGTCTGTCCTGATGCTTTCTTAATAGCTCTTTCAATTGTATCTTTCGGCACATTTGAGGAGTTTGCTTTTGATATTGCCAACCTTAATCTTGAATTACTTCCAATATCAGCTCCACCTAATTTCACTGCAACAGTCACCTCTCTAATAATTTTAGTAAATACTTTACCTCTTTTATTGTCTTGTGCTTTTTTGCGATGTTGAATATTAGCCCACTTACTATGTCCTGCCATAATTATATTTAAGATGCTTTATTTGTTAATTGATTAATTTGAAAGGATATCATTCTATTAATAGGATGTTTTGCCTTTCTTATAATATCTTCACTTAATTTAATTTCATTCTTTTCATCAAAGACATTTAAAATTTTTTGTACTGAATTCATTTCCATCCATGGACACTTACCACAACTTTTACAAGTAGCCCCTTCTCCTTCTGTAGGTGCTTCTATAAAAATCTTCTCTGGAGAAAGTTTTTTCATTTGATAAAATATATTTTTTTCAGTTGCAACTATTATATATTTTTTTTTGCTATTTTTAGATGCTTTAATTAACTCTGATGTTGATCCAACAACATTAGCTAGTTGAATTATACTTCTAGGAGATTCAGGATGAACTAGAACATCACAATCTTTGTATTTATTAATTAGTTTTTTTAGTGATGTAGTTTTATATTCTTCATGAACTATACATGATCCATCCCACAAAATCATATCAGCTCCAGTCTTATCTATAATATAATTACCTAAATACTTATCTGGGGCCCAAATAATTTTCTTACCAAGTGATGTGAGGTAACTAATCAATGGAACTGCCATGCTAGATGTTACTACCCAATCAGAAATAGATTTAACATCTGCGCTTGTATTTGCATAAACAACAACTTCTCTATCAGGATATTTTTTACAAAAAGTATTAAACTCTTCAAATGAACAGCTTAAATCTAAAGAACAAGTAGCTTCAGCATCTAATACATAGATTCTTTTTTCAGGATTTAATATTTTTGCTGTTTCTCCCATAAATTTTACTCCAGCAACAATTAAAGATGTTGCTTTTTGCTCATTTCCAAACTTAGCCATTTGCAAACTATCACTCACACACCCACCTGTATCTTCTGCTATTTTTTGTATAGCTTCATTTACATAATAATGAGCAACAATTTTAGCGTTATTATTTTTTAATAATTGTTTTATTTTGATTAAATCATTCTGATATGTCGTCATTTTTTTTTCAAAGTTTTGATATTCAGTTCAATTAGTTGTTCTGAATCAACATGAGATGGTGCATGAGTAAGTAAACATGAAGATGATTGGGTTTTGGGAAAAGCAATAGTATCTCTAATAGATGTCAAATGAAGTAGGATCATAACTATTCTATCTATACCAAATGCAATTCCACCATGTGGTGGACATCCGTAATCTAAAGCATTCAATAAAAAATCAAACTTATTTTTAATTTCATTCTCTTTCAGTTCTAGTAAATTAAATATTTTCATTTGTATGTCTTTTGAATGAATTCTTATGGAACCTCCTCCTATTTCATTTCCATTTAAAACTAAATCATAAGCTTTTGATTTAATATTTGAAATATCTTCAAATTTTAAATCATCATCATGTTCTGGAGCTGTAAAGGGATGATGCATAGATGTATATTTTTTAGTTAGTGTATCTAGCTTAAATAAAGGGTAATTAATAATCCATACAAATTTCCAATCATCTTTAATTAAGTTCAAATCTTTTCCTAATTGATTAATTAAATATGACATTGAATCATTTACAATGTGTGTTTTATCGGCTGAGAAAAAAATTAAATCATTAGATTCTGCTTCTGTAACTTCTATAATTTTTTCTAAAACATTGTTAGGTATAAATTTTTTTATCGGAGATACAATTCCATTTTCTATATCATTAATATTTTCACATTTTAGATAAGCAAGGCCTTTAGCTTTAAATTTCTTTATCATTTCAGTATAATTATCAACATCTTTTCTAGATAGACTACATCCATTTGGAACTCTCAAAGCAACTATTCTTGAATCTTTTTGATCAACGTGGTCGGCAAATACTTGAAATTCAATACCTTTAACTATTTCTTTTATATTTATAATTTTTAATGGATTTCTTAAATCTGGTTTATCACAACCATATTGATCTAATGCTTGTTCATATTCCAATGTATTGAAATTTATTGGAGAATTTATTTTTAACAAATCTTGAAAAACTTTTACAAATAATTCTTCACACAAATTCATTATAGTTTTTTGGTCAACAAAAGACATTTCAATATCTAATTGTGTAAATTCTGGTTGTCTATCTGCTCTTAAGTCTTCATCTCTGAAACATTTAGCAATTTGAAAATATTTATCAAAACCACCTATCATTAATATTTGTTTGAATAATTGGGGTGATTGTGGTAATGCAAAAAATTTTTCATCGTGTATTCTGCTAGGCACTAAATAATCTCTTGCGCCTTCTGGTGTGGTTTTAGTTAATAATGGTGTTTCAATATCAACAAATTCTTTTTCATGAAAAAAATTTCTAATCAATTGTATTAACTTAGAACGAAATCTTATATTGTTTTGCATGCTATGATTTCTTAAATCAATATATCTGTATTGTAATCGTTGATCATCATTGATTTCATCATCATTAACTTTGAATGGTGGTGTTTTAGAATGATTTAGTATTTTTAAATCATCAGCAATAACTTCTATTGAGCCAGTAGGGAGATCTTTATTGACTGTGCCAGCTATTCTTTTCGTGACTTTACCTGAGATTTGGATAACATATTCGTTCCTTATATTTTCAGCATTTTTAAATACTTCTTTATTTTCAGGATTAAAAACTATTTGAAGAATACCAGTATGGTCTCTTAAATCAACAAATATTACACCGCCATGATCACGTCTAGTGGCAACCCATCCAGATATTGTGACTTTTTTATTCAGTAACGATTCATTTATTCCAGTACAAAAATAATCTTTCATATCGAAATTCTATTATACAAAAAATTTGTCCTTTTATCTCAATTTAGTGTTATAATGCATGCTAATTTAAATATGAAATCAATCGTAATATCAATTTTTATAATACTTCTCACTGGAATCGTAAATAATTTAGCACTCGCAGATGATATTGCAGAAGGCAAAGCTAAGTCTGAAACATGTCTAGGATGCCATGCAATTCCTGGGTACAATAATGTCTATCCTACATATAAAGTTCCAAAAATAGGTGGGCAACATGCAGGATATATAGAAATTGCATTAAAAGCATATAGAAATAATGAAAGAACTCATGGAACAATGCATGCTAATGCGGCTGCTTTAAGCGATAAAGATATAAAACAAATTGCTAACTATTTTGAGTCTATAAAATGATCAAAAAATTATTTCTAATCTATTTTATATTTTTTTTGATTCCATTTAATAATATATATGCAAGTGGCAATTATGAAGCTGGAAAATCAAAATCACAAACCTGTATTGCATGTCATGGTATAGATGGAAATTCTACAAACAAAATTTATCCGAAGCTTGCAGGTCAGTATAAAGACTATTTAGTAAATACTTTGTTAGGATATAAATCAGGTAAAAGAAAAAATGCTATCATGAATGGTTTTGCAGCTAATTTAACAGAACAAGATATAAATGATTTAGCTTTATATTTTTCTATGCAAAAGGGACTAAAAGTTCTTCCTAAAAAATAATTATTTTTTAGATTCAATATATTTGTAAAGAGCTGGAATTAAATATAATGTGATTAATGAAGATAACATTATACCACCTAGGACAACTGCAGCCATTGAATATCTACTCTCAGCTCCTGCGCCATCACTCAAAACTAACGGTACTGCTCCCAACATTGTAGAAATTGTTGTCATAAGTACTGGTCTTAATCTGATCATAGATGATTCAAAAATAGCATCTTCAATATTTCTGCCTTCTGTTCGTAATTGATTAGCAAACTCTACTACTAGAATTCCATTTTTAGTTATTAATCCAATTAACATTAAAAGTCCTATCTGGCTATAAACATTTAAGGATGATTGGGTAATGAATAATGTATATAATCCAGCAGTTAAAGCAATTGGTACTGTTAAAATAATAGATAAAGGATTTCTAAAACTCTCAAATTGAGCAGACAATACTAAATAAACTACAAGTATAGCAAACAAAATTGTTAATTCTAATCTGTTACCAGATTCAAAAAATTCTTTAGATGTGCCACGAAATGATAGTTTAGCATTAACTGGAAGTATATTTTTAGAAACATTTATCAAATCTGTTAGCGCATTACCTAATGGATAACCAGGTACTAATGAAGAAGACAGGGTTGTTGAAGGCATTCTGTTTATCCTTTTTAAACTTTGACTTGTAGAAGTTTCTTTGTATTCAACAAAATTTGATAAAGGTATAAGGTCATCAGATTGAAAAGATTTAATAAATATATTGTCTAAACTATTTGCATTAATTCGAAAATCTTTATCTGCTTGTAATATTACATTATAAGTTAATCCTTTACTTGAAAAAGTGGTAATCCTATTTGATGCAAATAAAGTTTCTAATGTATTTGCAATTCTTTCAGCTGAAATACCAATTTCTGAAGCTTTATCACGATTAATCTTCATATTGAATCTCGGCTTCGTAATCTTATAATCAATATTCGCATTTCTTAGATTGAGATTATTAGATTCAGCTAGAATTTGATTTCCCCAATTTCCAACATCTGTATAATTATCTCCACTGATAACAAATCTAACAGGAGATTTAAATGGACTTTGCCCAAGACTTGGTGGATTAATTGCAAAAATTCTTGCACCAGGCATAGAAATAAGTTTTGGAAATATTTCTCGCACAATGTCTTTTTGATGTCTTGATCTAGAATCCCATGGTTCTAATGTAGCAAAAATAAATGCAGAATTTACTGATCCTGGCTCACCAGAGAATCCAGGAGCTACAATAGAAAAAATAGTTTTTATTTCATTCTTTTCTATATATCCCGACAAAACTTGTTCAACATTTTTAACAATCTTATCCGTATATTCTAATGTAGATCCATCAGGCCCTTGGACTGAAACAATAAATATTCCTCTATCTTCAGTAGGCGCGAGCTCTTTCGGAATGAAGAAAAATACTACTACGGCAATAAATATAGCAATGAGTGAAAAAGTATAAACTTTTTTTGGGTTGGCTTGTGAATCTTTGAGACTATTTGAGTAATAATTTCTGAATGTTTTTATAAATTTAGGTTCAGCATATTCTTCATTGTTTTTCATAAATTTTGAACACAACATTGGTGACAAAGTCAATGCAACCAGACTTGAAATAATTACTGAAAATGAAAGTACTACTCCAAATTCAATAAAAAGTCTTCCTGTTTTTCCTTCCATGAAAGATAAAGGAAGAAATACACTTACTAATACAATAGTAGTTGCCACAACTACAAATGTTATTTGTTTTGCACCATTAATAGACGCTTCATAAGAATTTTCACCATTTTCAATTCTTCTTTTAATATTTTCTAAAACTACAATAGAGTCATCTACAATAAGTCCAATGGCTAATACTAATGCTAAAAATGTTAATACGTTTAATGAATAGTCAAAAATATATATAATAAAAAACGTGGATATAACTGATATTGGTATTGTAATAGCTGGAATTAATGTAGCAGTTGACGAATATAGGAAAAAATAAATTACACCAATAACCATTAACATAGATATTAGTAATGCAAATCTAACTTCTGAAATAGATTCATTCACAAATACTGATTGATCATAACCTATACTCATTTCAATATTTTGAGGTAACATATTTCTAATTTCATTAATCTCGTTTTTAACAGCAGCAGCAACATCAAGAACATTAGATTTAGTTTGTCTCACAACACCTAAACCTATTGCGCTCTTATTATTAGCTCGTAAGAAACCTCTTCGGCTTTCTGCTCCAATTTCTATGTCAGAAATATCTTGAAGTCTTACTTGGCCTTGTGGATAATCTTTAATAACTATTTTTTCAAACATATCTAAATCAGTTAATTTAGAATCAACTTGAACGCTCATTTCCCTTTCAATTGATTCTAATCTACCAGCTGGTTTTTCAACATTTGCATTTTTGATTGATGCAAGTATGTCTTCTACGGTTATTCCTCTAGCCATCATTTTATCTGGATGTAGCCAAACTCTTAATGCATATTTTCTTTCACCACCAACTGTTATTGATGCAACACCAGGTAAAATTGATAGTCTGTCGATAATATTTCTCTCTAAATAATCATTAAGTTGTATACTGTTTAATTGATTACTTGTGAACCCAATCCACATTACAGCTCTAGCATCTGAATCAGATTTTGCCACTCTGGGTTGTTCTGCATCAGTTGGTAATAAAGATGATGCACGAGCAACTTTATCTCTAACATCATTAGCAGCATTATCCATATTACGATTTATATTGAATTCAATCCTTATTTTAGATAATTCATCTCTACTTTCAGATGAAATTTCTCTTATATCTGAAATTCCAGCTAATGAATCTTCTAAAACCTGAGTGACATCTCTTTCTATTATTTCAGATGATGCACCTCTATAAATAGTTTTAACAGTTATAACAGGTCTATCAATATCTGGATATTCACGTATCGTTAGTTTGTCATATGAAGCTAATCCAATAAGAATTAAAAACAAACTAATTACAACAGCAAGAACGGGACGTTTTACTGATAATTCTGAAATATGCATAATAATTTAATTAATAACATTAATTTTT
>CAYFGJ010000020.1:0-14106 GCA_964342835.1 uncultured Ectothiorhodospiraceae bacterium | reverse complement strand
GTAATAAAAAATTTTCAAAAAGAAAATATTGAAAAAGTTATTATTACATCATCCAATACCGAAGATACCAAAACCGCACTTAAAATTATCAAGTTATATCCAAATTTATTTTATACTACTGTTGGGGTTCATCCTCATAATGCAAAAGATTTAAATGAATCTGAAATAGAAGGAATAAAAAAACTTATAAATAATTCACATGTAGTAGCTATCGGAGAATGTGGATTGGATTATTATAGAGAATATTCTCCAAAAGACAAACAGATTGATTGTTTTGAAAAACATTTAGAAATTGCTACAACCACATCAAAACCTCTTTTTCTGCATGAAAGACATGCATTTATAGATTTTTTTAATTTATTAAAAAAATATGCACCTCGACTAAATAAATACGTAATTCATTGTTTTACTGGCGATAAAGAAAGTTTAAAGGCATACGTGGATATTGGCTGTTATATTGGTATTACCGGATGGATAACAGATATGTCAAGAGGTAAACATTTACATGATCTTATCAAATATATACCACAAGATAGACTCATGATTGAAACTGATTCACCATATTTAATACCACATAATCTTGATTTTAAGCATGATGGAATCAACGAACCATCATTTCTTAAATTTGTTGCGCAAACAATTGCTAAATGTTTATCTAGAGATGTAAACTATATAAAAGATGACACCACTAGAAATGCAAAGTCATTTTTTAACATATAAGAGAAAATAAATGGAAAGACTGAAATTACCAAATAATAAAAAGAATTTGTTATTGCACTCTTGTTGTGCTCCATGTTCAGGAGATATTATGTTAAGACTTCAAGATTCAGAGATAAAATTTACTGTGTATTTTTATAATCCAAATATACATCCAAAAGAAGAATATTTATTAAGAAAAAATGAAAATATAATATTTGCTAATAAGAATAACATTCCATTTGTTGATGGTGATTATGATACAGTTAATTGGTTTAATATAACAAAAGGTATGGAATGGGAACCAGAAAGAGGGTTAAGATGCTCAAAGTGTTTTGATATGCGTTTTTTGAATACGGCTAAATTCGCACATGAAAATAATTTTGATATTTTTTCAAGTACACTTGGAATATCTAGATGGAAGAATTTTAATCAGATCAATACTTCAGGTAACTATGCTGCTTCTAAGTATAAGGATTTATTATATTGGACATTTAATTGGAGAAAAGAAAACGGATCACAAAGAATGTTACAAGTTTCTAAACAAGAAGAGTTTTATCAACAAGAATACTGCGGGTGCATTTATTCATTAAGAGATACCAATATATGGAGACATCAAAATAATAGGCCACCTATTAAGATTGGAACAAAATTTTATAATTTCTTAAATAAAAAAACCACCAAAAACTAATAAAAGAATTATGCTTAGCCATGCTAGAAGAGCTCTAGCGATTAGAGTTTGTATATAAGAAATTTTATTATTCCAAACATTTTCTTCTTCACCTGTGTGAGGTAGACGAGAAGACGCTTCACCTACATTAGTTATTAATTCTACATTTGATTGATAGATATCTGTTGATGTAGTAGTTGTTTTCAATGATTGTAATGCATTCTCAAAATTACCTACAACTGCAAAAGCATATATACTCAATCTTATTGGAATAAATTCTATGATACCCAGTATTTTTTTTATATCAATTCTAGATTTTTGATCAATTTTGATAGTAGATGTATATGCGAAAGTATCTAAGATTCTGTAACCTAACGCGCCACCCGCTCCCAATAACAGAAACCAAAATAAGATATTAAAAATATTTCTAGTAGAATTAAAGAACAAACTCTTAGAAATTGATTCAAGCAAATTATTTTTTAAATTAATCTTTTTTAAGTTAGGCGCAATTTCTTGAAGAATATCAGATTTTTCAATATTTTGATCATTCTCTATAATAAACTTAAAGTCCTCAATTTTTTGATTAAATTCATTTGGCGAGAAACAAAATAATAAAATTAAAAGAGTTGTTACAAAAGATAATAGAGGATGAATGAATGCTACTATATTAATAATTATAGTTATAAATATAACTATTATTATTGAACAAGAAATATATGAGAATGCCTTATTTTCAAGATATAATTTATAATATGAATTATATAAATCATATATTCTTTTAAATATATCTTCATTTCTAAATTTTTTTATAGGTTCATATAAGAATTCAATAATCAGAGATAATAAAATAATTATAATTGTTTCCATTGTTATTTATTTAATTTTATTCCAGTCAAAAAACGATCCAGGATCATTTTTTCTATCAGGTGATATATCACTATGTCCTATTATATTATTATCCTTAATATTTGGATAGTTAGTCTTCAATGTTTTAATAACATTTTTTAAAGCATCATACTGTATTTCTTCAAAAAATGATGTGGTTGTTCCTTCAAGCTCAATTCCTATTGAGAAATCATTAAAATTATTCCTTCCTTGGTAAGATGATTTTCCAGCATGCCAAGCTCTTGAATTAAATGGTACAAATTGAATAATATTTCCATTTCTTCTTATAAATATATGTGATGAAACTTTGATATCTTTAAGTTCTTGGAAAGATGGATGAGCATTTATATTTAAATCATTTAAAAATAAGTCAATAACATAGTTAGTTGTATAATCTCCTTCAGGCAAACTAATACAATGTAAAATGATAGTATCAATTTCCACTCCAACAGGACGATTATCAAAGTTTTCAGATGGAAGATATTGTATATCCATTAATATGTTACTTGTCTTATTCAATTTTAACATTATTTATTTAATAAATTCATTTAGATGTTACTATAATAGCTAATCTTAATTATGACAAATTTTCTGATTGATACAGACAAAAAATTACAAAAAATTATAACAAATTTGGATAAATCTAGCTGTATAGGTCTTGATACAGAATTTATTAGAGAATCTAGTTATTATCCTATACTCGCTTTAATTCAACTTTCAAATGATAAACATACATATTGTATTGATGTTCTTGCCATACAAGATAAAAACACTATAAAACAATTATTACTTAATAAAAACATAACAAAAATAATACATTCTTCAAAGCAAGATTTAGAAGTTTTATATAAATATTATAATTGCTATCCATGTAATTTATTTGATACTCAAATTGCAGCCAATATGACTGGTTATGGATTAAATATAAGTTATTCGCAAATAGTTTATGAATTATTGAATATAGAAATCAAGAAAGGATCTTGGAGAACAGATTGGCTTAAAAGACCAATTTCGGAAGAAAAACTTATATATGCATCTAATGATGTAAAATACTTAATAAGAATATATAAAAAATTAAAAAATAAATTAATAAAACTAAAAAGAGAGTTGTGGCTTAAAGAAGAACAGAATAATGATTTAAGAAAGAATAATATTATTACAAGCCCAAAAGATGCATGGAAAAAAATAAACTACCCATTGAATTTAAATAATACTCAATTGAAGAAATTGGAAAAATTAACAGAGTGGAGAGAAACTCTTGCACAAAATACAAATGTACCTAAAAGATGGATAATGAGCGATCATTTTCTTATAAAACTTTGTCAGTCTAAAAAAAATGATTATGACTTGTTCAGCTCTTCTAAGATAAATTTAGAGAAATCCGATAAAGAATTATTTGTTAGAATCCTAAATTCCAATAAGGTTAGTGGATCGAAGAATGAAATATCTAAACATGATGATATAAAAAGTAAGCAAAAAGAATATCAGAAGTTATTAACAGAGATATCTGATAAATATAATATTCCACCTACTTTAATAGCCAATAAACGGGATATTGAGATGTTTTGTAGAAATTGTACATCTGCAAGATTTATGCAAGGATGGAGATTTAAAATTTTTGGTAAATTGTTACAATAAGCAATGAGAAAATTTTCTTCAAAAATTGTTGATGGTCATGATAGATCGCCAAGTCGTTCAATGTTAAGAGCTGTTGGGTTTAAAGATAAAGACTTTAGATTACCTCAAGTCGGTATTGCATCTACATGGAGCATGGTAACCCCATGTAATATGCATATAAATAAATTAGCTGAGTATGCTGCTACATCTATAGATTCGTATGGAGCAAAATCAATAATTTTTAACACAATAACAGTGTCTGATGGAATATCTATGGGAACTGATGGTATGAGGTACTCATTGGTCTCAAGAGAAGTAATAGCTGACTCTATAGAGACCGTTGTTGGTTGCGAAGGTTTTGATGGTTTCTTAACCATAGGTGGTTGTGACAAAAATATGCCTGCTTGTGTAATGGCTATGGCACGTCTTAATAGACCTTCCATTTTCATTTATGGCGGAACTATACTTCCTGGAAAATATAAGAATAAAAAAATAGATATTGTTTCTGTTTTTGAAGCAGTAGGAAAACATGCAAATAAAGAAATTTCTGATACTGAATTAACTCAAATTGAGAAAAAAGCTATACCTGGACCAGGATCTTGTGGAGGGATGTATACAGCAAATACTATGGCATGCGCGATAGAAGCCATGGGACTTAGTCTAACTAATAGTTCTACTCAAACAGCAATCTCTAAAGATAAAAAATTAGATTGTAAAAATTCAGCTAAGGCATTAGTTCAATGTATTAAAAAAGATATTCGTCCTAGAGATATTATAACTAAAAAATCATTAGAAAATGCTATAACGGTTGTAATGGCGTTAGGTGGTTCAACTAATGCTGTACTTCACTTATTAGCAATAGCAAACGCAGCAGATGTGAAATTAACATTAAATGATTTCAATAGAATTGGAAAAAAAACACCCTTACTAGCAGATCTAAAACCAAGCGGAAAATTTTCAATGTCAGAATTTGTTAAAATTGGTGGACTTGCTCCATTAATGAAAATTTTATTAGATAAAAAATTATTACATGGAGATTGTTTAACTGTTACCGGTAAATCAATCAAACAAAATCTAAAAACTATTAAACATTATAGTAAAAAACAGAGAATTATAAAATCATTCGATAACCCTATTAAGTCTAATGGGCATATAGTTGTATTACATGGAAATCTTTCACCAGAAGGTTCTGTTGCAAAAATTACTGGCAAAGAAGGAGAACATTTTGAAGGTAAAGCAAAAGTATATGATTCAGAAGAACAAGCTTTAAAAGATATACTTAATGATAAAATTTATAAGGGAACAGTGATTGTTATTAGAAATGAAGGACCAGTTGGAGGGCCCGGTATGAGAGAAATGCTTTCACCTACCTCTGCAGTTATGGGAAAAGGTTTGGGTAAAGATGTAGCATTAATAACAGATGGTAGATTTTCTGGCGGAAGTCATGGATTTGTAGTAGGGCATATAAGTCCCGAAGCATACATTGGTGGTCCTTTAGCCATTATCAAAAATGATGATATTATTGAGATAGATGTAGTTAAAAAAGAATTAAATCTTAAAATATCTCAATCTGCGATAAAACAAAGGTTTAAAGAATTGAAAAAACCAAAAAGAAAATTAATTACTGGTGTTTTAACTAAATATGCAAAGCTTGTAAGTCAAGCTAGTTTAGGAGCAATTACTAATATCGAAGACTAACGATTATTCATTTCCTCATCATAGAGTTTTGTCATTAAATAATTTATTTTTTCAAGTCTGTCGAGCGAGCTATTCATGGCAATCAAATCTGCTTTAGTTTTCAAATCGATAGGCAAACATTCTGTAAGACGATAACTTAACCAACTAGCATCTGAATATTTTTCTTGCTTGTATGATATAAAATCTTTCAAGCCCGGTGAAATTTTTCTATAAAAATCAGATAAAGACCTATATTTTTGTGGAACTAAATATTCTTTTTCTGGGTCTATGGTATTTATTTTTCCATTAAGCAACCCATTTTTATCTAACGAACTCCTTAATATTTTTACGATTTTTCTTCCTTCTACTGTAATTCCAAGCAACCCATCAGGCAACTTATTCCAATCAGATATTTTTACATATGAACCAAATTCAAATACATCTGTAGTATAGTTATCTGTATTTTCTTTCTTGACTAGTGCTATACAAAAACCTTTATCTTCTTTTATACATTGTGTCACCATATCTAAGTATCTTCTTTCAAATATTCTTAATGGAAATAACCCACCTGGTAAAACTATACTTCTTAATGGGAATATAGGTAATATATCAGAGTTCATGATTATTTATTTTCTTTAAAATCAAGAGATGTAGAATTTATACAATATCTATCTCCAGTAGGTATGGGACCATCCTTAAATATGTGACCGAGATGAGAGTCACATTGTTTACAAATGACTTCAGTTCTTATCATATTATATGAATCATCTTCTATATGTTTAACTGAATCATTGGAGTATGGTTGATAAAAACTTGGCCATCCAGTTCCTGAATCAAATTTATGTTCTGATGAAAATAAAATATTTTGACAACATATACAGCAATACAATCCTTTTTTATAATTCTTATTATATTTTCCACTAAACGGAGATTCCGTTCCTTTTTCTCTAGTAACAATATAGACATCACTTGGTAATTCTTTCTTCCACATATCATTTGTTTTTATAATTTTTTTCATATTTAATACTAATTTTTAATAGATTTTACAATTTCTTTTGTATCTACGTTACTCATAATCAAAATTAAATCAAATTTTTTAAGATTTTTATGGATATGTTCATTAATTCCTTTTAAAGAATCAATCATAGAAATTTTTTTATCAGTATTAGAAAATTTCCAGTTTACTTTTTTACTTGCTATTACAAAACTTATATCTGATAAGATTAATGCCTTGTATAATTCATCTTTGTGTGTTCCACGAATCATTGAGTTTGATCGTATTTCACAAATTGATAATAATTTTTTTTCTGGAAATTTTTCTTTTAACGATTCTATAGAAAATTTTATTTCAGTTGGATGATGTGCAAAATCATCATAAATATCAATTTCCTTATTATCTATGTTAATTGTAGAAGTTTTTTCCATTCTTCTTCTAACTCCCGAAAATTTTTCAATAGCTTCTATTGATTTTGATAATGGTATTTTCAATATACTAGCAGCAATTATGGCTAATGAAGCATTTTTATAATTATGCATACCAATTAAATCCATCTTAATTTCATTGTTATTTAGATAATAATTATTATTCTGCTTACTTAAATTCCATTTAATATTTTTTTTCTTTTTTAATGTTATAGGTACTAATTTTGACCAAGATCCAATTTTAAGTAATTCATCAATATTACGATCATCAACATCATAAATTATACTTCCTGTATTAGGTATTAATTTAACTAAATCATGGAAGCTATTTATTATTGAATTTATATTTTCAAAAATATCAGCATGATCAAATTCAATATTATTGATTATTAGAATGTCAGGTTTGTAATGAATAAATTTTGATCTTTTATCAAAGAATGCAGTATCGTATTCATCAGCTTCTAAAACAAAATATTCTGATTGTTCTAATTTAGCTGGTGTTGTAAAATTTTTTGGCAAACCACCAATTAGATAGCTTGGCTTGTATTTAGAAAATTTTAATATCCATGTGATCATTGATGAAGTTGTAGTTTTCCCATGTGTACCAGAGACTGCTATAACTTTCTTGTTGACAAGTATATTTTCTTTTAACCACTGTGGACCAGATGTAAACTCAAGATTAGACTTTAAAAGTTTTTCTATAATAGGCATCCCTCTAGACATTACATTTCCTACTATTACCAAATCTAATTTATTATCTAATACATTCGGATTATAATTTTCAAAAACTTTAATTTCAGCATTCTTTAAAACTGATTTCATTGGTTCATATATATTTCTATCTGAACCAGTAACTTGATGACCAAGTTGCTTTGCTAAAATTGCAATGCCGGTCATAAATGTTCCAGAAATTCCAAGTATATGTATTTTCATAAGAAGAATGCTTGTAGAAATAATAACATTATGAACCCAGCAACCATACTATATAAAAAAGAGATTGCCAAACCAAATATCATTGAAGTATCAAAAGTATATTTAAAAATATGACCATATACTATCCATGAGTATAAGCTTGTTAGTAATACAATTATCATTACTGTATTTGGATCATTTTTAGTCATTAAAAATAATAAACTGGCAAATAAGCCAATTAGTGCATGAATTCCCAATACAGCACTAGCTGTTTGTAAATAACGAGCCTTATATATATTCGACATTCCAGTATTGGCTTCTTTAACGTATAAACACACTTGTATAAATATTAAAGTTATACCTATAAAAATGGTAGTAGTTAACAAAGAAGCAATGAAATTATATTGAGCATCAGAAGGTATTTGGCCTATTAAAATATTTGCCAGTATTGTTATATTGAGTAATCTTATATTAGTTGGAAGATCTTGAGGACCTCTATTAAATCTAATAATATCAAAAAAAATTTTTAAATCGTTCAGCATATTGATGTATAATAATACTAATATACAGGATAACATATTGAACAAAAACTCTATAATTAATTCTTATAATCGTGTTTCAAGTTTTTATGATTATACATTTGGTCAGGTATTCAGGCCTGGAAGAAAGAGATTGATAGAAATGATGGATTGCTCTAATACTGATAAAGTTCTCGAAATTGGAATTGGAACTGGATCTTCATTTCAATATTATCCAAAAGAAACAAATGTTATTGGTATAGATATATCTCCTGATATGTTGAGATTGGCTACAAAAAAAATAGAAAAAAATAAATATAATAATAAATATATTTCTATGATGAATGGAGAGTTTTTATCTTTTGCAGATAATACTTTTGATAAGGTTGTTGCGATGTATGTTATTTCTGTAACTGAAAATCCTAAAAAACTTATTGAAGAAATGAAACGTGTTTGTAAAGATGATGGCGACATTTTTATTGTTAATCATTTTAGTTCAGATACAGATAATGTATTTTGCAGATTATTTGAAAAATCTTTAATGCCTGTTAGTAGAATTCTAGGATGGAAATCATATTTTCCGTTTAATGATTTTAATAAATATGCAAATCTGAATATAAAAGAAACAACCAAAACTAATATTTTTAATTATTGGGATATAATTCACGCAACAAATAGTAAATAAATATTATTTTACTGCAGCATCAATCATTTTTTTTAATTCTCCAGAATCATATAATTCTAGAGTTATATCACATCCGCCTATTAATTCTCCATTAATAAATAGTTGAGGAAAAGTAGGCCAATCAGAAAATTTTGGCAAATCATTCATTATTTCCTGGTCAAGTATTATATTTACCCATGCGAATTCTTTACCACATTTTTTTAAAGCTTCAACTGCTTTAGATGAAAATCCACACATAGGCATCTTAGGATCACCCTTCATATAAATTATTATGGGATTTTCTTCTACTTGTTTTTTTATTCTTTCTAGACCAGACATTATATTCGCTCTAACAAAATTATATTACAGATATTTTATTCGTCAACATTTAGTTGAAACCATCTTTCAAGTAGTGTTAAATGCCAAAGCTTATTTCCCTCTAATTTAGTGTAGTATTTATTGGGATTATCAAGAAGAGACTTAATATTATTTGTTTCAAATAAACCACGATCTCTGCATTGATTAGAAAGAAGAATATCTTTCATATATTGATAAAATTTACCTTGTATAATTTTTAGTGGCGGCACAGGAAAATAAAATTTTTCCCTTTTTATTATATCTTCACTTAAATATTTTTTAGATAGTTTTTTAAGATGATATTTTCCGTTATCATTAATTTTTAATTTAGCAGGTATTTTCAAAACAAATTCAACTAAATCAATATCTAGATATGGAACTCTAGTTTCTAACCCCCAAGCCATAGTCATATTATCTATTCTTTTGACCGGGTCATCTACAATTAACATACTCAAGTCAATTCTTAATATTTTATCTAATAAATCCAAAGAATCATTATAATTAGACAACAGATCTTTCATTAATAAATAACTAAAATTTTCACCTTGAAATTTTTTTGTTATAGTATTGCAAAAATCGTCATGATTACGATCAAAATAATTATTACTAAATGTTTCAAGATCATGTGTTTTAGAATCATGTATTTTTTTATACCAGAAATAACCACCAAATAGTTCATCCGCTCCTTGTCCGCTCAATACAACTTTTTGTTTTTGTGAAACATATTTAGCCAAAAGATAAAATGCTGAGGAATCTTGGCTAACCATAGGCTCAGACATACAACTAATAACGTCATCTATATTTTCAAACAAATCATTATCATTAATAGAATATTTGTTATGATAAGTATTAAAATTTTTTGATACCATATCTGAATAATAATATTCATCTCCAATTTCTTGTTCAATTGAAGAAAACCCAATTGAGAATGTATTTATATCAACATTGAAATGTTTAGCAGCTATAGCAACTATTAAACTTGAATCTATTCCACCAGATAATAAAATACCAACTGGTACATCAGAAATAGTCAATCTTTTTTCAATTGACAAACATAGTAATCTTTCTATTTCATCTTGTATTTCATATTCACTAATTTTTTCATCTATTAAATTATCGTTAAAAGAATAATAACAATTTTGTTTTATCATTCCTTTTAGATTAAATATTATACTATTACCAGGAGGTAATTTTTTTATACCTTTTATTATTGTGTTTGGTGATGGTACGACTGAGTGAAGTGTGAGTTGATAATGTAAGCTTTTGATATCTATTTGATTTTCTTTTGAACTCAATTTAATTAGAGCTTTTGTACTAGATGAAAATCTTAAACAGTCTTTATCATAATAATAATATAATGGTTTTATACCTAATTTATCCCTAGCGAGAAAAAATGACATTGTATTATGATCATAAATACAAAAAGAAAATATTCCATCCAATTGATTAACACATTTTTCTCCAAAAAAATCATATGCTTTTATAATAACTTCAGTATCTCCGTCAGAACTAAAAGTATAACCTTTTTGTATTAGTATAGATTTGAGTTTCTTATAATTATATATTACCCCATTGAACACTATGGTTAATTTTAATTTACTATCATAAAAAGGTTGATTCGATTTATTAGACACATCAATTATACTTAGACGATGATGTCCAAGAAAAATGTTTTTATCTAAAAAAACTCCTTTATTATCAGGACCTCTTCTTGATATATTTTGCATCATTATATCAATTGAGTTTTTTTCAATTTCTTTTTGATCAAATCTTATCTCACCACAAATACCACACATATTGTTTTCCTCTACCAGAAACTTATTAATAGATAAATTTATTTATATCATTTATTATAAAGCAAATATCAAATAATTTTATGAGGTGCTTATGAATCCGTTACTTTCAATAAAAGGTACTATTATAACTGGTTTTATACTATCTATTGTTCTTACCTTAATTATAGCTGATGGAGCTATTCCAATCGAGGCAGAAGGTTATTTACGATGGTTTCATTATTTATCAGGTATAACTTGGATAGGACTACTTTATTATTTTAATTTTGTACAAGTTCCTGCAATGGCCCAAGCGACAGCTGATGGAGATCCAGGTCCTGCAGCTATAGGAAAATATGTTGCTCCGTTAGCTCTTTTGTGGTTTAGATGGGGTGCTGTAGTTACATGGTTAACAGGTGCTGCGTATTTAGCTCACCATGGACAGTTTGTAGCTGCTTTTACATTAGCTGGTGGATACAGTACTGTAATTGGAACAGGTGCTTGGTTAGGTACAATTATGTTTTTCAATGTTTGGGTCCTAATATGGCCAAATCAACAAAAAGTATTAGGATTAGTAGAAGCTAGTGATGCAGAGAAAGCAAAAGCTAAAAAAATAGCTCTTCTAGCATCAAGAATAAATACAGTTCTTAGTATTCCAATGTTACTCTTCATGGGCGCCGCTCATCATCCCGGACTTACAATGTGACAACAAAGTTACTATTCATAAATAACTTACTGTAAATTAAATAAATAAAAAAAACCTAACCCTTAAAAAGGGTTAGGTTATTTACGTTTTATCTTCTATTTATTATTTGTTTTTAGAAGCCATGTGTCATGCCGATTGTCCAAGTACGAACTGCACTTCCTGAGTCTTCGTATCCTTGACGAGCATAACCAAACAATATACTGCTGCTTTTACTTAAAGCAGTTTCTGCTGCAATAGCAACAGTGTCATAGTCTTCTGTGTCCGCACCTGCAGAATCACCTTCAGTTTTGGCTATTTGCCACATAGTGTTTCCTGCTTTGTAATGTGCACCAAATGTTTGGATTTTTCCATCACCATTGGTAGCAAAAGTATCTGTAATTTCAGTATCTTCATTAGTCATAAAAACACCTAGTCCAGGCATTACTTTATATGATGCAAAAACTTTATCATTTGTTGAACCATTATTTGAGTTACCTGAATCAATATTATCATGTGAAGTGGCTATACCAATTTCTAAACCAGGTAAAAATAAATCTTTTAGCTTCAACGCATATGAGTAGTCTCTTTTTTGAACAGAAGCATTTGTTTGTTCGCTAAGTCCATACATATATGCAAACTCGATTGGACCCATAGCAGCGTGGTATGATAATACTCCGCCCCATGTGCTTGATATACCGAATGTACCTTTTGAAAAACCACCATGTTGATTTAAAGCTACTGCTGTATCCATAGTAGTATCATACATACCAAATGTTTTGTATGGTGATTCAAATGTTCCAAATCCAATATAACCTAATGGAGTTTCTAATCCCATGTTACCAGTATGTAACTCAAATGTTTGACAGTCATTTTTACCTGCATCGGTATTATTTCTGTCACATGTAGTTGCATCTTCTGTTGACATGCCATCAGCTATATCAAATGTATATTCCATTCCACCAACAAGTGTCATACTACCCATTGGCTCTCTAAATTTAAGACCTATTCTACTGTTTCCTCCATTATCTCTAAGGCTATCCGAAGTGGCAGCTGCGCCTGTACTTTTTTCTTCATAACCAATAAAGATCTTTCCATAGAAATGCACACCTTTTGAATGTGCTTTATGAGAAGACATGGAATGCGAGCTGTTAGCACCACCTGCGAAAGTTAGTCCTGACATCGCCATAAGTAGAACGAATGTACTTATTCTATTCATGAATTTCCCCTTATTGTATTAGTGTACTTTTTTTATTTTCTATCAAATATGATCCATATTCAAGTCAAACTGACGATAAAATGTGGATTTTAAGCTAAAAATTGAGCAAAACTGAAAAAATATATAGATTTATAGATACAATTTATTAGAATGTTGGTTTTCTTGATATATTGGTAAATTATGAATAATCACCTTATGTCCACATATAATCGTAAAGACGTTTCTTTTGTCCGTGGGGATGGGGTTTATCTATGGGATAATAAAGGAAAAAAATACATAGATGCGCTTTCTGGACTAGCTGTAACTAATTTAGGGCATTCTAATGAACAAATTACAGATGTTCTTACTAAGCAATCTCAAGAATTAATACATACATCAAATGCTTTTAATATTATTCATCAAGAACAGCTGGCTAAAGAGCTTTGTGAACTTGCTGGAATGGAAAGAGCGTTTTTTTGTAATTCAGGTGCAGAATCAGTAGAAACAGCAATCAAGATTGCAAAAAAATATGCAAATGATAAAAATATTAATAATCCGCAAATAATAACTATGCATAATGGATTTCACGGAAGAACTTTAGGAGCTCTTAGTGCGACATTTAATGGTAAAGCACAAGATGGGTTTGAACCTTTATTAGATGGCTTTGTTCCAGCACCATATAATGACTCAAAATGGCTCATAGATTATGCTAAGAAAGATAAAAATGTGATAGCAATTTTACTTGAATCAATTCAAGGAGAAGGAGGTATTATAATTCCTGATTCTAACTATCTAAGTGATGTAAGAAAAATTTGTAATGAACATAATTGGCTAATGTTAGTAGATGAAGTTCAATCTGGTTTTTGCAGAACAGGAAAGTGGTTTGGATATCAACACAGCAATATTATACCAGATGTAGTAATGCTAGCTAAAGCATTAGGAAACGGTCTTCCTATAGGTGCGTGTTTAGCTAAAGGTATTTCTGCCCAAGTCTTAACCGCAGGAAGTCACTGATCAACTTTTGGCGGTAATTTTC
>CAYFGJ010000019.1:0-14148 GCA_964342835.1 uncultured Ectothiorhodospiraceae bacterium | reverse complement strand
ATTTTTTGCTTTATTTGATGCATATTTACAAATGTCTATTAAGGAGCCTGATCCAACACATATTATTTGACTGTGGTCTTTAATTTTTTCATAAATCATATCTCCAAAAAAAATATCTGATTTATAATTTTCTAAAATTATATTTTTGTACTCTAATTTGTAATTATTTAATAACTGACATACTTTATCTCCTAAAGCTTTGAATGAGTTTTTACTTGATATTAAGCATATAGAACTATTTTTATCTAATTTATCTAAACTAAGAATTTTATGTTCTAAAATATTTTTAACTATTAAAATTTCATTTATTGGAATTAAAATTTTTTTTTTATTATATTTGCTTATATAATTTTTTGATAATAAATTATTTAATATGCCATTATAGTTTTTTAATTCCATTATATATTAATAATATTTAATAATTTTTATAAAATGCTGGAAATAAACAACTAACAATAGAATGTATAGTTATTAATTCACATTCATTGTAGAGAATGTTATTACTCATATCCTTTAGTGTAAAATTATTTTTTTTACCACTAGGTACAGGTACGGCAACAACAAATTTACCACTTTTTAATTTACACAAACCTAATTGATTATAATTTCTTGGGTTGGCGTATTGGTCATTTGAATACTCATAAATAAATACCATTCCATGTCTATTATTAGTAACATTTTTTGCTTCTAATAATCTAAATTTATTAGCATAAAATTCTCTTGGTATGCGTAATGATACCATATCGTCTTTTCCTTCAGTAAAATACCAATGTACTCCCCATGGGTTATTTTTCTCTAGAGGGTCAAAATAGCCTCTTATGCTTTTTATTACAGGTTCAAAACATATTTCGGCTGGATCTGTATCAAGTGCCTTACCGTATGCAACGGCTGTATCTAAATCAAATGGTCTTTTGTCATTTAAATGTCTCGATATAGTTACTGTATCTTTTGGATATTTTAATGTACTAGAACGTTCATTTTTCTCTATTTCTTTAAAAGATGAAATTATTTGTTTTGCCGTTTTGCCACTTTGCTTAACAACAAGTCTTAGTTTATCGCTTCTATTTTTCATCTCAATCTATCTTAGAATTATTTAATAAATTAAAACCAGTAAATGGTAGAAATCAATTTATTAAAACAAAAAATAAAGGTATTTATATAATTGATTATGCACATACACCCAGCTCGCTTCTAACTTTACTTAAAGAAATTCGTATATATGCATCAATTAATTCAAGTAAAATTATTACAGTTTTTGGATGTGGAGGTAATAGAGATGTTTGGAAAAGAAAAGAAATGGGCAGAATATCTTCAGTTTTTTCTGATTATATTATCCTTACAGATGATAATCCTCGTAATGAAAAACCAATGAAAATATTAAATGATATTAAACAAGGAATTAAAATAACCAAAAAAGTCTTTCTGATTCCATCAAGAAAAAAAGCTATCTATAAAGCTATATCATTAGCTGAAAAAAATGATTATATTATTATTGCCGGGAAAGGAAATGAAAATAGTATAATGTATAAAGGTCATAAGTTAGCACACAATGATTATGAAATATTAAGGTCAAGAATAAAATGAAAACATCTTTATCTCAACTTAAAGAACCTTTGGATGGGGAACTATATAATTCAGATTCAAATTTTAATGGTATTTCAATTGACTCTAGAACAATTAAGCCTAACAATCTTTTTGTTGCAATTAAAGGTCATAATTTCGATGGACATAATTTTATAGATGAAGCTATTACAAAAGGAGCATCAGCAATAATCTGTGAAAGAAAAATTATTAATGTACCGCAATTAATTGTAAAAGATACAATTATAGCATTGGGAGTTATTGCTCAATTACATATAAATAAACTAAAACCAATTTCAATTGGAATTACTGGAACTAACGGCAAAACTTCAGTAACTAAATTAATCTATTCAATGTTAAATTGGAATAACGAAGCTTTAACTAATTTTGGTAATTTTAATAATCATATTGGTGTTCCACTATCTGTTTTAGAATTATCTACTCATCAGAAACATTGTGTAATAGAAATGGGAGCAAGTATCAAAGGTGATATAAAATATTTATGTGAAATTATTAGACCTAAAATTGTTGCTCTTTTAAATGTATCAGCTGCACATATGGAAAGTTTTGAAAACTTTGAAAATATTTTATTAACAAAAGAGGAAATACTACTTAATCAAGGATTCACTAAAACAGTTATTTTGAATAAAGACGATATAAATTTTGAAAGATGGAAGGAAATTGCAATTGATCATAATATTATAACAATTTCAAAGAATGAAAAGGCAGACTATTCCATACAAAGTTTAGATACAAATAAAATAAATATAAATTTACCTGATAATCAATTATTACAATTGTCACTTAAAGAATATCATATCAATTTTATAGAAAATATTTTATTTTCCGTTGCCTGTTCTCATCAAGCAGGAGCAACCATAGAGAATATAGTTAATGGTTATAATAATTACAAAGGTGTTAAAGGTCGATTTTATATATATGAACTGGCAGATAACTCAAAAGTTATTGATGATACTTATAATGCTAATCCATCTTCAATGAAAAAATCTCTAGATTCTTTATCATCCATGTCTGGTGATAAATGGTTCGTAATGGGTGATATGGGTGAACTTGGTGCACAATCCGAAGAATTTCACCAAGATGTTATTGAATATGCTAAAAAAAATAAGATTGATAAGTTATTTTATATCGGGAAACACGATCATATTGTAAAAAAAACCTTTGGTGATAATGCATATTGTTTTGATAATAAACTAACACTTATTAAGTTTATACAAACAAATATGCATAAAAATGTTAATATTTTAGTGAAAGCTTCCCGTTTTATGAAATTTGAAGATATAGTAATACAATTAGTTAATAATAGTGAATAAATAGAAAATGTTACTTTATATTTTTGATTATCTTTCTCAGTTTTATTCTGGATTTAATGTTTTCCAGTATTTGAGTCTAAGAATTGTTTTAGCTGCATTAACTGGACTATTTTTATCTCTTATTATGACATCTTTATTGATACGTTGGTTGAACACTAAAAAACTCTACCAATCAATTAGAAGCGATGGACCAAAGTCTCATATTACTGAAAAATCTAAAACCCCATCTATGGGCGGAATAATTATTATTATTTCTGTTATTGTCACAACTCTGCTTTGGTCAGAACTTCAAAATAGATATATTTGGGTATTATTATTTATATTGATAACTTTCGGTATCATTGGTTTTTATGATGATTATATAAAATTCATAAAATCTTCTAGTGATGGAATTAAAGGTAGAAGTAAATTTTTTTTTCAAATCTTATTTTCTACACTAGCAATAATTTATTTATATTTAAATTATATAGATACCACTGAATTAACTTTGATATTGCCTTTCTTTAAAGATTTTTCTTTTTATATGGGATTACTTTTTATACCTTGGTGTATATTTATAATAGTTGCATCAAGTAATGCTGTTAATTTAACTGATGGGCTAGATGGATTAGCAATCCTTCCATGTATATTAATTGCAGCAGCATTTGTTGTTTTTGCGTATGTAGAAGGAAATTTTAACATCGCAAATTATCTTTTGATTCCATACTTAAAAGATGCTTCGGAAATTTCAATTTTTGCAGCAGCTATAGTAGGATCTGGATTAGGTTTTTTATGGTATAACTCATATCCTGCAGAAATATTTATGGGCGATGTTGGATCATTATCATTAGGTGCTGCTTTAGGAACAATGGCTGTTCTATTAAGACAAGAAATTGCATTTGCTATCATGAGTGGTGTATTTATAGCTGAAGTCTTATCTGTTATTATCCAAGTTTTATATTTTAAACGTACTAAAAAACGTATTTTTAAAATGTCTCCATTACATCATCATTTTGAATTAAGTGGTTGGGCAGAACCGAAAATAATTGTGAGATTTTGGATAATAACATTTATTTTAGTGTTAATTGCATTATCCTCGTTAAAGATTAGATAGTATGAAAAAACAGTATAAGTTGATTATTGGTACTGGACAGACTTGCCAATCATGCATTGATTATTTTACTAAAACTACTATCGAATATAAAATTTTTGATACAAGAGACATTTCATGTATAAACAAATCTATTATTAATTTAACAAATAAAAATAATTTTAGATTTGGATACTATGAAGAAGCGTTTTTAGATGATATAGATGAAGCTATAGTCAGCCCAGGATTAGATATTAATCAAAAAATAATAAATGATTTAAACCAAAGATCTATACCAATTATAACGGATATAGATTTCTTTAAGAGATTATCAGATTGTAAAATTATTTCAGTAACTGGAACAAATGGAAAAACTACCATTGTTACAATGCTAGAATATTTACTAAATCAGTTAGATATTAAAGCTAAAGCTTGTGGCAATAACGGTGTATCACCATTTATAACATTAGAAGATAAATTTGATTATATTATTATAGAATTATCTAGTTATCAGTTACAGTATATGAATAATTTTAAAAGTTATGTAAGCCTTATATCAAATATAGAAGATGATCATCTTGAAAGACATAATAGTTTTGAAAATTATCTTAATATCAAAAAGAAAATTTTTAAAAATTCTGAAATAACTTTTTGCCATAATAATCTTCTCGAATATATGGATGATGTTTTGAATATAAGAAAATATGGATATGTCGAAGATGATATAAATCATCATTCTCAGAAAATATATATGGATGATACCATTATTGAAAATCTAAAAATAGACAAACAGAATATTTATTACGATGATATATCATGTAATTACAGAGGTACGCATAATCTAGATAATATTTTAGCAGTCCTTTCTATTGCCAATAATCTTTATAATAAAAAGGATTTTTTTAAAAAATCAATAAGAATTCTAAATGATTTTAATTTCTTGCCACATAGAATAGAATTTATAAGAAGTATAAATGATGTAAAATATTATAATGATTCAAAATCTACAAATGTATTTTCAACAATAACAGCATTAAAATATTTAAGAAAAAATATAATATTAATCATGGGTGGTTCTAAAAAAAATTTAGACTATGGAAAACTAAATAATTATATAAATCATCATGTTAAATTGTTAGTTTTATTGGGTGAAAATAAAAACATAATTAATAAACAGATTACAACTAATGTTCCAAAAATTCTATGTAAGACAATAGAAGAATCTGTAAGAGTATCTTATGATAAGGCTAAACCTTATGATTTTGTATTATTATCTCCTGGAAGTCCAAGTTTTGATATGTACACAGATTTTGAAGAAAGAGGAAATGCATTTATTGAAGCAGTAAATAGTCTTGATTAATGAAAGAATAAAAAAATTATTAATAATTATAGAAGGACTTGGTATAGATAAAGTTTTTATTACATGTGTCTTCATTCTATTATCTATTGGATTAGTAATGATAACATCAGCAACTCTTGATCAAGCATATCAGAAATTAAATAATCCATTTCATTTTACTATTAAACATTCTATATACCTATTGCTTGGTATTTCTTTTGCATATGTAATTTCACATATTAAATTAAAGTTTTATGAAGATTATAGTAAACTATTTCTAATCTTATCTTTTATTATTTGTATTTTAGTTTTTATACCAGGGTTAGGGTTTGAAGCTAAAGGGGCTAGAAGATGGATTAGTCTTGGATTTATAACAGTACAGGTATCTGAGATTTCAAGATTATTCATATTAATATGGTTATCAAGCTACATATTAAGAAACGATATTAATAAAATTTTCTATAAATCAGTTATTATAGTTTTATTTTTATCAAGCATAATAATATTCCAACGTGATTTTGGTAGTATGTTTTTATTGATACTGACATTTTTTTCTCTCATGTTAATGAGTGGCGTTAATTTCAAAAAATGGTTATCTACAGCTATTTTATTAATTATACCAATAGTATTACTTGTTATTTTAACTCCTTATCGTTTTAAAAGAGTTATTAGTTTTATTGATCCATGGCAAGATTCTACTGGAGCTGGTTATCAATTGATTGCATCTGAGTTGGCATTTAGCTCTGGTGGTTTGTTCGGGTTAGGATTAGGATCTAGTATTCAAAAATTAAACTATTTACCAGAAGCATATAATGATTTTATCTTTGCAGTGATAGCTGAAGAATTAGGATTACTATTTGTTATATTGGTGATATTTACATATATAATAATGATTACAAGAATATTTATTCTAGCTCACAAATCAGCTGAAAATGGTTTATTAATAGGTTCTTTTTTAGCTAATATGATAGGGCTTTTAATTACATTTCAAGCCATAATACATATGATGGTAAATATAGGTCTAGCTCCCACAAAGGGTATGGGGCTACCTTTGATAAGTTATGGAGGGACTAATCTTTTATGTATGTTTATTTGTATTGGAATTTTAATCAGAATACAGATAGAAAATAAAAGGAAAATTAGTCAAGCCGTACAAAGAGGTTATTAATGTCAGAGAGTTATATTGGTATATTGGCAAGCGGTACTGGAGGACATGTATATCCTGCATATACTTTGTCGCAAGAGTTTATTAAGAAAGGTTATAAAATTATTTGGTTTGGAACTTCTGAAGGGTTAGAGAACAAAATAATAAAAGACAAATCTATTATTATTAAAAATATAAGCTCAAAACCTATTCGAGGTAAGGGTACATTTCAAAAAATTTTAGGAATTATATATATTTTTAAATCCATATATCAATCATTTATAATAGTTCGTAAATATAGGCCTAAATTTATTTTTGGTTTTGGTGGCTTTGTCAGTACTGCACCAACTATTGCTGCATTCTTTTTGAATATTACTACATTTTTACTAGAACAAAATTCTGTAGCTGGAACAGCAAATAAGATTAATTATTATTTCTGTAAAAAGGTATTTGAAACATTTCCTCTGAGCTTTAGTAAGATAAATTCTAAAATTATTCACACAGGTAATTTTGTAAGAAAAAAATTTTATGATTTAGAAAAACCAGAAAAAAAATATTTATCAGAATCCACAATGATAAATATATTAGTTTTAGGTGGAAGTCAGGGATCACAATTTTTTAATAAAGTTTTACCTTTTGCATTTTCTCATTTTAATAATACAAATCTATCTATTAAACATATATCTGGTGAAGACAATAAATTAGAAACTAAAAATAGATATAAAAAATATCATCTAGATGTTTCTGTGCAAAGTTATGTAGATGATATTGAAAACTTTTATGATTGGTCTGATATTGTTATTTGCAGATCTGGTTCAACATCAATTTCTGAGTTATCTGCAATTGGTAAAGCATCTATCCTTGTACCATTTCCTTATGCTACTGATAAACATCAATTAAAAAATGCACAATTTTTGGCTGATAGTGCAGCTGCTATATTAATAGAACAATCTGACTCTTTTACTGAAGAATTTGTAAATATCTTAAATTTGTTATTGAATGATAGAAAACGTCTATACATGCTAGCAAAAAATATACAGGACATTTTTCCTCAGGATCCATTAAAAGTTGTTTTAAAAGAACTTAAAGATTTAGAGTCTATATGACTTTTTGAAAATGAAGATTTTATATAATTATCCATTATCAAAATATAATACTATCCATTTGGGTGGTAATGCTAAAAAAATTATGTTTCCAGAAAATATCAATGATATACAGAGTATTTTAAAATCTAATAAGAAGAATTTAATTATTATAGGCAATGGATCTAATATTGCTTTTAAGGACAATAATTATAATGGCTGTGTAATTATTTTAAAATATTTCAATAGAAATAAAATAATTATTGAAAATAATTCTGTTATAGTAGGAGCAGGTGTTACTTGTTCGAAACTTGCGAAATTTCTTTTTAAAAACAAAGTTAATGGATTTGAATTTTTACATGGCATACCAGGAACTATTGGTGGCTCTATGTTTATGAATGCTGGAGCTTTCAAAAATGAAATATGGGATAAAATAGATGAATTTAAGATGATAAATAAATTTGGAAATATAAGGCTATACAAACGAAATCAAATCAAAATTTCATATAGAAAAACATTTGCACCAGTTAATTCTTATTTTGTAGAGGCTAGATTTAAATTACGGCTAACAAATAATTTTGATAAAAATTTATTATCACTGTATGCACATCAAAGACAAACTACTCAGCCTGTTAATCAATGGTCTTCTGGATGTATTTTTAAAAACCCTTCATCTCATATGTCAGCAAGTAATTTGATAGAAAAGGCTGGATTAAAATCATTTAAAATAGGAGGAATTTATATCTCAAAAAAGCATTCTAATTATTTTATTAATGATGGTACTGGCAAATGTTCTGAATTAATAGCTCTAATAGATTTGGTAAAAAGAAAAATAAAAAAAGAATGTGGTATAAATCTGGAGAAAGAAATTAGAATTATTGGATAACATGGATAATCTAATTAAAAAGAATATTGGTATTTTATCAGGTGGTTGGTCAGAAGAGAGACAAATATCACTTGAAAGCGGTCAGGCAGTATTCGATGCTTTGAAAAATACTGATTTTAATGTTTTTTTATATGATTTGAAAAATAATCTAAATGATTTAACTGCTTTTATAACCGATAATTCAATTGATATTGTATTTAATCTTATACATGGAACAGGAGGCGAAGATGGTACTGTTCAAGCATGGTTAGATAATCTTGGAGTGAAGTATATTGGTTCTGATGCCAAATCATCAGAATTATCTTTTTCAAAAATTTTAACTAAGGAAAAATGGATAGAAAATGATTTAAAAACTCCAAAGTATTTCATAGTAGATAAAAATAATTTAAATATACCTGATATCAATAATATAAAATATGTATTCAAGCCAGATAAATCAGGATCAAGTGTAGGTATAAAGATTTTAAATAATATAAAAGAATTATCTAGGGATTTACCATTATTAGTTAAATCTTCTGATGAAAAATATTTTATAGAAGAATATGTTGAAGGTTATGAATATACTGCTCCTATAATTGACAATAACGTTTTTCCTATAATTAAAATAGAAACTAAAAGAGAGTTTTATAATTATGAAGCCAAATATATAGATAATGACACTAATTTTACTTTTCCTAAATTTAATCAAGATATGTTAAAAGAAATTGAAAAAACATGTTTAAAAGCTTTCAAAATTCTTGGTTGTAAAGGATGGGGAAGAGTTGATTTTTTTATAAATAATAAAGATGAAATCCATCTAATTGAAGTCAATACTATCCCTGGAATGACTAGTCATAGTCTAGTACCAATGTCCGCTAAGAAGAAAGGACTAAATTTTATTGACTTAATAATTGCAATAATAAATTCATGAAAAAAGCGTTTTTTTTTATTATTACATTTTTCATTCTTTTTGGGTTCTTATACTTTGACAATTTTATAGGTCCTTATCCAATTAAAAATATTAAATATAAAGGTGCGTTTGAAAGATCTAACGAACATATTATTAAAAATCAATTAGCAAAATATATTGATACTGATTTATTAAAGATTGACATACGAAATATAAGATCAGAAATAGGAAGTAATAATTGGATTAAAAATGTTCTAGTTACTAGAAAATTTCCTGATACATTAGTAATTGAATTTATTGAATATAAACCATTATATTTTTGGAATAATGAATATATTATTGGAATGAATGGTGAAATGTTTGAAATTCATAATACTAAAAGACTAAAAATACCAACTGTCACTACAGATTCTAATAATCGAAGATCTATTTTTGAGTTATATATGAATTTATCAACTATGCTAGATAAGTTAGGATTAAAAATAACTTCTATTTCTCTTGAATCAGATATTTTGAATATACAGACTGATAAATACTTAATTATCACAAGATATTCTCTTTACAAAATAAAACTAAATGATTTAATTGATGTATACGCAGACTTGATTACAAAGTATAATAGAAAAATATCTACTATTGATTTGAGGTATTCAACTGGTTTTACTGTTAAATAAATTTAAGTGAATAATTCATATAATAATGAAAAATTTGTAGCGCTTGATATTGGGACAACCAAGGTATTATGTTTGGTTGCTGAATATAGTCCAGAAGGCAAACTGAGAATCATCGGAATTGGGGATGAACCTTGTTCTGGGTTAAACAAAGGTGTCATTTCGGAAATAGATACAACTGTTACTAGCATTAAAAGAGCGACAGACACAGCTGCAGGAATGTCAAAATTTGCTATTAAATCTGTTACAACTGGGATTTCAGGCAAGCATATTCAAAGTTATAACGGCAATGGTATCCTTAAAATTATTAATGAAACTGTAACGGAAGAGGATAAAGAAACTGTAATTGACAAAGCAGCAGATATACAAATTCCAAGCGATCAAGAAATACTTCATGTTATTGAACAAGATTATACAATTGATGATCAAAAAGGAATTAAAGAGCCATTAAATATGGCCGGATCACAATTACACGCAAATGTTCATATAATTACAGCTTCTTCTACAGCAAAAAAGAATCTTGCTAAGTGTATAGAAAATAGTTTTTTAACTATTGATGAATATGTTCTTCAGCCAGTAGCTTCAAGTTATTCAGTTTTAACTGAAGAAGAAAAATCATTGGGTGTTTGTTTAGTTGATATAGGCGGAGGAACTACTGATATAGCTATTTTCACAGATGGAACTATTAAATATACATCTATAATACCATTAGCAGGTCAATCTATTACAAACGATATTAGAGTTGGATTAGTAACGACTTTAGATGCAGCTGAAGAGATCAAAAAAAAATATGGATCTCTAATTGAATCTCCAGATGATGATCAAATTAAAATTCCTGTTCCATCAGTTTCTGATAAACCTGAATCAGAAACAAGTAAACCAATTTTAAAACACATAATATCCTGCAGATTAGATGAAATATTTAAAAAAATTCAAGAAGTTATTTTAAATAGTGGTTACTCAAATAAAATTAGATGCGGTATAGTATTCACAGGTGGTGGTTCTAAAATTGATGGATTAGATGTTTACGCTGAAAGTAAGTTTGGTTGTCCTGTTAAGATTGGAAGTCCAGTACATATAGATGGTTTAACAAATTTAACTGGAAAGACAAGATATGCTACTGCTGTTGGACTGTTATTATACAGAGAAAATCAACTAGAAAAAATGCCACACCGACAACATCCATCAAATTCAATATTAGAGTTTCTTAATAAATTATGGGAAAAAATATCAAATTATTTCCAGAAAGAACTTTAATCATATAATTTTGTCCAAATATCATGGGGGAACATATACTTATCATATGTTTTAATTAACAATACTTGATAAATACAGTATAATTACAGTTCAATTATGATAAAACAAAGAACACTATCTAATACAATTAGGGCAACTGGAATAGGACTTCATACTGGTCAAGAAATTAATTTAATCCTAAAACCTGGTGAAATTAATTCAGGAATAGTTTTCAAAAGAATAGACATTAGCAATGATCCAATTTCTGCAACATTAAATAATGTTCATGATACAAGACTTTCAACTTCAATCTCTAAAGGTAATTCAAAAATATCTACAGTTGAACATTTGTTATCTGCAATGGCAGGACTTGGAATTGATAATGCTATTGTTGAATTAGATGGACCAGAAGTTCCAATCTTAGATGGAAGCTCAAGACCATTTGTTTTTTTAATTCAATCAGCTGGCATAACTGAACAAAGTAAACCAAAAAAATTTATTAAAATAAAAAAAACAATTGAAGTAAAAGAAGATAGTAAATGGGCAAAAATAGAACCATTTGATGGATTTAAAGTTGCATTTACAATTGATTTTAAACATCCAACATTTTCAGAACAAACACAATCAGCAGAAATTGATTTTTCTACAGTCTCATATCTCAGTCAAGTTAGTCGTGCCAGAACATTTGGATTTGCAAAAGATATTGAAAAATTACGTAAAAATAATTTAGCGCTTGGTGGTAGTGTAAAAAACGCAATCGTAATAGATGATTATAGAGTTATAAACGAAGAAGGCTTAAGATTTGAAGATGAATTTGTGAAACATAAAATTCTTGATGCTATAGGTGATTTATATTTACTTGGTCATGGTATTATAGGTTCTTTTTCTGCATACAAATCAGGTCATCATCTAAATAATTTACTTTTAAGAGAACTAATTAATAATTCTGAAGCATGGGAAGAAGTAATAATTGAAGATGATTCAAGAGCACCTATTTTCTATACTAAACCGTTACCTGAAGCTACTTAACTATCAACTATAATTTTTATATCATCAATTTTAAAGAAATCGTTTTTTTCTAAAATATGAATATATTTTTGTTTTTCGAATCTCATTAATGTAGCAAATGATGATTTTTTAACACCTAAAATTAATATAGTACCAGATATGTTAAGGACACTAATTTGTGAGATTATTTCCTTAGGAAAATTTTTTTGAATATATGACTCAAACTTACCAATCAATAGGCTTTTTTTAGCAAGATGGTTAGGTATATAAGTCGAAATTTTTTTCATAATTACTATATTTATTGTATTATGAAAAGCATATTAATAACAAAGGGTTTGTTCTAGTTACTACAGAAAATGTTGCCTAAAATCATAAAAAATTTATTTGGGACCAGAAATAGTCGTCTTCTAAAAGAATATAAAACTATCTTAGATAAAATTAATTTTTTGGAAAATAAGTATGCATCTTTGAATGATATAGATCTCAAGAATTACACCATTAAATTAAAACAAGAATATAAACAAGATAATAATTTTGAAAAAATTTTACCCGATGCTTTTGCTATTGTTAGGGAAGCATCAAAGAGGGTATTAGGACTTAGACATTATGATGAACAGATTATTGGTGGAATAGCACTTCATCAAGGAAAAATTGCTGAAATGAAAACAGGAGAAGGTAAAACTTTAGTAGCAACTCTCCCAGCTTATTTAAATGCACTAAGCGATAAATCTGTTTTCATTATAACTGTCAATGATTATTTAGCACAAAGGGATGCTGAATGGATGGGTAAAATTTATAATTTTCTAGGATTATCAGTTGGAACAATAACTAATATGATTGAACCTAAAGAAAGGAAAAATATGTATCAAAGAGATATAGTTTATGGAACAAATAATGAATTTGGTTTTGACTACTTAAGAGATAATATGATTTATAATTTAGATGATAAAGTACAAGGTCAATTGAAATACGGTATTGTAGATGAAGTTGACTCAGTTCTTGTTGATGAAGCACGAACACCTTTGGTAATTTCAGGCTCTAAATCAGAAAATAATAATTTATACCAAAAAATAAATAAAATAACTAAACAGTTAATGTCTAACAAACAACACGATCTATTTTATGTTGTTGATGAAAAACAGAAAACTATTTCTTTGACAGAAGAAGGGCATAAAGAAGTTGAACATTTACTTGTACAAAGCAAAATGATTACTTCAAGTGATGATTTGTATTTACCAAAAAACATACAATTACTTCATCATATAGATGCATCGTTAAGAGCAAATTTAATTTTCAAGATTAATATTGATTACGTTATTGAAAATAATCAAGTTGTTATTATAGATGAATTTTCAGGTAGAAAAATGCCTGGTAGACGATGGGCAGAAGGTTTGCATCAGGCTATTGAAGCAAAAGAAAATGTTACAATACAAAATGAAAATCTCACATATGCTTCAATTACTTTTCAAAATTATTTTCGTTTATTTGATAAGCTTGCTGGAATGACAGGTACAGCAGATACAGAAGCTGTAGAATTTCAACAAATCTATGGATTAGAAGTTGTTGTAATTCCACCACATAAAGAAATGATAAGAAACGATGAAGTAGATCTTGTTTATTTAAGTATTAAAGAAAAATTTAGAGCTATTGTAGATAAAATTATAAATGTACATGAAACACAACAACCTATACTTGTTGGTACAACTTCAATAGAATCATCAGAAAATATTTCTAAATTATTAAAACAAAAAAAAATTAATCATTCAGTTCTTAATGCAAAATATCATCAAAAAGAAGCAGAAATTATTGCACAAGCAGGAAAGCTAGGATCTGTTACAATAGCAACAAATATGGCTGGAAGAGGAACAGATATTGTATTAGGTGGTAATTATTTATTTGAATCAGAAAA
>CAYFGJ010000018.1:0-14152 GCA_964342835.1 uncultured Ectothiorhodospiraceae bacterium | reverse complement strand
GAATCAGTTGATGGTGCCAATGCTGTTTTGAGGACAGTTAAATCTGATAAAAACTCACATGAAGACTCTGACCCAATAGCAGATACAAACGATTTAAAAAATTGTTCGGGACTTATTTTAGGAAGTCCTACTCATTTTGGTAATATGGCATCACCTTTAAAAGGTTTCTTAGACAAGACAACTGCAGAATGGTTACAAGGAACACTTACAGGAAAACCAGCTGGTGTATTTACTTCTACATCAAGTATGCATGGTGGACAAGAAACAACTTTAATATCTATGATGTTGCCGTTATTACATCATGGAATGTTAATAGTTGGTGTACCATATAGTGAAAAATCACTTATATCTACTAAAACAGGAGGTACTCCTTATGGTCCTAGCCATGTATCTTTCAATGAATCTCAAGATTTAAGTAATGACGAAAAAGAAATTTGTAAATCATTTGGAGCAAGGATTGCTGAAATTACTATAAAACTTAATAATTAATTATTTTTATATTCCATTATTTTCTTTACAAATGGTATCGTAATATTATTTTTTTCAGAAAGAGAATTGTAATCAATTGTTTTTATAGCATTACACAAAAAAAATAGATCTCTTCTATAGTTCTTCATAATAAAATTACTTACTTTTGTAGTAAGATTGAATCCTCTATCACCAGCAAGCTTTTCTAATACTCTTATTTTATTAATGTCATTTAAATCATTTATTTTGAAAATTAAATCCCATTTTAAACGTGATTTCAAATCAGGAATTGTAAATTTAATGTCTTCAATATTTTTAGTTGTAGTAACTAAAATACTTTTACTGTTAAGTATAGCTTCATTGATCAAAGAAAATAAATATTCTTCATTGTTCTGATTAATAATTAGTCGGTCTAAATTATCAATAATTAATATATCATAATCTTCTTGAGTAGAAAATTTCAAATAGTCTTCATTTATTAAAATAGTGATTTTATTATCATAATTTTTTATTGCTTCACAAAGATGTGTTTTCCCAGATGATTTATCTCCTTGAAGTAAAATAATGGATTTTTCATCTGATATAGATTTTGTGAATGTTATCAATTTATCAACTAAAAATTGATTATTTTCAGCAATAAAATTATCAAAATTTTTATTAATAGTAAAACTATAGTCTATTGGTAATTGCTTGAGGTCATATAAAGTTTTTTTCATATCTATATATATCTATAAGATTAATATATAATTAAATTCAAGTTATTTAAACATGAAAAAATCATTTAATAAATTAACATATAAAAAATCAGGTGTTGATATCAAAAAAGCCAATGAGCTGATAAAAACTTTAAAAAATAATACTGATAAATCTTCACCAAATATTATCTCTACAATTGGTGGTTTCTGTAGTTTATATAAATTAAATAGGCTCAAAGAACCGGTAATTGTATCAGGTACTGATGGAGTAGGAACAAAACTAAAATTAGCAACAATACTAAAACAGCATAAATATATTGGACAAGATTTATTGGCAATGTGTGTAAATGATGTAATTACTTCTGGAGCAACACCTCTTTTTTTTCTTGACTATTTTGCTACTGGTAAATTAAATACAACAATTCATTCAGTGGTTTTAAAAAGTATTAAAAATGCTTGCAATAAATACAAAGTTCCATTAATTGGTGGAGAAACAGCTGAAATGCCAGGTCTTTATAATGGAACAGATTATGATTTAGCTGGTTTTTGTGTGGGCATTGTGGAAAAGAAAAATATTATTGATGGAAGAAAAATTAGAAATAAAAATATTATAATAGGTATACATTCTAGCGGTATACATGCAAATGGGTTTTCGCTTATCAATGAATTAGTAAAACAGAAAAAAATTCAATTAAATAAAAAAATTGATAAAAAAAGTATCGGCGAGATGCTTATTACTCCTACCTTAATTTACTCAGATGTAATAAACAAAATTTTACCTCTTTTAAAAGGTATAGCTAATATAACTGGAGGCGGTTTAACAGAAAACATACCCAGAATAATGCCTAAAGAATTATCCGCAGAAATTAATTTAAAAAATTGGAAACTTCCAAAAATATTTAGCTTATTACAGGAAAAAGCAAATTTAAAGATGAACGAAATGCTAGAAACTTTTAACTGTGGTATTGGAATGATTATTATTATAGACCAATCAAATCTAAAGAAAGTTTGCGGAATACTTAAAAAAAATAAATATGCCCATAACATCATTGGAAAAATAATTAGAAGGAAAAATAATAAGGGAATTATTTATGAATGAAGTTAATGCGGCAATATTAATATCTGGATTTGGCAGCAATTTAAAAAATATAATTAATTCTAATAAAAAAAACGAAATTAATATAAATATAGTTTGTGTTATAAGTGATAATCCCAATGCTAATGGATTAAATATAGCTAAGAATGAAAATATTGAAACATGTATTTTAACAAACAAAAAAGAATTGAATCAAGAATTGAATAAAATTTTAGGTAATAGAAAAATAGATTTGATAATATTGGCAGGATTTATGCAAATAATTCCTTCAAATATAATTAAAAAATATTTTGGTCAGATATTAAATATACACCCGTCTCTTTTACCTAAATATCCAGGATTGAATACCCATGAAAAAGTTCTGGAAAATAATGAACAAGAACATGGAGCAACAGTTCATTTTGTTACAGAAAAATTAGATGATGGACCTTCGATTATCCAAGGAAAAATAAAAATAAAAAAAACAGACACTATTGAAGATCTTAAGAACAAAGTACATGAAATTGAGTACAAAATTTATCCAATTGCAATAAAATGGTTTCAAAAAGGGTTAATCAAGCAGGAAGATAATTTTTTTATTTTTAATAATCAAAAAATGACTCAACCTATTGAACATGTTTTATTATAAATTATGTATAGAATATTTATAATAACTTTAATTTTTTTCTCTAGCGGTATAAATGCTAAAGAACCATGGATGGAATTTAACATACAGTATAATTTACAAAAAAGCGGAATAACTTTTGCAACAAGTAATAATAAGTTTTATAAAGATGGAAATTTTTGGTTTTTTGAAATAATAAGTAATACTGCAGGTATAATGAAATTAAAAGAAGATAATAGATATGAAAAGTCTAAATTTATTATTTTAAATAATAATTTAAAAACTCTATCCTATGTATTCAAAGGTAGAAAAAAAGGTAAATTAAATAATATTAAAACAAAAATTAATGATGGAAAAGATTCGCATACTATAAAAAATGGTAATGAGATTTATCATGATTCTAACAAAAACTGGTATGATAGATTATCTGTTCAGATAGATTTAAGAGAAAAAATTAAAAATGGAATATACAATAATACATATACCGTATTAGATAAAGGAAGGGAAAGGATATATATATTTAAATTTATGAGATCAGAAAAAATCGAAACAATATTTGGAGAAACAGAAACGATTGTAATTCACAAAATTATAGAAAATAATAAGAGAAATACTTTAACATGGTATGCAATTAACCATAATTTTTTACCTGTCAAAATTGAACAATACAGAAAAAAATCTTTAAAATTTACAGCGAATTTAACTAAAATTTTAGAATAATTTTTATTTTTTATTCTTTAATCTTGTTGAAATAACTTTGATGAAACCTTCGGCATCTTTTTGATTATAATTTCCAGAATCAATTTCAAAAGTTGATAAATCTTTGCTATACAAAGATTTATTGGATTTTCTTCCCATTACAATGACATTTCCTTTATACAATTTTAATTTAACAATACCTTCAACATTGTTTTGTGTTTTATTGATCATATGTTGTAAAACTTCTCTTTCAGGACTAAACCAATATCCGTTATATATTAGTCTAGAGTATCTACTTGTAACATCCTCTTTTAAATGAAGAACTTCTCTATCTAATGTTAATGATTCGATTGCTTTATGTGCTTTATGATAAATAGTTCCACCTGGTGTCTCATAGCATCCTCTTGACTTTATACCTACATATCTATTTTCAACTATATCAAGCCTTCCAATACCATGTTTATTACCCATTTTATTTAAATTATCTAATATCTTGAAAGGGCTCATTTTTTTTCCATTTATTTTAGTTATATCTCCTTTTTTGAATTCTACTTCTATTATTTGTGGTTTTGATGGTGTGTCTTGTAGAGATGTAGTGTTTAACCACATTGATTCTTCTGGAGATGTCCATGGGTCTTCTAGAACCCCACCCTCATACGAAGTATGAAGAATGTTGGCATCCATTGAATATGGGCTCGTTTTCCCCTGATCATAATCAATATTTATTTTATTTAATTTTGCATATCTAACTAAATCTTTTCTAGATTTAAAAGCCCATTCTCTCCATGGTGCAATAATTTTAATTTTACTATCTAAAGAGTATGCAGAAAGCTCAAATCTGACTTGGTCATTACCTTTTCCTGTTGCACCATGACAGATATAATTGGTCTTTTCCTTTTTAGCAATTTCTACTAATCTTTTGCTAATCAGAGGTCTTGCTATTGATGTTCCTAAAAAATATTCACTCTCATAAATAGCATTGGCTCTAAACATTGGATATATATAATCTCTAACAAAAATTTCTTTTAAATCTTCTACATAGATTTTTTTTATACCTATTTTTTTTGCTTTTATTTTTGCTCCATTAATTTCCGAACCTTGTCCAATATCAGCAGTAAAAGCAACTACTTCACAGTGATATTTTTCCATGAGCCATTTAGTAATTACTGAAGTATCTAATCCACCAGAATAAGCAAGTACTACTTTAGCTGGTTTCATTTAATTCTTCTTTTTGAGTTGTATCATTTGGTTCAACCCATTTAAAACCATGTGAATTAGATTCTTTTTTCCAGAACGGTGCCTCTGATTTTAAAAATTCCATTATTTCCCTAGTAGCTTTGAATGCATTGTCTCTGTGCTCAGACCATGTAGCAACTAAAACAATTGGATCAGATGGTTTTAAATCACCAATTCTATGCAATATAATTCCATCAATTAGTTTAAATTTTTTAATAGCATCATTAAGGATATTAGTTAAATATTTTTCTGTCATTTCAGGATAATGTTCAAGAACCATTGATTCAACTTCTTCATCATCATTAAAGTCACGCATAGTTCCCAAAAAGACAGATGTTGCACCTATTTTAGAATCATTATTTAATTTCTGTTTTTTATAATCTACTAATGATACCCAAGGATCAAATTGCTCATTTATTATTTCTACTTTCATAATTAACCGCCCGTTACTGGTGGGAAAAAAGCTACTTCATCACCATCTTTCAATTTATATTTTCCATCAACATATTCATGATTGACTGCTATTAATAATTTAGTTGGACTATGTTTATCAACAACAACTATATTCCATAAATCCTTGACACTTGCTCCATCATCCAAATTTAATACTTCGCTATCTTTTCCTATTAAATCTCTTATGCTAGCAAAATACTTAACATTTATATTCATGTCTTTGACCATGTATAATAATTAGAAAACCAATAACAATCAACAAAATTCATCATTTATTCTAAAATACTAAAATTTATTGTTTTATATAACTATGTTTTTAGTTTTCTTGCTAAATTACCTAATATAACCCCTATTAAAATTGCAATATAACAAACAATAGCAAACATCCAATTGCCAGTAGTAATACCTGGATAAAATGGTGCTAGAGGGAAAAACATAGCAGTTACAAGAAACCATCCCGCAAGAACTATAATATTAAATTCAGGAAATACTTGAAGAAGTAATTCATAACTAGCAAGATAACCAGCAAATATTGCGATTATAAAAAATAAGTAACTTAATAATTTATACATTTTCTTATCCTCCAATGTAAGACATTTCGATTTTATTTCTTTTTTTATGATTATCCATTTCTGATCTGCTTTCAGAATACTTATCAGTTCTGTTTGACCATATTTTTATAAAATCTGACAAAATTTTATTGTCATCATCTGTATTTCTTAATAAATCAAGAAAATTATATCCATGATTAGAAAATAAACACGTAAAAAATTTACCATCAGCTGATAATCTTCCACGATTACAACTTCCACAAAAAGGATCTGATATGGATGAAATAAAGGCAATTTCCTGATTTGTTTCAAGGATTTTATATTTTTTTGAAGTTGAATTCTTACTATTAATCATTTTCTCAATAGTATATTTCTGTGTAATTATTTCTTTTATATCATTTGTAGTTATTACACTATCAATATTCCAATTATTTGTTTCTCCTACATCCATAAATTCAATAAATCTAAGTTGTATACGTGGATCATTTAATGAATCTATCATTGAAATAATTTCTAGATCATTAATGCCCTTCATTACAACCATATTTACTTTAACAAATCCAAATAGTTTGATAGCAATATCAATGGCATTCAAAATTTTTAATTTACTATTCTTTAATGTATTAATTTTATTTAAAGTAAAGTCATTTAACGAATCTAAACTGATAGTTATAGAATCAAGTCCATTTGATTTTAAATTTTTAGCCATTTTGTTGTCCAATAATGATCCATTAGTTGTTAAGGCTATGTTATTTATTTGATTTTTTTCTTTCAATGAATATATAAGTCTCTCAATATTTTTTCTTAATAATGGCTCACCTCCAGTTAATCTGATTTTTTTTAGTCCTATATTTTTCAAAATTTTAGAAAACCTTATAATTTCTTCATATGACAATAAATTTTTTTTAGATAGAAACGTATAATTATGATTAAATATTTCTTGTGGCATACAATAACCACATCTAAAATTACATTTATCTGTAACTGATATACGTAGATATTCTAATTTTCTGCCATTTTTATCAATAATATTGTTTACGAACATATCCTACAGTTTAAATCTTTATTAATTTTTATTGTTTTAAATAATAAATTTTTAATATCTATAATTAATAACTTACTTTCCAGTGTTTCACCGATATTCAATAATACTTTGATAGATTCTGTTGCTTGAATTGATCCTATAATACCTGTCAGTGTTGATAAAACACCATTTTCGCTACAACTATTACTCTCGTCATCTAAATTATCATATAAACAATTATAGCAAGGAGCGTTTTTTATATCATTTCTAAACACTGCTATCTGTCCTTCCATTTTTATTGCAGCTCCCATTACTAATGGCTTTTTATGTATAAACGATAATTTATTTATATTTTTTCTTGTCTTGAAGTTATCGGTAGCATCTATAATTAAATCACAATCTAAGAAAATTTTTTCACTCAATAAATTATTCAAATCTTTTTGGATTTTGTTGATATTTACATCTTGATTTATATTCTTCATTCTCTCGTAAGCAACATCAACCTTTCTTTTGCCAATATCATTAGTTCCATATAAAATTTGACGTTGTAGGTTTGTTTCATCAATAACATCGTTATCAATAATAGTAATCTTTCCTATTCCAGAAGATGCAAGATAATATGCGATAGGAGATCCAAGTCCACCTAAACCAATCAAAATAATATGTTTAGACATTAATAGTTTTTGCCCTTCTATATCAATTTCAGGCAACAATATATGTCTATTATATTTTAATAAATGTTCGTCTGACAAATCAAAATGTTCAAGATTTTTTATTTGCATTAAATTTATCTAATTGTTCTTTTGTTGCTTCTTTTTGAAATTTTGATTTATATTCGCCGTATGGCATTCCATAAATCAATTCTCTAGCTTCATCATATGTAATTGTTTTACCTAATTTTTCTGACTCACTAACATACCATTTAGAAATACAGTTACGACAAAAGTTAGCTAAATTCATAAGCTCTATATTCTGAACATTAGGATTATCACGTAAATGTTGAATTATTCTATCGAAAGTAGCTGCTTTTATTTTTTCATCATCATTCATTATCAAATATCCAATTTTATTGTTTCTTATATCCTATAATATTTTCAAGTATCATTACACTACTTGTAAATGATAATATTTGTAAAAATTGTAATATTAGTGAGATTTTCTAATATCTTTTTCAGATATTTGGATTCCAATGATCACAATTAATAGCCCAAAAATATAGTTCCAAAATAATTGTTCTTTGAGAATAAGTAATCCAAAAATAATAGACCATATTGGAATTAGATAATTCATTATAGATAAGAAAGTTGCTCCAGATGATTGAAGTATTTGAAAATACAATATTGTTGCTATTGCGGTACAAAATATACCTAACAATAATACGGGAATAGATAAAAAAACATCTACCTGTGCATAAGAATCATTTTCTAAAAAAATTAAATATAAAAGCATAAATACAGCTGATAAAAATATTGTTCCTGTTGATGCACTCAGTGCATTCGTGTTTTTATATTTTTTTCCATATACAGCAGCAAAAGAATATAAAATTGCACCCGATATAACCATGAGCTCAGAGATTAATTCGTTATTATAAAAATTATTATCAATATTTGAAGTATTTGGAACAATTAAAATTATAATACCTAAAAAAGCAAGTACGAATCCAATTAGTTTATTTCTTGTCATTTTTTCATTATGTAAAAAAAAATGCGATAAAATTAATGTAGATATAGGCATTGTAGACATTAGTATCCCAGCTAATGAACTATCGATATTTTTTTGCCCGTGTATTATGAGCAAGAATGGCGCTACTATACCAAAAATACTCATTATAAAAAAATAATTTAATTGTTTAAATTTAAACTCCAGTTTTTTATAAATGATTAACAGAAGAAAAATTAAAATAATACTACCTATTATTAATCTTCCAGCAACTATAATTTCTGGAGTGTAGTTTTCTAAAGCTATTTTATTTAGTGTAAATGCTCCACCCCAAATAGCTGATAAAACCATTAATAAAATCCAATTTATTGTATATGAATGCATATTAAGTTATCCTTTGCATATAAATCAGCATGAAAATATTATCAATTAATATCTCAGAACCAAAAAAAATTGTCTTTAACGGTAAAGAACTTATCACAAGTATATATAAAAAACCTATAGATAAAAGTGTTGAATTAACTGATTTTGGTATCGTAGGAGATCAGCAAGCTGATCTTAAAGTACACGGAGGGTATGATAAAGCTGTATATGCTTATTCATATAAACATTATAAAATGTGGTCGAAAAAATTAAATAAAGAATTTAATGATTATGGATTAGTGGGGGAAAATTTAACCATAGATGATTTTGATGAAGAACTAATAAATATAGGTGATGAATTCAGTATATCAGATTGTATTCTTAAAGTTACACAACCAAGAGTACCATGCTATAAATTAGGGATTAAGATGAATGACAGAGATTTTCCAAAAAATTTCTCGCAAAGTGGACGTACAGGTGCATATATGAAAGTATTAAAAAATGGGAAAATTAACCCCAATGATTCATTAAATATGATAAAAAAAGAAGATAATTCTATGAGCGTGTATGAAGTTGCAAAACTACTATACACAGATATAAATAATATTGATAAAATGAAAAGTGCTATAGAATTAAAAACATTGACTGAAGAAATAAAAGAGAAATTTAGAGAAAGACTGATTAAACTTGGTGAATTTGTATGAGAATTACGAACAAAGTAATTATAGATGATGGTCAAACAACAGTTTCGTGTACTGGAGATGCCAAGAGCGGAAGACACCCACAAATATTCCTAAATATAAGACCTAAGGATGGTAAAATAGAGTGTTATTATTGCGGTAAAACTTTTTGTTGGAAATCGTTTGCAAATATAAAGAGACCTATAAGTAAAAAAATTTTAAATAAAGGCGTTAAAAATGTTCTCAGATAGAAAATCAGTAAAAGAAGTTGAAGAAGGAATTAAATTAAGTCCAAAATTTGATAAAAAGGGATTAATTCCAGTAGTAACAACAGATCATAAATCAGGGAAACTATTAATGCATGCCTATATGAATGATGAAGCTCTCAAACTGACAATTTTAAAAAAAGAAGCTCATTATTATAGTAGAAGTAGAAAATGTATATGGCACAAAGGTGCTTCAAGTGGATTTATACAAAAAGTTAAACATATACTAATAGATGATGATCAAGATTGTATTTGGTTACAAGTATCAGTTAAAGGTAATGCCAGTTGTCATGTTGGTTACCACTCTTGTTTTTATAGGGAAATAAAAGTAAATAAAGGAAAAACAAAATTATCTTTCATAGAAAAAGAAAAAACTTTTGATCCGGATGATGTATATGGAGATGTACCAAATCCTACTAAATTATAATTATTGAATATTATTAAAAGTTAGATTTTGACTAAAAAATCTAGCCAAAACCCCACATATATATAATATTAAAATTAAATAGATTGGGCCTAATGAGCCCATTTCCCCAAATAAGTACACAATTGACGGAACTAGACTATAATTAGAAAAATAGTGATATGTAAAATGGTGAAATATAACTATAGGTATCAGAATTAAGGCACCTATAATAATGTTTCTAAAAATATTTTTAATAACAAACATTTTGATCTAATGAAATTAAGTATAACAAAAAATCAAGCTTGGTCACTAATTTTAGCTATTAAGTCTGCTAATAATATAAAAAATAATAAAAAAACACAGACTTTTTCGGCAAAAATATCTAATAAAAATATATCTATTGTTTATAATTTTGATAAACGTAAAGTAATAAAAAAGAATTTTATAAGTAATGAGAAATTGGATCAATTATTTGATATATATTTACCAATAATCTTAAATAAAAAGAAAGGGCCATATTTTATTGGTCATTTAGCTCAAACGCTAGATGGATTTATTGCAACTAAAACTGGAGAATCTAAATATATCAGTGATAAAGAAAATCTAGAACATATACATAGACTAAGAGCTCTAGCAGACATTATTGTTGTTGGATCTAGAACTATATTATTAGATAATCCAAAACTTACTACAAGATTAGTAAAAGGAACAAATCCAATAAGAGTTATTTTAGATCCAAATAATAAATTGGTAAATAATAAAAATAAATATAGATGTGTTAATAAAAATAGTATTATATTATGTAGTAATTCAAAAAAAAATAATTTTTATTCTTCTGTAGATCTTCCAATAAAAAATAATCATTTTTTAGTAAAAGATATAAAATTAATATTTAAAAAGTTTAATAAAAAAATTATTTATATAGAAGGTGGAGGAAAAACAATTTCTTTTTTTTATAAGAATAATATTCTTGATAGAATGCATTTATGTATTTCTCCATCTATATTGGGAAATGGAAAATCAAGTTTTATCATAAATAAAAACTCTAAAATAGATTTTTTCAGAAATTTAAATACTGAATTTTTTAAGATGGGAAGAGATATATTATATGATATTAGATTTTCGGTTTTTTAGATGATATTAAAATTAAAAATAATCCAGGAAAAGAACAAATTAGATTTAATAATCCATAGATTATTGAAACACTTATGCTAGCACTAGCAGAAAGTCCTAATAAAAATGAAACTAAAAGAGCTGTTCCTTCCCTAACTCCCCAACCTCCTATACTTATAGGTATAGTCATTGAAAATAAAATAATGGGGGAAAATACAAAAAAAGCAAAATAATCAATTGTTAAATTAAGTGATAATGCTGAAATAATATATATGAGGATATAGGTAATTACCACTAAGAATGAATAAAAGATATGGTTCCAAAAAATATGACCAGAAAATATACGATAAAAATTTTGTCCAATAATATTATTAGAGAAAAAATTCTTAATTTTTTTTCCAAAAAAGATTTTTAATATTAATGTAGATATAAGAATTAAAAAGAATAAATACATAAAAGCAACATATTTTTGATTAATGAAGAAATATATAGTCAATGATATTATAAAAGTTACAAATAATACCAACTGCCCTGATAGCCTTTCAAAAAATACTGATTGAAAAGATTTTCCAATTTCAAAAAAAGCTTTTTTTTCTGAACTATGATAAATTCTGTATATATCTCCAACAATACCACCAGGTAGAATATTATTAAGAAAACTTGATATATAATAAAACTTTAGTGAATAAGAATATGAAAGATTCATGTTTGAAAACTTAGAAATATAGACCCACCTATATGCTGATATTAGATACTGAAGTGTACTCAATAAAATAATCAACAATAAATATTTATATTCAATTAGCTGTATAATCTTAAAAATATTTTTACCATGTTCATCCAAGACTAAATAAAGGAGAAAGATAGATACAAAATATTTAAAAATGTTGATAATAGTTTTCATATTTTTAAAAAAATGTCATCATGTCCTACTACTAATTTTGATGAAGTTTTATTAATTTCTTTTAATCTAAAACTATTCCATGATTTAAGAATATCAATAGAAGTATCATTTCTTTTTCTTAAAGCATTATAAATAATTTTTAAATAAGTTTTTTGAAAATCTACAGATCTTAAATCTTTACAGTCTATAATCCATGATGAATCTCTAATTTCTATTGTATGTGATGTTTTCTTAGTTAGATCTAAAAAATATTTTGTAAAATCACAACCTAAAGAAGGTCCTAAACCTTTATCTTGTTTCATATCTTTTAAAAATATATTTTTAATGTACTTATCATATTTATTAATAGGATTCCATTTAATTACTCCATTGAAACATAATGTAAATAATAATACTTGTCCTTTGGAAGAGTTTGATAATATTTTTTTAATAATAGATTTAGACAATAAATCAGAAATTGCAGAAAGACTAATTACATCAAAATTTTTCAATTCATTGACATATTCAATAATATTTTCATTCTTTATAGTAATATTAACTATGTCTTCCTTCATATAATTTAATATAAATTTATTTAGATGGCTATTTCCTTTGATTTTATAATTATTATCAAGTCTTTTTTTTAAAAAATTATGTATATGTTTAGTTAATGATCTATCATGATCAATCAGTAAAATATCTTTAAAAAAGATTTTATTTAATAAACACCATATTGCAAAAGATCCAGTTCCGCATCCTAAATCAATCATTGATCTTTTATGTTTAAGTTGAATAAGTTTTTCTACAACGAATTTATTTCTAGATTTGTTGTCAAAAAACTCTCTTTTTTCGATCCATTTGAAACTAAATGTATTATTTTGTGATAGCATATAAAAATTTTTTTGCACTATTTTTCCAAGTATAATCTCTACTTAATGAAAAATTATTTTTATTTATTTTTTCTTTTAGACTTTTAGAAATTCTTTTAGCAAATTCATTAATATCACCTACTTTAATATAATCAACATTTTGATTTTTTAATGTATCTTTCAATACAGGTATATCAGATGTTATAATTTTTAAACCAAATAATGCAGATTCTAAAAGAGCGATTCCAAATCCTTCATAGTAAGTTGGAGAAACAAATATTTTAGACTTACTCATGTAAGATAGTAATATCTTTTGTTCGATTGTTCCTAAGAAAAGAATTTTATCTTTTAAATTATATATCTCAATTTTTTGTTTAAGATTCATATAATATTTATCAGTAGGATTATAACTTCCAACTATAAAAAGTTTCCAATTTCCATCAACTTTAGATAAAGCTTCAATTAGTATATGATATCCTTTCCTTTGTATAATATTCCCTATAGTGATTATATTATTTTTATTTTTTTTCAATTCTGATTTTAAAAATACATTATCTATTCCTGGATTTACAATATAAGTTTTTTTATAGCAAGTAATAAATTTTTTTATTTGTTTTGCGATATGATTACTAACAACAACAAGTTTATCACAATGATTATATGAAATTCTTTCAGAAAAATAATTATTAATTAATTGCATATGATTATTTGAATTTTCTTGAGATGTTGGATGATGTATTAGCATCACAATTTTATATTTTTTATTAAGAACAGTTATGATGTTTCTTATTAATGGAGCTAATAAACCATCTATACAAATTATACTATTATTTGGAATGTTAAGCAGCTTACGAAAAAATTTATATTTATAATTCTGATCATTAGCATCATACGCTATTACTTTAATATTAAAAAATTGTTTCCTTAATTCTGAGACTATTTTTAAATCATACTTAGTTCCGCCCGTTATAGTATCTTTAAATATGGGAATAACAAAAAAATAATTTTTCATTATTTAAATATTTTAGTATAAGAAGCTGATGCAATATGTGACTCATTTAATATGGCTTGTATAGAAATAATATCA
>CAYFGJ010000017.1:0-14604 GCA_964342835.1 uncultured Ectothiorhodospiraceae bacterium | reverse complement strand
TGGTGCTGATCTTGGTGCAGAAAAATTTCTAGATATTAAATGTAGAAAAGCTGGCCTGACACCATCTGTTGTTGTTTTAGTAGCAACAATTAGAGCTTTAAAATATCATGGTGGTTGTGATCTAGAAAATCTAAATAAAGAAGGATGTGATTATCTTGAAAAAGGTCTTGTTAATTTAGAGAAACATGTTAATAATTTGAAAAACCATTATGGTCTTCCAGTAGTTGTAGGTATAAATGGATTTACATTTGATACCGATAAAGAAAGAGAAATATTAAAGAAAAAATCTTCACAACTCAAAGTGCCAATTGTATCATCAACACATTGGGCAGATGGCGGGAAAGGAGCAAAAGAATTAGCTGAAACTGTTGTAAAAACTATTGATAGTGCTACAAATAATTTTAAATTTTTATATGAAGATGAAATGGATCTATGGTCAAAAATGGAAACTGTAGCAACTAAAATTTATGGCGCATCTGGCATATCGGCTTCATCAGCTATAAAAAAACAAATTGATGAATTACAAAATTCTGGATATGGATCATATCCTGTTTGCGTTGCAAAAACTCAATATTCATTTTCTACAGATCCTACACTTAGAGGCGCACCAAAAGATCATATAATTCCTATTAGAGAAGTAAGACTTGCAGCAGGTGCCGAATTTATAGTTATGGTTTGTGGTGATATTATGACTATGCCTGGATTACCAAAGATACCAGCTGCAGAAAAAATTGATTTAGATGACGATGGCAATATAATAGGATTATTCTAATCTTGTTTAATAGTTTCCCTTTATTGCTTGAAAAGAAAATATATCTATTTGCATTTTCACTTATTTTATTTTTTATAGCATCCATTGGGCCACCAAATGTACAAGTTTTGCATATATTTGAAACATTTAAAATTCCTGAATTAATAAAACTTTACAATGAATCAGAATCCTTTTTTAGAATGCCAGATACTAGAACAAGATTTATATTATATTTTATTTCTATATTAACATTCTTATCAATTATTTTTTTACCATCAAAATCTACAAAAGATATTAGCCATAATAGAATTATAAGAGTATTAATATATATTTTTTTATTAACCATATTATCAACTAACTCTCTTTATAATTATTCAGCTATATTACTAATACTTTATTCGATATATTATTTAATATTTTATTCATCTAGACAGTATACAAAAAAAGAAATTATTTTAATGTCCTCATATTTTATTTTATATTTTATACCATTTGTCCATGCTTTATATTTTCATACATCATTATCTGAAACTGATAATTATTTAAGATTTCTATTGGTAATACCGTTATATATATTAATTAGAGAGATTGATTTAGATATTTATGAGTTTATGAATATTTTATATATATCATCTATAGTAATTGGAATAACTGCATTTTATTTTCTATTAACAGATAATCTCACACAGTTACGTGGATTCACAAGCTCATCTACAATTTTTGGTAATATATCTTTCTTATTCGCTATGATGTCAATATTAAGTTTTAATTATTATATAAAATTTAATAAAAATTACTTGCTACCATCATTAGCTATATTATTATCTTTATTTGCGTGGACTTTAACTGCTTCTAGAGGCCCCCTTATAGCTTTAATTTTTATTTCTATTTTCTATTTATTGAAATACCCTAAAATCAGTTTTAAAGTTTTATTTCCTAGAGTATTTATTATATTAATGCTTTTTATAACAACTCTAATAATATTTTCAAATATCCCAAATCGTATTTCTCAAGCATATTACTCAACATACAATTATGTTTTTGATGATAAGTCTCATACATGGAAACAAAAGGATAGTCTAATACCTAGATATATTATATGGGAAGGTTCTGCCATTATGATTAAAAAAAATACTTTCACTGGAGTAGGTCTTAATAATTTTAATTTAGAGTTAAATAAGCTTATTAACAATAAATCTATACCACCTGTAAGAAACGATTTAAATAATCCTACAGCTGGAATGAACCATGCTCATAATCAATATTTAGATATTTTTGCAAAAACTGGTATTTTTGGCTTTTTAAGTCTATTATTTTTCTTAATTATGAATTTTTATAATTTTAAAGATGGTTTGAAACATAAAAATGAAGATTGTGAATATTTTGCAATGATAGGACTAACTATTATAATAGTTTATAGTTCATACATGTTTACTCATACTATTCTTTCGCATCAACAGTCGACATTATTTATGACAGTTTTATTGACTATAATTTCTGGATTGATGACAAATAAGATAAACAATAAAAAACAAATATGAAAATTACAGTTATAGGAATTGGTTATGTAGGTCTAGTAACTGGCACATGTTTGTCAGAAATAGGTCACGATGTAATTTGCCTAGATATTGATAAAAAAAAGATAAATAAATTAAAAAAAGGAATACTTCCTATTTATGAGAAAAGTTTAAAAGAATTAGTTAAATCTAATATTAGAAAAAAAAGATTAAAATTTACAAATAGTTATAAATTAGCAATAGAGCACTCAAATATTATTTTCTTAGCAGTTGACACACCACAAGACAGAAATGGAGATACAAATTTAACAAGCATAAAAGAATCTTGTATATCAATATCAAAATATATGAATAATCATAAAATTATTATTGAGAAATCCACAGTCCCGGTTGGAACTAATATAGTCATAAAAAATCTTATTGAGAATAATTTAAAAAAATTAAATAAAAATATTACATTTTCTATTGTTTCTAATCCAGAATTTTTAAAAGAGGGAAATGCTGTTGAAGACTTTATGAAACCAGATCGTATAATTATTGGTTTAGATAATAATAAACTTAAAACTATATTTGAAGAAATCTATTCTCCATTTAATCGTAAATTAAATAAAATACAATATATGGATATTAATTCTGCAGAACTGACAAAATATGCTTCTAACGCAATGTTAGCAACAAAGATTAGTTTTATTAATCAATTATCTATTATTGCTGATAAATATGGAGTTGATATTGAAAAAGTAAGAAAAGGAATGGGAGCTGATAAACGCATTGGAACAGAGTTTTTATATCCTGGATGCGGTTATGGCGGTTCATGCTTCCCAAAAGATATAAATTCTTTAATACACACAGCTAAGAAAAAATCTTATAACGCAACTTTATTAAAGGCTGTGCATAATATCAATGAAGATCAAAAAAATTATTTATTCTTAAAAATTAAAAAATATTTTAAGAACAAAATTAAAAATAAAACTTTTGCGGTATGGGGTTTATCCTTTAAACCTAATACTGATGATGTTAGAAATGCACCAAGTATTACATTAGTAAATGCAATTTTAAAACATGGTGGGAAAGTTAAAGCATATGATCCGGTTGCAACTATTCTAACTAATATAAAAAATAAAAATTATAGTGAGCACAAATCAGCTATAAAAGTATTAAAGAATTCAGATGCACTTATCATATGTACGGAATGGAAAGAGTTCTGGTCTGTCGATTTAGACATATTTATAAAAAATTTGAATAATCCTTTAATATTTGATGGTAGAAATATATATAATCCAAAAAAAATGAAAAATCATAATATTTCTTATTTTGCTATAGGACGTGGCCATCAAATCAATCTTTAATATTTCTTGATATTTCCAGATTTATTATATATTCTTATGTTCATAGGGTGAACATATGTGGGTAGTAGCAAAAACTAAACCAAACCAAGAAAATAAGGCTCAAAAAAACCTTATAAACCAAGGGTATGAAACATATCTTCCTTTCCTTAAAATCAAAAAATATGTTAAAAATCAATGGGTTATACATAAAGAAGCCCTATTTTCTAGTTATATATTTATAAATCTTCAGACTATTAATAAGATCCATAAGATTAATTACACATATGGAATTTCAAAACTATTAATAAATCAGGAGTCTGGCTTTCCTTATGCCGTAAATAAAGAAATTATAGATACAATAAAGTCTAATCTCAAGTCAGATAAACTCTTAAATATCAATAGTTTAGAAAAAGGTAATCAGGTTGTTGTAACAAAAGACAATTTATCATCTTTGAAAGGTATATTTCTTGAAAAATCCAGTAAATATAGGTCTAAATTATTAATAAAATTCTTAAATAATGAAAGGATTCTAACAGTAGATAATCAATATATTCAAAGAATATATGCATAACATATCTTGATATTCCATTATAAATAACATAAAATCATATGTTCAACGCTTGAACATATAAACCTTGCCGGCGGTAGCGTTGCTAATCCAAATAACATGAATAAAATAAGTATTGTAATTCCTTTTTACAATGAATCTGAAACTATTATCAGAACACTGGATTCAATAAATAATCAAAGTCTGCATCCAGATGAAGTAATATTTGTTGATTCGGGATCTAATGATAATACCGAAGATCTTATAAAACGATGGATAAGAAAAGAAAAGAAAACAAATTATAAAGTCATTTATTCTGGCAAAATGTCACCAAGCTCATCAATTAATCTTGGTATACAAAAAGCAAAACATTGTTTAATTGCTTATTTAGATTGTGGATTGGCTGTTCCTTTTAATTGGTTAGAATCAAGTTTAGATATTATTAATAAATATAATTGCGAGATGGTCTCTGGAAAAATCTATACCGAGGGAAGCAGTTATATTGATATGTCACTAGTAGCACAATCCTATGGATATAAAAATAATACTATATGTTTAACCGGGTCATTAATCAAAAAAGAAATATTGAAAAAACTAAATTACTTTCTTGAAGAATGTAGAGCCAGCTATGATATTGATTTCATAAATAAATTTAAAAAAGAAAAATATGTAAGAAAAGTTAACAAAGATGTAATTTTTAAATATTACGGAATAAACTATTCTAGTAATTACTTTATAGCTCTTTGTAAAGTATTCGAATACTCTAAAAACGGATGGGAAGCTTACGGAGATTTCAAACCTATTGGTTATATATCATTAATTATTTTTATTATATTTCTTCCTTATAATTACTATTTTTATATATTTTTATTATATTTTATTATACGTGGTTATTTAATACCATACTATAAATCTGCAAATTTTAACTTCTTCAAAAGAATACCATTAATTTTTTTATTACCAATATCAGGTTTTATTTTTGATATTGCAAGACTTGCCGGATATATACATTCTTTGCCTAAAGTTTTTATTAATGCTAAATAAAATTAAAAGAATAATACTATTTATAATAGATAAATTTAAGACATTCTTTATTTCGTTTCTCGATGATAAGAATAAATTTAAATTTATTTATAAAACTAAATATTGGCAAAATATAAAAGATGGATCTTTATCTGGATCAGGTTCAAATAAAGATACAACAAAACATTTAATAAATGATTTAAAAAAATTTATTAAAACTAATAATGTTGATTCAATTTTAGATATTCCATGTGGTGATCTAAAATGGATTTCTAATATAGATTTAAATAATAAAATATATATTGGCGCAGATATAGTTCCAGATTTAATAGAAGATAATATTAAAAATTATCAAAAGAAAAATATTACTTTCAAATGTTTAGATTTGAAAAATGATATTCTTCCTGAATCGGATCTAATAATTGTAAGAGATTTGTTATTTCATCTAACAATTAAAGACATAAAAAAATGCTTGCAAAATATTGTTGATCATAATTTTAAATTTGTTGCTATTACAAACCATGAAGTTAAAGGATCAAATAAAAATACTTTTTTCGGAGATAGATGGAGACCTATTAATTTATTAGAATCTCCTTTTAATCTTCCCAATCCAGATTATAAATTATCAGACTATAGCTCTAATAATCCTCATGATACTAATAAGATTTTAGCTATATGGAATAAAAATAATTTTAAAATATAAATATTTATGACTCAAAATAATAAAAATACTGACAAAGACTTAGAAGTTCTAAGATATCTTGAACACCAAGAAAAAATAAGCCAAAGGGAGTTATCAGCAAGCTTGGGTATTAGTCTTGGTAAAGTCAATTTTATTTTAAAAGCACTTGTTGAAAAGGGTAGTATTAAGGCTAAGAATTTTATAAATAATAAAAACAAAAGAGCATATGCTTATTATTTGACGCCTCAAGGAATAGAAGAAAAGACAAAGTTAACAATAAATTTCTTCAAAAGAAAAATGCAAGAATATGATGATATTAAAAAAGAATTAAAAGAATTAGAAGATGAAATAAATAAAACAAAAAAAGATTATGAATAATAATATATTTAATAATTTAACTAAAGATATCAAATCTTGCTTAAATCACAACAAGAAAGATTATTATGTACATGAACCTATTGAAATTGAGAAATCTAAAAAAGATGTAATGAAATGTATTCAATCAACCAATGTTTCTACATCAGGGTTATATTTAGAAAAATTTACTAATGAAATTAAAAAAATTACAGGTTCAAAATATGTATTACTCACAAATACTGGAACTTCAGCACTATTTATTTCATTAAAACAGTTTAATATTCAAAATACAGAAGTTTTATTGCCTTCAATGACTTTTGTTGCTACTACAAACGTTATTAAATATTTAGATGGTATTCCACATTTTATAGACTGTGAAAAATTATATCCAACTATAGATATTGATAAACTTGAACGTTATTTATCAACAAATTGTCAAATTAAAAACAATAAATGTATAAATAAAAAAACAAGAAAACAAATAAAAACTTTGATAGCTGTGCATGCATTTGGATATCCAGTAGATATGTACAAATTAAAAAAATTATGCTCTAAATTTTATATTGACATAATTGAAGATGGTGCAGGCGCGTTAGGAACTTTTATTTGTAACAAACATGTTGGAACCTTTTCTAAATATGGGATATTAAGTTTTAATGGCAATAAGATTGTTACAACTGGTATGGGTGGGGCAATTCTCATAAAGAATAAAAAAGATTATATAGATTTATATCATTTGATTAATGTTGCCAAAATACAACATTCTTGGAAATTAGAACATAATGATATTGGATATAATTTTAAAATGGCCAATATAAATGCATCACTGGGTTTAAATCAAATAAAAAATATTAAAAAAATATTATTGAATAAAAAGAAACTCCATAATTTATATAATAAAAAATTAACTAAATATAAATTCTTTGACATGATGACTAAAAAAAAATCAACCAAACCGAATTATTGGCTAAATAATTTAATAATTAAAAAAAATACTATTAAAAAGACTATGTTAATAGAAAAATTTCAGAAAAATAGAATATATGTTAGAGAATTATGGAAACCGCAGCATTTACTTCCTATGTATAAAAAATATCCAAAGATGGAATTAACTAATTCAGTTAATTTATGGAAAACAACTATAAGTTTACCTAGTAGCTATATTGAAAACATTTAAAAGAAAAATTTGTGTTGTTACTTCAAGTAGAGCTGATTACAGTCACCTTTATCCATTAATGTTAGGGCTGAAAAAATCAAAATTATTAACTCTCCAAATTATTGTAACAGGTATGCATCTCCTTAAAAACTATGGATACACTTATAAAGATATTGTAAATGATGGCTTTATAATTAATAAAAAAATTAATACTAATCAGCAAGACACAACATCTACAAATATAATTAAATCAATGTCAGCAGAATTAACAGGAATAGATAAGGCGTTCAAACAATTGAAACCAGATTTAATTGTTATTTTGGGTGACAGATATGATATTTTTCCAGCAGCAATAGCAGCACATATTAAACAAATACCAATTTGTCATATTCATGGTGGAGAGATAACTTCAGGTGCAATTGATGATAGTATAAGACATTGTTTAACAAAAATATCACATATTCATTTAGTAGCATCTGAAATATTTAAAAAAAGAGTTATTCAATTAGGTGAAGATGAAAGCAATGTGTTTAATATAGGTAGTTTGGGTGTCCATTCTATCTTGTCGCTACCTAAATTAGCCAAAAAAAATGTATATGAATATTTTAATATCAAATTCAATAAAGATTATTTAGTTATTGCTATTCATCCGGAAACTATTAATGAAAAAAATTTTCTTATGACTAAAAATTTACTCGAGGTATTAAAAAATGATAATAATTATAATTACATTTTTACTTCACCAAATTCAGATACGGGTGCAAATCTTATAGATCAAGAAATTAGAAAATTTGTTAAAAAAAATAAACAAACATCTTTGTATATCAAATCGGCTGGTAGGACAATGTTTATTAATTTGTTAAGATTTTCTAAAGGTATAATAGGTAATTCATCTTCAGGACTTATAGAAGCACCAGCACTGAATATACCGTCTATAAATATTGGTGATAGACAGAAAGGAAGACCATTGTCTTCTACTGTCGATAACATATCATACTCTAAAAAAGAAATAGATTATGCTATAAAAAACTTAAAAATTTGTAAGAAACAAGATAGTCAAGAGATACATTATCAAAATAAAAAACCAATAAATAAGATTTTAAAAATATTTAACAATTTTAGTTCTAAAAAAATTTTAAATAAGAAATTTGTTGATAATTTTATTTCATTATGAGATCACATAAAACATATATAATTGCCGAAATTGGTGTAAACCATAACGGAAGCATGAAGATTGCTAAAAATTTAATTCAGGCAGCAAAAAAATTAGGCGCCAATGCAGTAAAATTTCAAAAATTTGTACCTAATTTAATGATTTTAGATAACACTAAAAAAACTAATTATCAAAATAAGTCAACTAAAACAAAAGAATCACAAAAAGCAATGCTCAATCGTTATGTTTTGTCTGATCAAGATTATATTAATTTACAAAAGACATGCAAAAAAAATAATATTGATTTTTTGTGCACACCATTTGAAGATCAAAGTTTAGATTTTTTATTAAAAAAATTAAAACTAAAAATAATTAAAATTTCTTCAACTGATTTGACAAATATTCCATTTTTAATAAAAATTGCACAAAGTAATGTCAAAGTATATTTATCAACAGGTATGTCAAATATTGAAGAAGTAGATATTGCTTTATCTGCATTAGCCCATGGTTATAAAAAATTTAAAACTAAATTTAATCCTAAATTACATAAAAACATTTTTAAAAAATATACTAAAACTCTTTCGGAAAAAGTTACTTTAATGCACTGCACATCTCAATATCCTGCGCCTACAAACGAGCTAAATTTAAATATATTAGATATGTATAAGTCAAGATATAGTATACCAATAGGCTATTCTGATCATTCTAAAAATTTTTTGACTCCTATAATTGCAGTAGCAAAAAATATTGATATTATTGAAGTACATATTACAATGAGTAATAAACTTACTGGACCAGATCATAAAAGCTCATTGAATATTAAAGACTTTAAAAAATATATAAATTTAATCAAACAATCAGAAATCATATTAGGTCATTTAAATAAAATAGTTACACCTTCTGAAATAAATGTTAGAAAATATGCCAGAAAAAGTTTGGTAACTACTTGTTCAATTAGAAAAGGAGAGAGAATTAAAGAAAAACATTTTTCTGCCAAGAGACCTGGTTATGGTATTTCTCCAATTTATTATTATCAATATATTGGTAAAAAAATTATGAATGACTTAAGCGAAAATAAAATTTTAGTAAAAGAATATTTTGAAAAAAAATAATCTAATAACAAAACTTACTGGTAAAGTATCTTGTGTTACTGGAGCATCAGGTCATATAGGTAAGGTAATTGCAGAAACATTATGTCAATTAGATTCAAATCTAATATTGGTTGATATAAATTCTAAAAATCTTAATAAATTAAAACTAGATCTTAGTAAAAGATATCACGTTCAAATAGATACATTGTGCATGGATCTTACAAAGGAAAATAATATAAAAAAACTTAAATCTTTTATTATAACCGAATATAAACATTTACATATTTTAATAAACTCACTAGGATTTGTTGGAAGTAATAAATTAAAAGGTTGGTCGGTTGATTACGATAAACAATCAGAACTTGGATGGAATAAAGCTATTGAAGTAAACTTAACATCTGTTTTTTTTCTAATACAATCTTTACATAAAATAATGAAAAAAACTAAGAATGCATCAATTATAAATATATCATCTATTTATGGTTCTCATGCACCAGATTATGATATTTATTCAAATACGAATATAAAAAATCCTGCTGGCTATGCTATTAGCAAAGCAGGATTAAACCATTTAACTAAATGGTTAGCGGTAACACTATCACCTGAAATAAGAGTTAACACTATTTCACCAGGTGGTATTTTTAGAAAACAAGATCCTGTGTTTGTAAAAAAATATATTAAGAAAACACCTCTCAATAGAATGGGAACTGAAAATGATATCGTAGGAGCAATAATTTTACTAGCAACAGATATGTCTTTATACATAACTGGTCAAAATATTGTCGTTGATGGGGGATGTACTCTTAAATAATATAATATGAATTTAAGTATTACAAATTCATTTATAACAGGAAATCATACTAATAATAAAATATTAGAAAATAAGGTTGATGTAATTAATATATATTTTAGATAAAGTTATATGAAAATTATTAATAAAATATCTAATTATCTTGTTGATAAAAAAACTAAAATAAGTTCAGTAATAGAATTGCTGCAGAATAATCCTATAAAACTAATTATTGTAGTCTCTAAGAAGAATCAATTAGAAGGAAGTATTACAGATGGTGATATTAGAAGAGGTTTGCTTAATGGTATAGATATGAAATTTAACTGTGAAAATATAATGAATGATAAGCCTCGCAGTGTTATTAATAATGATTTTAAAAGAATCGATAAGTTATTTAATGAATATAAAATTAAACATCCAATTATCATAAATGAAAAAAATCAAGTAACAGGTATTGTTGTTAAAAAAGATTATACAAAAATAGAATCACGTTCAAACTATATTGTAATAATGGCAGGCGGCGAAGGGAAACGTTTATTACCGTTAACACTTGAAACTCCAAAACCACTTCTAACTATAAATAATAGACCAATTATTGATACGATTATCAATAGATTTATTAAATATAATTTCAACAATATGTTTATCTCATTAAGATATAAATCAGAAAAATTTATTAAATATTTTTCTGATAATAAAAAATATAATGCAAATATCAAATTCTTAATAGAAAACAAACCATTAGGTACCGCAGGTTGTTTATCTCTGTTAAACACTAAGGATATTATTGAACCAGTTATTGTTATAAACGGTGATGTTTTATCAGAAATTAATTTCAATCAATTGATAGATTTTCATCTCAAAAATAAAAAAGCTATAACTTTGTGCGCATCAGAGTATATCAATACAATTCCTTTTGGCATTATTAAATTAAATAAAGGAAAAATATCTGAGATACATGAAAAACCAAATAATAAATATTTAATAAATGCAGGTATTTATGTAATTAACCCTGAAGTAATAATAAAAATGAAAAAAAATACAAAAATTGATATGACAGACTTAATTGATACTTACATAGAGAAAAAATTAGTTTCTGTATTTCCTATACATGAACAATGGGCGGATATAGGAACTAAAGATGATTATAGCAAGGCAAATAAAAAATAAATGTATAAAAACAAATCTATAGTAACAATTATACCAGCAAGATCTGGTAGCGTTGGATTAAAAAATAAAAATATTCTGAAATTAAAAGATAAACCTTTAGTTTCATGGCCAATCATGGCTGCAAAAAAATCAGCTTATATAGATTCAATTATAGTTAGTACTGATTCACCAAAGATTGCAAAAATAGCAAAAAAACATGGAATTGATACGCCATTCTTAAGACCAAAAAAACTTTCTGGAAATAAAGTAACTACAATTGAAGTAATAGACCATGTTATTGAGTATTTAAATAACGAATCTATAAGTTGTGATTATATTCTAGTTTTAGAACCTACATCCCCATTTACAAATTCTAATGATATTGATAAATGCATAGAGAATTTATATAAGAAGAGAAATAATTTTGATTCACTTGTAGGTGTTTGTAGTAATGATAAGTATCATCCAAATTTTTGTTTATATACAGATAAAAATAATAAACTAAAGAATATACAATCATCATTATCCAAACATACTCGTAGACAAGATTGCACAGAAATCTTATACCCAGATGGTTCAATCTATATAACTACTAAATCATCGTTTATTAAAAATAAAACTTTTTATCATTCAAGAACGTTGGGTTATAAATTTCCAAAATGGAAATCAATAGAGATAGATGATGAAATTGACTTTATAACTGCTCAAAAACTTGCAACTAAGATGAAATATTTAGAAAAAAAATATAATGAATAAAATTAATTTACAAAAATTGTTATCTAATGCAAAAAAGATCATTCCTGGAGGAAATCAACTACTATCCAAAAGAAGCGAAATGTTCTTACCTGGATTATGGCCTAATTTTTATAAAAAAGCTAAAGGATGTTCGATTTGGGATTTAAATAATAACCATTACTATGATTTTTGTGGTATGGGAGTTACAAGTTGTATTTTAGGTTATTCAGATAATGAAATTAATCAACAAATAATTAAAGCTATAAAAAATGGTTCTATGTCCACATTAAACTCTTACGAAGAATATGAGTTAGCTAAAAAATTAATTAATATTCATCCATGGAGTTCGATGGTTAAATTTACTAGATCTGGAGGTGAAGCATGTTCAGTAGCAATACGAATTGCTAGAGCATATTCTGGAAAAGATAAAATTGCTATTTGTGGCTATCACGGTTGGCATGATTGGTATTTATCTTTAAATCTAAAAAATAAAAACAATTTAGATAAACAACTACTACCAGGTTTAAAAACTATTGGAGTTCCAAAGTCTTTGTTAAAAACAACAGTTCCATTTTATTTTAATGATAAAAAATCATTTGATAAGGTAATTAATAAAGAGATAGGTGTAATTATAATGGAACCTATGAGAGACAAATTACCAGATTTAGATTTTTTAAGACATGTACGTTCAACAGCTAAAAAGATAAATGCAGTACTTATTTTTGATGAAATAACATCAGGATTCCATGATAATTATGGAGGCATTCATTTAAAATTCGGAATTAATCCAGATATTGTAATTTTTGGCAAAGCATTAGGCAATGGGCATCCTATATCAGCAATTGTAGGTAAAAAAAACATAATGAATAGATCCCAAGATACATTTATTAGTTCTACAATGTGGACAGAAAGAGTTGGCTTCGTTGCTGGTATTGCAACATTAAATAAAATGAAAAAAATTAATGTTCAAATAAAAAATAAAAATAAAGGTAATTATTTAAGAATGAAATTATATAAAGTAGCAAAAAAATATAATATTAATATATCAATTTGCGGACTTGAATCGATACCAATATTAAAGTTTTTGCATAAAGATTCAGATAGATTAATGACATATTATACCCAAGAAATGTTAAAAGTAGGTTATTTAGCTGGATCACAAATAGTTATGTCTTCATCACATACACAATCTATAATTAATCAATATATTAAAGCTGCAGATCAAGTATTTAAAAGTATATCCAAATATATAAGTAGTAATAAAAAAATTCCACTTAGAGGGGCTGTTAAACATAACACTTTTAAGAGATTGACAACGTAATTGTTTGTATATACTATATTTTACTATCAATAATATAAAATGACACAAGATATTAATTTAACAAATTTTATTAATACACTTAAAGAAAAAAAAAGAGTTGCACAAATTATTGTCGTAGCATCTTTAGTTCTTTCTATAATTTATTCACTAACAGCTCAAAAATTATATAAGTCTAGTATATACGTTATCCCTCCACAATCTAAATATGTAAATATGCTTAACGTATTCGATGATGATGGCAAATTACTTATAAACAGAGAAATTCGAGTAAAAGATGTTTATAAAGTATTTGTATTGAATGCACAATCACGAAAACATCAAAGAAACTTTTTTTTTGAAAACGAATTGTATAAACATTTTAGTGAACCTAATAAAGAAATATCATTTGAAGAAAATTTTCACAAAAAATTAAAGTTTGTTATAGACTCTGGTGTTATGTCAAGAGAAATTAGAGATGAACAGTTTTTAACAATTTCTTTTATACATACAGACCCTAAAATATCAGCAAAGTGGTTAAATGAATATGTAGATATGTCAAATAAATTAACTTCAAAAGAATTGGCTGATAGTATTAATGAGTTAATTCAAAACACCAAAAATCAACTAGTTGGACAAGCTTTGAGTAAAAGAAATTTAGCTAAAAAAACTATGGAAGACAGAATTATTCAACTAGAAGAAGCATTAAAGATAGCTAATCAATTAAATATCACAGAAAGATCAAGTGCAAGCTCTAATCAACAAAGTGTAATTTTATCTGATGGAGAGAATTTGGTTGTAGAAGACCCTTTATATTTAATTGGTTCAAAAGCACTTATGGTTGAAATTGATGCAATAAAGAATCGAAAATCTGCAGAATCTTTTATACCGGGATTAAGAAGAATTGAACAAAGAATTCAATCGCTTGATTCTATTATTGTAGATGGAAATTTAATAAAATCAGCTGAAATTGATCAGAAAGCTATAGCACCATCAAATAGATTTGCACCTAAAAGAAAACTGATTGT